>NZ_BADL01000072.1 GCF_000333615.1 Ideonella sp. B508-1 | reverse complement strand
CGCCCAGNACCCGGCGGACCTGGCCTTCGCTCGCGACCGCTCCGGACGCGACAACGGCTACACCGTGGGGGCGGCATGAGCCCGCGCTGGCCCGCCGCCACCGCCGTCCTGGCCTTCCAGGACGAACAGGCGCCCGCCCAGGCCCTGGCCACGGCCCTGCGGCTGCCCTTGCGCCACATCGAGCGCCACCGCTTTCCTGACGGTGAACTCAAACTGACCCTGCCCACGCCGCTGCAGAGCACGGTGCTGCTGTACCGCAGCCTGCACCAGCCCAACGAGAAGCTGGTGGAGCTGCTGATCAGCGGCCCGGCCGCGCGGGCGCTGGGCGCCGAGCGCGTGCTGCTGGTCTGCCCCTACCTGGCCTACATGCGCCAGGACATCGCCTTCCACCCCGGCGAGGCGGTGAGCCAGCGCCACATCGCCAGCCTGCTGGCCAGCCGTTTCGACGGCCTGGTCACCGTGGACCCGCATCTGCACCGCATCGCCTCGCTGGACGAGGTGATGCCGGGCTGCCGCGCGGTCTCGCTGTCGGCCGCCGGCCTGCTGGGCCCATGGGTCTGCCAGCATGTGGCGCAGCCCCTGCTGCTGGGCCCGGACGGTGAGGCCGAGCAATGGGTGCGGGAAGCCGCCTCGGCCTCCGGCTGCGAAGGTGCCTGGTGCCTGAAGGAACGCCACGGCGACCGGGACGTCACGGTGCGCCTGCCCGACGGGATCGATGTCCACGGCCGCGCGGTGGTGCTGATCGACGACATGGCCAGCACCGGCCGCACCCTGGTGGCTGCGGCCCGGCTGGCCCTGGCCGCCGGTGCGGCCTCGGTGGACGTGGCCGTCACCCATGGCCTGTTCGTCGGTGAGGCCATGGCCGAGCTGGCGGCGGCCGGCGTGCGCCATGTCTGGAGCAGCGACTGTGTGCCCCATGCCAGCAATGCCATCCCGGTGGCGCCGCTGCTGGCGCAGGGTGTGGAGCAGGTGCTGGCCGGCTGAGCCCCAGAAACAAGAACACCCCGGAGCCTGAGGCTGCGGGGTGCGCTGAAAGACTGGAGACTTGGTGGGCGGTGCAGGGTTCGAACCTGCGACCCCTGCCGTGTGAAGGCAGTGCTCTACCGCTGAGCTAACCGCCCGGTCTGCGGGTCTGGCTGAAGTGAAACTGGTGGGCGGTGCAGGGTTCGAACCTGCGACCCCTGCCGTGTGAAGGCAGTGCTCTACCGCTGAGCTAACCGCCCGGTTGTCACCACTTCAACAAGAAGTCGTTCCCGGGAAAGTCTGCCATTATGCCATGGCCTTTTCCCACAGGGCAAGCACTTCGCCGGTTTTGTCGATGGACTTCATCACTTGGGCATGGGCGGCCAGTTCAGCCTCGGCCACGGCCACCAGCGGCAGGTCAAAGCTCGACAGGTCCTGGGAACCCAGCTCCAGCGTCGGGCCATCCCCTCCCTCGCTGGCATCGATCACCAGGCTGCCCTGTCCGCGGGTCATGCGGATGTAGACCTCGGCCAGCAACTCCGCGTCCAGCAAGGCGCCGTGCAGCGTCCGGCTGGAGTTGTCCACCTCCAGGCGCTTGCACAGCGCATCCAGCGAGTTGCTCTTGCCGGGGAACATGTCCCGAGCCATCAACAGCGAGTCGGTGACCGAGGCGACGTGGGCATGGAACAGCGGCTTGCCGATGCGCTTGAGCTCGGCATCCAGAAAGCCCACGTCGAAGGCTGCGTTGTGGATGATGATCTCGGCCCCGGCCCAGTAGGCGATCAGGTCGTCCGCCACCGCCGAGAACAGGGGCTTGTCGGCCAGGAACTCGTCGGTCAGGCCGTGCACCCGCACCGCCTCCTCGTTGTTCTTGCGCTCGGGGTTCAGGTAGAAGTGGCGGTTGTTGCCGGTCAGCCGCCGGTTGAACATCTCCACGCAGCCGATTTCGACGATGCGGTCACCGCTGTCGGGCGACAGGCCGGTGGTTTCCGTGTCCAGGAAAATCTGTCTCATGCCTGGGCTCCTGCGCTGGCGCCGATCGGCCGCGCACGGCGGCTGGCCCAGGCCCAGACCAGGGCGCCGCCGACGATCATCGGCACGCACAGCCACTGGCCCATGCTCAGCCCTGTGGTGGCCGGCAGGTCACGCAGGAAGGCATCGGGCTCGCGGAAGTACTCGGCGATGAAGCGAAAGCAGCCATAGCCCATCAGGAAGGCCCCCGACACCTGCCCGGCCCAGCGCGGCTTGCTGCCGTACCACCACAGCAGCATGAAGAGCAGCAGCCCCTCCATGCCGAACTCGTACAGTTGGGAGGGATGACGGGGCAGCGGCGAGCCCGACTGCGGGAACACCATGCCCCAGGGCAGCGAGGGGTCGGCAAAGCGCCCCCAGAGTTCGCCGTTGATGAAGTTGCCGATGCGCCCGCTGGCCAGGCCGGTGGGCACGCAGGGCGCGATCAGGTCGGTCACGTCCCAGAAAGAACGTTTGCGCAACCAGGCGAACAGGGCCATGGCCACCGCCACCCCCAGCAGGCCGCCGTGGAAGGACATGCCGCCCTTCCAGACCGAGAAGATCTCCAGCGGATGGAACAGTAGAAAGCCGGGCTTGTAGAACAGCACATAGCCCAGGGGCCGCCCAGCACCACGCCAAGCACGCCGAAGAACAGCAAGTCCTCCACGTCCCGCGCCGTCCAGCGGGCGTTGGCGAACCAGGGCTTGCGCACCCGCAACCGGGCCAGCCAGAGAAACAGGCCAAAAGCCACGAGGTAGGTGATGCCATACCAGTGGATCTGGACAGGGATGCCAAAACGCGTCAGGTCGAGCGCGATCGGGTTGAACTGCGGGTGAATCAGCATGGGGCGGCATCATAAGCGTCCCGGCTGCGCGAAAATGCGACGGCTGGGGGTGTCCCTGCCCGCAGCCCGACCGCTTTTGCCTTCCGAGCGCCCTACAAACGCCATCAAGCGTCACCGCACATGCCCGCCTACCGTTCCAAGACCTCCACCGCTGGCCGCAACATGGCCGGCGCCCGTTCCCTCTGGCGTGCCACCGGCATGCAGGACGGCGACTTCAGCAAGCCCATCATCGCCATCGCCAACTCCTTCACCCAGTTCGTGCCCGGCCACGTGCACCTGAAGGACCTGGGGCAGCTGGTGGCCCGCGAGATCGAGCGCGCTGGCGGCGTGGCCAAGGAATTCAACACCATCGCGGTGGACGACGGCATCGCCATGGGCCATGACGGCATGCTGTACTCTTTGCCCAGCCGGGACATCATTGCCGACTCGGTGGAGTACATGGTCAACGCCCACTGCGCCGACGCGCTGGTGTGCATCTCCAACTGCGACAAGATCACCCCGGGGATGCTGATGGCCGCGATGCGCCTGAACATCCCGGTGGTCTTCGTCTCGGGCGGCCCGATGGAGGCCGGCAAGGTCAAGCTGGCCGTGCCCGGCACCTCCACCATCCAGATCAAGAAGCTCGACCTGATCGACGCCATGGTGATGGCCGCCGACAGCAAGGTCAGCGACGCCGAGGTGGCCGAGGTCGAGCGCTCGGCCTGTCCCACCTGCGGCAGTTGCTCGGGCATGTTCACCGCCAACTCGATGAACTGCCTGACCGAGGCCCTGGGCCTTTCGCTGCCGGGCAATGGCACGGTGGTGGCCACGCATGCGGACCGCGAACAGCTCTTCCTGCGCGCCGGCCGTCTGGCCGTCGAGCTGTGCCAGCGCTATTACGAGCAGGACGACGAGTCCGTGCTGCCCCGCAGCATCGGCAAGAAGGCCTTCGAGAACGCGATGACGTTGGACATCGCCATGGGCGGCTCCACCAACACCATCCTGCACATCCTGGCCACCGCCCAGGAGGCCGGCATCGCCTTCGACATGGCCGACATCGACCGCCTCTCGCGCGAGGTGCCCCAGCTGTGCAAGGTGGCGCCCAACACCAACAAGTACCACATCGAGGATGTGCACCGCGCCGGCGGCATCATGGCCATCCTGGGTGAACTGGCCCGCGCCGGCAAGCTGCACACCGATGCCCCCACCGTCCACGCCAAGACCATGGGCGACGCACTGGCGCAATGGGACATCGCGGTCACGCAGGACGAGGCGGTCAGAACCTTCTACAAGGCCGGCCCGGCCGGTATCCCGACCCAGGTCGCCTTCAGCCAGAACACCCGCTGGCCGAGCCTGGACCTGGACCGCGCCGAAGGCTGCATCCGCTCCTACGAGCATGCCTTCTCCAAGGAAGGCGGTCTGGCGGTGCTGCGCGGCAACATCGCCCTGGACGGCTGCGTGGTGAAGACCGCCGGTGTGGACGACAGCCTGCTGGTCTTCGAAGGCCCGGCCCATGTGGTCGAGAGCCAGGACGAGGCGGTCGAGCACATCCTGAACGACCAGGTGAAGGCCGGTGACGTGGTCATCGTGCGCTACGAGGGCCCCAAGGGCGGCCCGGGCATGCAGGAGATGCTCTACCCGACCAGCTACATCAAGTCCAAGGGCCTGGGCAAGGCCTGCGCCCTGCTGACCGATGGCCGCTTCTCGGGTGGCACGTCGGGCCTGTCGATCGGCCACTGCTCGCCCGAAGCGGCGGCCGGCGGCACCATCGGTCTGGTCAGGAACGGCGACGCATCCGCATCGACATCCCCGCGCGCT
>NZ_BADL01000073.1 GCF_000333615.1 Ideonella sp. B508-1 | reverse complement strand
CCCCTGGGCGACAACGCCCTGGCCGAGGGGCAAGCCGCCGGCTGGACCGCCTGCCCCTGTCGACGGGCGATTGGTCAACGGCCGCGCTGGTCGCCAGCCCGGTCGCGACCTCCCGCGATGGCCAGCAGTTGGCCGACCGGCAAGCCGCCGCGCTGCAACAGTTCAGCGCCGGCATGGCCCTGCAGACCCAGCTGGCCAACGCCCAGCGGGTGACGGCCCTGCCCTTGCTGGTCTATGTGATGCCGGCGGTGATCCCGGTGGTCGGCCTGCCGCTGGCCTTCTTCGTGCCGCCCGCCAGCCCCCACTGAGTCCGTGCCGGACCGGCGCTGAGCGAGCGCGGCGCGCGATGGCCTTGCCGCGCAGCCGGCCTCAGCGCGTCATCGCCGCGGCCCGCAGCTTGCCGGCCACCTCCTGCTTCATCTTGTCGAGCTGCGGCTGGATGGCCGGACCGGCGCGGCGCGCCACCTCGGCGCCCACCGCCCCTTCGATGTCCGGCGCGGCCTTCTCGAACTTCTGCCGGACCGGCGACTCGAGCAGCGCGATCAGGGCCTTGAGTTCCTCCTCGCTGAACTGCTCGGCCAGCATCGGCACCGCCGTGCTGCGGACGGCCTGCTGGCCGGCGGCCTCGGCCAGCGGCGTGGCCGCGTCCACATAAGCCTTGGCATCTTCCGAGATGCCCTTCATCGTCGACTCGAGCTTGTCCGCGCTCACCCGCCCCTGCAGGGCGATGCGGCTGTGCTGCACCGCCTCGGCGGCCGGCCGGTTGACCATCATCTGGGTCACCTGCTCCGGATGCCACAGGGTCAGCAGCTTGTCGATCAGGGCCTGCTTGGCCGGCGAAATCGGTGCCGCGGCGCCGGCCGGGGCCGAAGCCGCGCCACCGGTCGGCGCGGCCTGGCTGGCCGGCACCATCAGCAGGGACAGACCCGTCAGGGCCAGGGCGCCGCCCACGCGTCGAGACAAGACCAGGGAAGAGGAGAACTGCGTCAGGAACATGGATGCACTGCAGGAAAGAACAGCCGCGCCGACAGGGTCAGAACGGCCGGGTGACGCTCACGCCGAAATAGCGCAGGCGGGTCTCGCCGGACACGTCCAGTCCGGCGTACGGGTTGTAGATGACGTTGAAGAAGTTGGTGCAGTTGAGGTTGCAGCTGCCGTCGGCCGACACCTTGTAGCTGCCCTTGGCCAGGCTGGCCGCCATGATCAGCTGCGTGCCGTCCTCGGTGGTCCAGTTCAGGCCCAGGCTGCGCACCTTCATGTCGGGCAGGGGCGCGATCAGGTCGATCTTGTCCTGCGGGATGGAGCTCTTGCGCGGCTCGTAGCCCAGGCGCAGCTTCAGGCCGTGCATCACCTCGATCTCCGCGCCGTAGCCGAAGTGCACATTGCTGCGGTAGCCACGGGGGATGACCAGCTTGCTCGCATCGGCCTGGCCGAACAGGCGCGCCATCTGGAGAAAGCGCACCTGCTGGTCGAACTGGAAGGTCAGCTGGTTCCACTGACCCCAGTCGGTCCAGTTGGCGTCCACGTTGAGCTGCAGGCGCTCCACCGGCTTGAGCTTGACCCCCAGCTGCGCGTGCGGCGGATAGGGCAACACCAGCGTCATGTTGCCGGACTGCTCTTCCGGGATGCTGGTCGGGAAGCCCAGCGTGGCGGCAACGATGGGGCCTTGCAGCGACGAGTACATGCCTTCCACCAGCTTGCGGAACATGGGCTCGGCGTGGAAGTTGTAGCGTCCGGTCAGCACGGTGCGTGACCCGCTCTGGTACACCGCGCCCAGGCCGAACCAGTCGGTCGGCTCCCACAGCACGCCGAGGTTGAAGGTGGGATCGGCCGGCGAGGTGGCCTCGAAGCGCATGGACCCGGCCGTGGTGTAGGGGTTCAGCCGCCCTTCCTTGCCACCGCCGCAAATGCCGAAGCCGAACACGTCCAGCGGGTTGCCGTTGTCGCCGCACCAGGCGTCCTGCAGCTTGCCGAAGATGCCGATCAGCTTGTTGGGAAAGCGCATGTCGGTGTCCAGCGCAAAGCCCTGGTGGGCGATGGGAATGGACAGGCCGACGCTGAGCTCGTCGGAGAACTTGTAGGCCACCGAGGGGCGAGCATAGACCAGGCGTTGGATCACCACCCGCTTGCCTGGAAGCGCCGGGGATCGTCNGGGTTCTTGCTG
>NZ_BADL01000074.1 GCF_000333615.1 Ideonella sp. B508-1 | reverse complement strand
GCTGACCGGGCTGCAGGCCGGCGCTTGGCGCTGGATCGCCACGCCCGCCATGCGGGACGAACTGGCCCACGTGCTGAGCCGGGGCATTGCCGGCCGCTGGGCCGTCGCTCCGGCCGAGGTGCTGGCGGCCTTCGACCGCTGGGCTGACATCCGGCCCGCCCCCACCGCCCCGCTGGGCGACTGGCCCCGCTGCCGGGACCGGGACGACCAGAAGTTCATCGACCTGGCGCTCACCCACGGCGCCCGCTGGCTGGTGAGCCGGGACAAGGCCGTGCTGAAGCTGGCCCGGCGCTGCCTGCGTCAAGGCGGCGTGCAGGTCCTTCCTCCCGACCTCTGGCAGGCGCCCATCCCGGCAGCAGGCCACTGACCGGGCCACAGCGCACGCAGGGTCGAGGGGTGCGCTAGAGTCGCGCGGCAGGGGCCCACCCGCCCCGCCCCCCCGTTCATCCACGAGAGAACACCACCATGCATCTCCACCGGCCTCTCCGGTTCACCCCCCTGCTCCTGCTGAGCGCCGCGGCGCTGGTCGGCGCCTCGGCCCACGCGGGGTACGACACCCCGCCCGAACAGCTGCTCAAGGTCCTGAAGGCCCCCCCGCCGCCCTCCCCCAGCGTGGACCCCTCCGGCCGGCGCCTGCTGCTGACCACGTCGCAGACCTATCCTTCCATCGAGCGGGTCGCCCGCCCGTTCTACAAGCTCGCGGGCGTGCGCCTGGAGCCGGCCAACCGCAGCCGCCACGACACCCCCGCGGGCTATGGCATCCCGGCCTGCGTGGCCGACTTCACGCTGGTGGACATCGCCAGCGGCCGCGAGACCCGGGTGCCGCTGCCGGCCGGCGCCTGCCCTTCGCCCGCCTTGTGGTCACCTGACGGGCAGCGCTTTGCCTTCCAGAACGTCACCGCCAGCGCGGTGGAGCTGTGGCTGGGCGACGCCGCCACCGGTCAGATCCGGCAGATTCCCCATCTGGCGCTCAACCCGATCTTCGGGGCCACGGTGCAATGGCTGCAAGGCAGCAAGACCTTGCTGGTCAAGAAGGTGCCCGATGGGCAGGGCCGCCCCCCGGCCGAGACCGCCGCCGCCATCGGCCCGGACATCCAGCAGTCGCTGGGCGGCAAGGGGGTGAGCAGCACCTACGAAGCCCGTGACACGCTGCGCAACGCGCTGGACGAAGCGCGCTTCGCCTATTACGGCAGCTCGCAGCTGGCGGTGGTGGATGCCGCGAGCGGCCGGGTGCGTGCCGTGGGCCGCCCCGCCCTCTACACCGAGGTGAACGGCGCGCCGGACGGATTGCATGTGCTGACCGAGGCGCTCCAGCCGCCCTACTCGCACGCCGTCACCTACGAGCGTTTCGCCCACGACGTGGCCGTGCTGGACCTGGGCACCGGCCAGACCCAGACGATCGCCCGCCAGCCCCTGGCCGACCGGGTGCCGGTGCACGGCGTGCCTGAGGGCCCGATCAACTTCGACTGGCGCGCCACCGAACCCGCCACCCTGGTCTGGTCCGAGGCACTGGACAAGGGCGACTGGAACGTGGACGTGCCCGAGCGCGACCGTCTGATGCGTTGGGCCGCCCCCTTCAGCGGCCAGCCCACCGAGATCGGGCGGACACGACAGCGCTTTGCCGGCTTCGCCTGGACGCCACGGCGTGATGTCAGCTTCCTGACCGAGGTCGACGAGAACCGGCACTGGCAGACCACCCGCATCGTCGACGTCGACCAGCCCGGCCTGCCCGGCCGCGTGCTGTGGGACCTGTCCTCCGACGAGCAGTACAAGCGCCCGGGCGATTTCGTCTACCAGGTGCTGCCCAACGGCGCCTACGCGGTGCGCATGGAGGGTGACGCGGTGTTCCTGCGGGGCCGCGGCGCCTCGCCGCAGGGGGACCGCCCCTTCCTGGACAAGCTGGACCTGGGCTCGCTGAAGACCGAGCGGCTGTTCCGCAGCGGCACGGACGACTATGACGTGTTCCTGGGCTTCACGGCCCAGGCCGGACGCTTCCTGTCGTGGCGCCAGTCGGTCATGGATCCGCCCAACGCCTTCCTGCGCTCGCTGGGCGCACCCCGACCGGAGGCCGCCGAGGGCGAAGCCCGCTACGCCAGCGCCGGCCAGCAGCTCACCCACGTGCCCGACCCCACCCCCGAGGTGCGGCAGATCCGCAAGCAGCTGGTGAGCTACAAGCGCGCCGATGGCGTGGACCTGTCCTTCACGCTCTACACGCCGCCGGGCTACCAGGCCGGGACCCGCCTGCCGGCGGTGCTCTATGCCTACCCGATGGACTTCGCCAGCAGCGCACAGGCCGGCCAGGTCACCGGCAGCCAGAACACCTTCACGCGGCTGCCCTACTACCGCCTGCTGCTGCTGGCCGGCTACGCCATCATCGACAACGCCAGCTTCCCCATCGTGGGCGACCCCAAGACGGCCTACGACACCTACCTGCAGCAGCTCACGGCCGACGCGCAGGCCGCGGTGGACAAGGCCGTGGCGATGGGCGTGGTGGACCGCAATCGCATCGGCGTCACCGGCCACAGCCATGGCGCGCTGATGACGGCCAACCTGCTGGCTCACACCGACCTCTTCCGGGCCGGCGTGGCCTCCAGTGGCTCGTACAACAAGACGCTGACGCCTTTCGGCTTCCAGAACGAGCGGCGCTCGGTGTGGCAGGTGCGGGACGTCTACCTGCAGGCCTCGCCCTTCTTCTCGGCCGACACCCTGAAGAAGCCGCTGCTGCTGGTGCACGGCGAGGACGATGCCAACCCCGGCACCGAGCCCATCCAGTCGCTCAAGCTCTACCAGGCCATCCGCGGCAACGGCGGCACCACCCGGCTCCTGATGCTGCCGCATGAGCCGCACTGGTACACGGCCCTGGAGTCCAACGAGCAACTGGTGCACGACATGCTGGACTGGTTCGACACCTATGTGAAGAACGCCCCCGCGAAGTGAGCATCCCGGTGCCCGTTCCTCGACGGGCCTGAGAGGCCATGAAAAAAGGCGCCCCGAGGGGCGCCTTTTGCATGATGGAGCGACGGTCGGTCAGTCGGCGCTCGGCTCGGTGCCGGAGGCGGCATCCAGGCTGGCCAGCTGGGCCGAGGCCAGTTCCTCGGCTTCCTGCAGGGCGATGGCGCGACGCTCGGTCTCGTCCATCTCTTCCTTGGCCTTGCGGGCCTGGTGGAAGGCCATGCCGGTACCGGCCGGGATCAGGCGACCCACGATCACGTTTTCCTTCAGGCCACGCAGCTCGTCGCGCTTGCCCATGATGGCCGCTTCGGTCAGCACGCGGGTGGTCTCCTGGAAGGAGGCCGCGGAGATGAACGAGTCGGTCGACAGGGACGCCTTGGTGATGCCCAGCAGCACGTCGGCATAGGTCGCGGGGATCTTGTCCTCGCCACGCAGCTTCTCGTTGGTGATGAACAGCTCCGAGCGCTCGACCTGCTCGCCGGCGATGTAGGACGAGTCGCCCGGGTTGACGATCTGCACGCGGCGCAGCATCTGGCGAACGATCACCTCGATGTGCTTGTCGTTGATCTTCACGCCCTGCAGACGGTAGACGTCCTGCACTTCGTCGACGATGTAGCGGGCCAGTTCCTCGACACCCAGCAGACGCAGGATGTCCTGCGGATCAGCCGCGCCGTCGACGATCAGTTCGCCGCGGTTCACCACCTGGCCTTCGTGCACCAGGATGTTCTTTTCCTTGGGCACCAGCTCTTCCCAGACCTTGCCGTCCGGGTCGGTGATCTGCAGACGCACCTTGCCCTTGGTTTCCTTGCCGAAGGACACCGTGCCGGTGATCTCGGCCAGCGCGCCCTTGTCCTTGGGCGAGCGGGCTTCGAACAGCTCGGCCACCCGCGGCAGACCGCCGGTGATGTCACGGGTCTTCTGACCTTCGACCGGGATGCGGGCCAGCACTTCACCCGGGGCCAGGTCCTGACCGTCGCGGATCTGGATCAGCGCGCCGACCTGGAAGCCGATGGTCACCGAGTGGTCGGTGCCCGGGATCTTCACTTCCTGGCCATTGGCGTCCAGCAGCTTGACCTGCGGGCGCACCACCTTGGCGGCGCCGCGGCGCTTTGGGTCGATCACCACCAGGGTGGACAGGCCGGTGACCTCGTCCACCTGCTTGGCCACGGTCACGCCTTCCTCGACGTTCTCGAACTTCGCCTTGCCGGCGAATTCCGTGATGATCGGGCGGGTCAGCGGGTCCCAGTTGCCCAGGATGGTGCCGGCCTTGATGGTCTGGTCGGCCTTGACGTTCAGGATCGCGCCGTACGGCACCTTGTGGCGCTCGCGCTCACGGCCGTGCGGGTCGGTGATGACGATTTCGCCGGAACGCGAGATCACCACCAGTTCGCCCTTGCCGTTCGTGACGTAACGCATCGTGGCGTTGAAGCCGATGATGCCGTCCGACTTGGCGTCGACGCTGGAGGCGATGGCCGCGCGCGAGGCCGCACCACCGATGTGGAAGGTCCGCATGGTCAGCTGCGTGCCCGGCTCACCGATGGACTGCGCGGCGATCACGCCCACGGCCTCACCGGTGTTGACCAGACCACCGCGGCCCAGGTCACGGCCATAGCACTTGGCGCACAGACCGTAACGGGTCTCGCAGGTCAGCGGGGTGCGGACCTTGATCTCGTCCACGCCGGCCGACTCGATGGCGTCCAGGGTGTCCTCGTCCAGCATGGTGCCGGCTTCGATCAGCACCTGCTGGGTTTCCGGGTGCACCACTTCGACGGCGGTCACGCGGCCCAGCACGCGGTCGCGCAGGGATTCGATGACCTCACCGCCTTCGACCAGCGCGCGCATCGCGAAGCCGGCTTCGGTGCCGCAATCGTCCTCGGTCACCACCAGATCCTGGGTCACGTCCACCAGACGACGGGTCAGGTAGCCGGAGTTCGCGGTCTTCAGCGCCGTGTCCGCCAGGCCCTTACGGGCACCGTGGGTGGAGATGAAGTACTGCAGAACGTTCAGACCTTCGCGGAAGTTCGCGGTGATGGGGGTCTCGATGATCGAGCCGTCCGGCTTGGCCATCAGGCCCCGCATCCCGGCGAGCTGGCGGATCTGCGCGGCAGAACCCCGGGCGCCCGAGTCGGCCATCATGTAGATGGAGTTGAAGGACTCCTGATCCACTTCCTTGCCGTTGCGGTCGATGACCTTTTCCTTGGAGAGCTGGCCCATCATGACCTTGCCCACCTCGTCACCGGTCTTGCCCCAGATGTCCACGACCTTGTTGTAGCGCTCGCCGGCGGTCACGAGACCCGAGACGTATTGCTGCTCGATCTCCTTGACTTCCTTCTCGGCGCGGTCGATCAGGCCCACCTTCTGCGGCGGCACCAGCATGTCCTCGATGGCGATCGAGATGCCAGCGCGGGTGGCCAGGCGGAAGCCCGACTGCAGCAGCTTGTCGGCGAAGACGACGGTTTCCTTCAGGCCGCACTTGCGGAAGGAGGTGTTGATCAGCTTGCTGATCTCCTTCTTCTTCAGCGCCTTGTTGAGGTTGGAGAAGGGCAGGCCCTTGGGCAGGATTTCCGACAGCAGCGCGCGGCCGACGGTGGTTTCCACCAGCTTGATCTGCGGCTGGAATTCACCGTTGTCGTCCCGGGTCCACTCGGTCAGACGCACGCTGATCTTGGCAGTGATCTCCACGGCGCCGCAGTCCAGCGCACGGCGCAGTTCCACGGTGTCGGAGAAGACCATGCCTTCGCCGCGGGCGTTGGTGCGCTCGCGGGTCGAGTAGTACAGGCCCAGCACCACGTCTTGCGACGGCACGATGGACGGCTCGCCCGAAGCCGGGAACAGCACGTTGTTGGAGGCCAGCATCAGGGCGCGGGCTTCCATCTGCGCTTCGATCGACAGCGGCACGTGCACGGCCATCTGGTCACCGTCGAAGTCGGCGTTGAAGGCCGCGCAGACCAGCGGGTGCAGCTGGATGGCCTTGCCTTCGATCAGCACCGGCTCGAAGGCCTGGATGCCCAGACGGTGCAGCGTCGGGGCACGGTTCAGCATGACCGGGTGTTCCTTGATGACTTCTTCAAGGATGTCCCAGACCACCGGCGTGCCCGATTCCACTTCCTTCTTCGCCGCCTTGATGGTGGTGGCGATGCCCATCGCCTCCAGACGCGAGAAGATGAAGGGCTTGAACAGCTCCAGGGCCATCAGCTTGGGCAGGCCGCACTGGTGCAGCTTGAGGGTCGGGCCCACGGTGATGACGGAACGGCCGGAGTAGTCGACGCGCTTGCCCAGCAGGTTCTGACGGAAGCGACCGCTCTTGCCCTTGATCATGTCGGCCAGCGACTTGAGGGCACGCTTGTTCGCACCGGTCATGGCCTTGCCGCGGCGGCCGTTGTCCAGCAGGCTGTCCACGGCTTCCTGCAGCATGCGCTTTTCGTTGCGCACGATGATCTCAGGGGCCTTGAGCTCCAGCAGACGGGCCAGACGGTTGTTGCGGTTGATGACGCGACGGTAGAGGTCGTTCAGGTCCGAGGTGGCGAAACGGCCACCGTCCAGCGGCACCAGCGGACGCAGGTCCGGCGGCAGCACCGGCAGCACCGTCATGATCATCCACTCGGGCTTGATGCCCGACTTCTTGAAGGCCTCCATGACCTTCAGACGCTTGCTGTTCTTCTTGACCTTCAGCTCGCTGCCGGTCATGTCGTTGCGCAGGCGGTCGATCTCGACGTCGAGGTCCATGTCGGCCAGCAGCTTCTGGATGCCTTCGGCACCCATCAGCGCGATGAACTCGTCACCGAACTCCTGACGCTTCGCGTCGTAGTCGTCCTCGGACATGATGCTGAACTTCTTCAGCGGGGTCATGCCCGGGTCCACCACCACGTAGGCTTCAAAGTACAGCACGCGCTCGATGTCGCGCAGCGTCATGTCCAGGACCAGGCCCAGACGCGACGGCAGCGACTTCAGGAACCAGATGTGGGCGCAGGGCGCGGCCAGGTCGATGTGACCCATGCGCTCGCGACGCACCTTGGTCTGGGTGACTTCAACGCCGCACTTCTCGCAGATCACGCCACGGTGCTTCAGGCGCTTGTACTTGCCGCACAGGCACTCGTAGTCCTTGATCGGGCCGAAGATCTTGGCGCAGAACAGACCGTCACGCTCGGGCTTGAACGTGCGGTAGTTGATCGTCTCGGGCTTCTTCACCTCACCGAAGGACCACGAGCGGATCTTTTCGGGCGAGGCCAGCCCGATCTTGATCGCGTCGAAGTGCTCGTCGGGGGTGAACTGCTTGAACAGGTCCAGCAAGCCTTTCATGTGTCTTTCTCCAGGTTGACTGTGTATCGATCAGGGGGAATGGAAAACCAACAGGGCGCGCAAGGCGCTCAGTCCTTCTCCAGTTCCATGTCGATACCCAGCGAACGGATTTCCTTGACCAGAACGTTGAACGATTCCGGCATGCCGGCGTCGATGGCGTGTTCGCCCTTGACGATGTTTTCGTAGACCTTGGTGCGGCCGTTCACGTCGTCGGACTTCACGGTCAGCATTTCCTGCAGCACGTAAGCCGCGCCATAGGCTTCCAGGGCCCACACTTCCATTTCACCGAAGCGCTGACCACCGAACTGCGCCTTGCCGCCCAGCGGCTGCTGGGTGACGAGCGAGTACGGGCCAGTCGAGCGGGCGTGCATCTTGTCGTCCACCAGGTGATGCAGCTTCAGGTAGTGCATGTAGCCGATGGTCGTCGGACGCTCGAAGGGTTCGCCGGTGCGACCGTCGGACAGCCAGGCCTGGGTGCGCGTGGCGGTCAGGCCCTTCTTGGCAGCCACGTCTTCCGGGAAGGCCAGCTGCAGCATGTGGTGGATCTCGCTCTCCTCGGCGCCGTCGAAGACCGGGCTGGCGAAGGGCACGCCCTTCGTCAGTTCCTGGGCCATCTCCAGCACTTCGGCGTCGGACAGGTCGTCCAGATGCTCCTGCTTGCCGCCCGACTTGTTGTAGAGCTTGTCCATGAACTGGCGGATCTCGGCCACGGCGGCTTCACGCTGCAGCATGTCGCCGATGCGCTCGCCCAGGCCCTTGCCCGCCCAGCCCAGGTGGACTTCCAGCACCTGACCCACGTTCATCCGCGAGGGCACGCCCAGCGGGTTCAGCACCACGTCGGCGGGCGTGCCATCGGCCATGTAGGGCATGTCCTCGACCGGCACGATCTTGGACACCACACCCTTGTTGCCGTGACGGCCGGCCATCTTGTCGCCAGGCTGCAGGCGGCGCTTAACGGCCAGGTAGACCTTGACCATCTTCAGCACGCCGGCCGGCAGCTCGTCGCCTTGGGTCAGCTTCTTGCGCTTCTCTTCGAAGGCCAGATCGAAGCCATGGCGGGTCTGTTCCAGCGCGTTCTTGATCGACTCGAGCTGGTTGGCCAGCGCCTCCTCGGCCGGGCGCACGTCGAACCAGTGGTACTTGTCGATGCCCGACAGGTATTCTTCGGTGATGGCGGTGCCCTTGGCCAGCTTCTGCGGGCCGCCGTTGGCCACCGAACCGACCAGCAGCTTCTTGATCCGGTCGAAGGCGTCGGCCTCGACGATCCGCAGCTGGTCGTTCAGGTCCAGGCGGAAGCGCTTGAGCTCGTCGTCGATGATCTGCTGGGCGCGCTTGTCGCGCTGGATGCCTTCACGGGTGAAGACCTGCACGTCGATGACCGTGCCCTGGGTGCCCTGGTCCACCCGCAGCGAGGTGTCCTTCACGTCGGACGCCTTCTCGCCGAAGATCGCGCGCAGCAGCTTCTCTTCCGGGGTCAGGGTGGTTTCGCCCTTCGGGGTCACCTTGCCCACCAGCACGTCGCCGGGGTTCACTTCCGCGCCGATGTAGACGATGCCGGACTCGTCCAGGCGAGCCAGTTGCTGCTCGGACAGGTTCGGGATGTCGCGGGTGATTTCCTCGGAGCCCAGCTTGGTGTCGCGGGCCATGACCACCAGTTCCTCGATGTGGATCGAGGTGTAGCGGTCTTCGGCCACCACGCGTTCGGAGATCAGGATCGAGTCTTCGAAGTTGTAGCCGTTCCAGGGCATGAAGGCGATCAGCATGTTCTGACCCAGGGCGAGTTCGCCCAGGTCGGTCGATGCGCCGTCGGCCAGCACGTCACCGGCACCCACCTTGTCGCCACGCTTGACGATGGCGCGCTGGTGGATGTTGGTGTTCTGGTTGGAACGCTGGTACTTGATCAGGTTGTAGATGTCCACGCCGACTTCACCGGCGACGGTTTCCGCATCGTTGACGCGGATCACCACCCGGTTGGTGTCGACATAGTCCACCACGCCGCCACGGCGGGCGGTCACCACGGTGCCCGAGTCGACCGCGGCCACGCGCTCGACGCCCGTGCCGACCATCGGCTTCTCGGGGCGCAGCACCGGCACGGCCTGACGCGACATGTTGGCGCCCATCAGCGCGCGGTTCGCATCGTCGTGCTCCAGGAAGGGCACCAGCGAGGCCGCCACCGAGACGATCTGCGCCGGCGCCACGTCCATGTACTGCACGCGCTCGGGCGACAGCAGCACGGATTCGCCGCGCTCGCGGGCCGACACCAGTTCGTCGATCAGCTTGCCGTCTTCGTCCAGCGACGCGTTCGCCTGGGCGATCACGTACTTGCCTTCCTCGATGGCCGACAGGTAGTCGATCTGGTCGGTCACCTTGCCGTCCACCACGCGACGGTACGGCGTCTCCAGGAAGCCGTATTCGTTCAGGCGGGCGTACAGGGCCAGCGAGTTGATCAGGCCGATGTTCGGGCCTTCCGGCGTCTCGATCGGGCACACGCGGCCGTAGTGGGTCGGGTGCACGTCACGGACTTCGAAGCCGGCGCGCTCGCGGGTCAGACCGCCCGGGCCCAGGGCCGAGACACGACGCTTGTGCGTGATCTCGGACAGGGGGTTGGTCTGGTCCATGAACTGGGACAGCTGCGACGCACCAAAGAACTCCTTGAGGGCCGCGGAAATCGGCTTGGAGTTGATCAGGTCGTGCGGCATCAGGGCTTCGGTCTCGGCCTGGCCCAGACGCTCCTTCACGGCCTTCTCGATGCGGGCCAGGCCCGAGCGGTACTGGTTCTCGGCCAGTTCGCCCACGCAACGCACACGGCGGTTGCCCAGGTGGTCGATGTCGTCCACCTCGCCACGGCCGTTGCGCAGCTCGACCAGGATCTTGACCACGTCGAGGATGTCCTCGTTGGACAGGGTCATCGCGCCTTCAGGCGTGTCGCGGCCCACGCGGGCGTTGAACTTCATCCGGCCCACGCGCGACAGGTCATAGGTGTCGGCACTGTAGAACAGGCGGTTGAACAGGGCCTCGACGGCGTCCTCGGTCGGCGGCTCGCCAGGGCGCATCATGCGGTAGATCGCCACGCGCGCGGCCAGCTGGTCGACGGTCTCGTCCAGCGACAGGGTCTGGCTGATGTAGCCGCCCTGGTCCAGCTCGTTGGTGAAGATGCACTGCAGGTCCTTGACGCCCGCCGAGCGCAGCTTCTTCAGCAGCGATTCGGTCAGCTCGTCATTGGCCTTGGCGATGATCTCGCCGGTGTCGGCGTCCACCATGTTGCGGGCCACCACGCGACCCACCAGGAAGTCCTCGGGCACCGAGACGAACTGGGTGCCGGTCTGCTCCAGCTGGCGCACGTGGCGGGCGGTGATGCGCTTGTCCTTCTCGACGATGACGTTGCCGTCCTTGTCGGTGATGTCGAAGCGGGCCACCTCGCCCTTCAGGCGCTCGGGCACGAACTCCATCTGCGCGCCCGAATCCATCAGGCGGAAGGTGTCGTTCTTGAAGAAGTGCGCCAGGATCTGCTCGGGGTTCAGGCCGATGGCCTTGAGCAGGATGGTGACCGGCATCTTGCGACGGCGGTCGACGCGGAAGTACAGGATGTCCTTCGGATCGAATTCGAAGTCCAGCCAGGAACCGCGGTAGGGGATGATGCGGGCGCTGAACAGCAGCTTGCCCGAGCTGTGGGTCTTGCCCTTGTCGTGTTCGAAGAACACGCCCGGCGAACGGTGCAGCTGGGAGACGATGACGCGCTCGGTGCCGTTGACGATGAACGAGCCGTAGTCGGTCATCAGGGGCACCTCGCCCATGTAGACCTCCTGCTCCTTGATCTCCTTGACCACCTTGGCGGGATGCGCCTCGCGGTCATAGATGATCATCTGCAGCTTGGCGCGCACGGCGGCCGCGAAGGTCAGACCCCGCTGCTGGCACTCGCGCACATCGAAGGCCGGCTTGGCGATGTTGAACTCGATGAACTTCATCTCCACGAACCCGTTGTGCGACACGATCGGGAACGCGGACAGGAAGGCCGCCTGCAGGCCCTCGGGCTTGCGCTGGGCGGGAGGCACGTCCTTCTGCAGGAAGGCGACGTACGAGTCCTGCTGCATGGTCAGCAGGTAGGGGACGTTGAGAACGCTCTCACGCTTGCCGAAGCTCTTGCGGATACGCTTGCGCTCGGTGTAGGTGTAGGGGGTTGCTTGCGCCATTGAACACTCCGTAGCGACGAGGCGCGCCCGGCCGTGGCACGCTCCTCGCAAGGCGACTGGCTTTTGCAGGCACGCGTCCACCATGGAGGCGCCTGAAAGCTTGGTGGCTGGCCACTACCAGCCGCTGGCGGACAACCCCGGCGTTGCACCGGAGTCCGACCAAACCTGTTCTTCTGCAGTCGGATCAGAGAACACTTGGAAAACCCCCGATTATCGCTCGGGATTTTCCAACTGCTCTCGGAAGGGTTTCCGTGAGCTCGTCCATCAAGCACAAAAGGCCGGGGGCCTTTCGGACCCCCAGCCTCTTGGCGACGGAGCGAATTACTTCAGCTCGGCCTTGGCGCCGGCTTCCACCAGCTTCTTCACGGCAGCTTCGGCGTCGGCCTTGGCAATGCCTTCCTTCACGACCTTCGGAGCGCCGTCGACCATGTCCTTGGCTTCCTTCAGGCCCAGGCCGGTCAGTTCACGCACGGCCTTGATCACGCCGACCTTGTTGCCGCCGGCTTCCAGCAGCACGACGTTGAACTCGGTCTTCTCTTCAGCAGCAGCAGCAGCGCCGCCAGCAGCGCCACCGGCGGCCGGAGCGGCCATGGAGGCGGCGGACACGCCGAACTTCTCTTCGATGGCCTTGACCAGGTCATTCAGTTCCATGACGGTCATGGAGTCCAGGGCGGTCAGGAAGGCGTCTTTGTCGAATGCCATTTGATGTACCTATTTCAGTGATTCAGTGAATGGGATGCAGGGCGTGCGTGCCGATCAGGCGGCAGCAGCTTCGGCGGGCGCTTCGGCGCCGCCACCCTTTTGTTGGGCCAGCGCGGCCAGCACAGCGGCGGTGCGTTGCACCGGCGACTTCAGCAGGCCAGCGATCTGCGACAGCAGGACTTCGCGGCTCGGCACCGAAGCCAGGGCCTTGACGCCATCGACGTCCAGGGCCTTGCCCGCGTATGCACCAGCCTTGATGACCAGCTTGTCGTTGCCCTTGGCAAAGTCAGCGATGACCTTGGCGGCAGCCACGGCATCTTCCGAGAAGCCGTAGATCAGCGGACCGGCCATGCTCTCCGAGGCCACCTCGAACGGGGTGCCGGCGACGGCGCGACGGGCCAGGGTGTTCTTCAGCACGTGAAGATACACACCCTTGGCACGCGCTTCGACGCGCAGCTTGTTCAGGGCTTCCACGGTGAGGCCACGGTACTCGGCCAGCGCCAGGGTCTGGGACTTGGCGGCTTGCGCTGCCACTTCCTCGATCACGGCCGCCTTTTCGTTGCGGTTGAGACTCAAGGTCTACTCCTCACATCAACGTGTCCTGGGGTGCGAACACCCTCGGACACACCTGGGTTGCAGCGACCTTGCCGTGGCGAAGAAGAGCACCATCACTGGAATCTCTGTTGCTCACGGCGGGGACGCCATCTGCGCTGGCCACGGGGTCGGACGGATCCGGCCTTGTGATTAAGGCACCCCGAAGGGCGCCGCCAGCGGTCTTGGATGGCCTGAAGCTTCCGGAGAAGCTTCAGCCCACCAATTCATCGGGCTGGCGCGTCAAGACGGCCGCACCAGCCGGTGTTCACGCGGCCGATCAGGCCGCAGCGTTCAGCGCGATCGAGCCGATGTCCACGCGGGCGCCGACGCCCATCGTGGAGGACACGGCCACCTTGCGCAGGTAGACGCCCTTGGACGAGGCCGGCTTGGCCTTGTTCAGGGCTTCCAGCAGCGCGGCCAGGTTGCCGACCAGCTTGTCGTCGTCGAAAGAACGACGGCCGATGGTGCCGTGGATGATGCCGGCCTTGTCCACGCGGAACTGGACCTGACCCGCCTTGGCGTTCTTGACGGCCGTGGCGACGTCCGGGGTCACGGTGCCGACCTTGGGGTTCGGCATCAGGCCGCGGGGGCCCAGGATCTGACCCAGGGTACCGACGACGCGCATGGTGTCCGGGGAGGCGATCACCACGTCGAAGGGCATGTCACCGGCCTTGACGCGCTCGGCCAGGTCTTCCATGCCGACCACGTCCGCACCGGCGGCCTTGGCTTCTTCAGCCTTGGCACCCTGGGCGAACACGGCCACGCGCTTGGTCTTGCCGGTGCCGTTGGGCATCACGACCGCGCCACGCACGACCTGGTCCGACTTCTTGGCATCGATGCCCAGCTGCACGGCCACGTCGATCGACTCGTCGAACTTGGCGGTGGCGCAGCTCTTCACCAGCGCCAGGGCTTCATTGATGGCGTACAGCTTCAGGCTGTCCACCTTGCCTTGCAGGGCCTTGGCCTTCTTGGTCAGCTTTGCCATGTCACACGCCCTCCACGATCACGCCCATCGAGCGGGCCGAGCCGGCGATGGTCTTCACCGCGGCGTCCAGGTCGGCAGCGGTCAGATCCTTCTGCTTCACCTTGGCGATTTCCTCGAGCTGGGCGCGCGAGATCTTGCCGACCTTGGTCAGGTGCGGCTTGTCCGAGCCCTTGCCCAGGCCGATGGCCTTCTTGATCAGCACGGTCGCCGGGGGCGACTTCAGCACGAAGGTGAAGGACTTGTCCGCGAAGGCGGTGATCACCACGGGCAGCATCAGACCAGGTTCCATGCCCTGGGTCTGGGCGTTGAACGCCTTGCAGAACTCCATGATGTTCAGACCGCGCTGACCCAGCGCCGGGCCCACGGGGGGAGAGGGGTTGGCCTTGCCGGCCGGGATCTGCAGCTTGATGAAGCCGACGATCTTCTTTGCCATGAATGGCTCCTATCGAGTTCCAACGCTTCGGGGCTCGCGCCCGTCGGCTCCTCGCCATTTCGCCCGGAACGAAGGAAGCCGCAGGCGCCGGGACGATCCCGCCTGCGGCCGAAAACTCAAACTTTTTCGACCTGCGAGAAATCCAGCTCGACCGGGGTGGCCCGACCGAAGATGGTGACCGACACGCGGACCTTGGACTTCTCGTAGTTGACTTCCTCGACCGCGCCGTTGAAGTCGGTGAACGGGCCTTCCTTGACCCGCACCAGCTCGCCAACCTCCCACTCGACCTTGGGCCGGGGCTTCTCGATGCCTTCCTGCATCTGGTTGACGATCTTCATGACCTCGGCTTCCGAGATCGGGGAAGGACGGTTCTTGGCGCCGCCGACGAAGCCGGTGACCTTGCCGGTGTTCTTCACCAGGTGCCAGGTCTCGTCGTCCATCAGCATCTCGACCAGCACATAGCCGGGGAAAAAGCGACGCTCGGTGACCGACTTCTTGCCGTTCTTCAGCTCGACCACTTCTTCGGTCGGCACCAGGATGCGGCCGAACTTGGCCTGCATGCCGGCGCGGTCGATGCGTTCACGCAGATTGCGCTCGACCGCCTTCTCCATGCCGGAATAGGCATGCACCACGTACCAACGCAGCGGGCTCGGTGCAGCGGCGGGGGTGACGTCGGTGGGGGTGGTTTCGCTCATGCTCGGGATCCTTTGTGTGCGTTGCGTCGACCGATCAGTGCTTCCAGCCCAGGATCAGGTCGTACAACACCCATTCCAGCGACTTGTCGGTCAGCCACAGGAAAATGGCCATCAGCAGGACGAAGGCGAACACGTAAGCGGTCATCTGGGTGGCCTCCTTGCGGGTCGGCCAGACGACCTTCTTCACCTCGCGCACCGAATCACGGCCGTAGGCAATGATCTGCTTGCCGGCATCGGAGACGAAGAACACGCCCACCGCGACAGCCAGACCGACCAGCAGCACCAGCACGCGCAGCCACATGTCCTGCTGGCCCAGCACGTAGAAGGCCGCGATCGAGCCGATCACCAGCACCGCCACCGCAGCCAGCTTGGCTTTCTCGGCGCCGGTGGAGACCGTTTCGACTTGGGGAGTGGTGGACATTGCTTTCACTTGCGAATCCGGGATGCGGGCGCATCCTGCTTCCGTCGACCAGGCGGACCTAACAGCAGCAAAGCCCGCCGGAGCGAAGCACCTGCGGGCTGGAAACAAGGCTGCCAGGAACCTGCGGACCCTGGCTGGGTGTCGAACCGGACGTCGATTCTGGTCAGTGAATCACGGCCGGTTGGCAGGGGCAGAGGGAATCGAACCCCCAACCTTCGGTTTTGGAGACCGACGCTCTGCCAATTGAGCTATACCCCTGCAGCCTTTCCTGTTCGAGTCTTACTCGATGATCTTGGCGACGACGCCGGCGCCGACGGTACGACCACCTTCACGGATGGCGAAACGCAGGCCTTCTTCCATGGCGATCGGGGCGATCAGCTTGACGGTGATCGACACGTTGTCGCCCGGCATCACCATTTCCTTGTCCTTCGGCAGCTCCACGGCACCGGTCACGTCCGTGGTACGGAAGTAGAACTGGGGGCGGTAGTTGTTGAAGAACGGGGTGTGGCGGCCGCCTTCGTCCTTGCTCAGCACGTACACCTCGGCGGTGAAGTGCGTGTGCGGGGTGATCGAGCCGGGCTTGGCCAGCACTTGGCCGCGCTCGACGTCTTCACGCTTGGTGCCGCGCAGCAGGATGCCGACGTTGTCGCCAGCTTGACCTTGGTCCAGCAGCTTGCGGAACATTTCCACGCCGGTGCAGGTGGTCTTCTGGGTGGGCTTGATACCGACGATTTCGATTTCTTCGCCAACCTTGATCACGCCGCGCTCGACACGGCCGGTCACCACGGTGCCGCGACCCGAGATCGAGAACACGTCTTCCACCGGCATCAGGAAGGCACCGTCCACGGCGCGCTCGGGCGTCGGGATGTAGGTGTCCAGCGCGTCAGCCAGCTTCATGATGGCTTGTTCGCCCAGCTCGCCCTTGTCGCCTTCGAGCGCCAGCTTGGCCGAGCCCTTCACGATCGGGGTGTCGTCGCCCGGGAAGTCGTACTTGCTCAGCAGCTCGCGCACTTCCATTTCCACCAGTTCCAGCAGCTCGGCGTCATCGACCATGTCGCACTTGTTCAGGAACACGATGATGTAGGGCACGCCCACCTGACGAGCCAGCAGGATGTGCTCGCGGGTCTGGGGCATCGGGCCGTCAGCGGCCGAGCACACCAGGATCGCGCCGTCCATCTGCGCCGCGCCGGTGATCATGTTCTTCACATAGTCAGCGTGCCCCGGGCAGTCCACGTGGGCGTAGTGGCGGTTGGCGGTCTCGTACTCGACGTGCGCGGTGTTGATCGTGATGCCGCGGGCCTTCTCTTCGGGCGCAGCGTCGATCTGGTCGTAGGCCTTGGCCTCGCCGCCGAACTTGCTCGACAGGATGGTCGTGATCGCCGCCGTCAGCGTCGTCTTGCCATGGTCCACGTGACCAATCGTGCCCACGTTCACGTGCGGCTTGGTCCGTTCAAACTTGCCTTTTGCCATCTTGCGCTCCTGCGGCGTTCGAGATCAAAAAAAAGACAGGGAAGGGGTGGTGCCCATGGCGCGGATCGAACGCGCGACCTCTCCCTTACCAAGGGAGTGCTCTACCACTGAGCCACATGGGCATCGACACAGGACTGGAAGCTGACACTTCCGAACTCCCAGACCTGTGTCGACAGATCCTTCTACACACACCCACAACCGAACCGATGGCCCCAGAGCCTGGAGCGGGAAACGGGAATCGAACCCGTGTCATTAGCTTGGAAGGCTAAGGTTCTACCATTGAACTACTCCCGCCGGGATTCGTTCTTCGGTTGTCTCTGCGCTTTGGTGGAGGAGGCTGGATTCGAACCAGCGTAGGCGTAAGCCAACAGATTTACAGTCTGCCCCCTTTAGCCACTCGGGCACCCCTCCGTAGCAGCAGAGCCACGCACTATAGCACAGCGTTTTTGGAGTTGGCTACTGTCCGCGCACGATCTTTTTTGAAATTCAACCCAGCGCCGTCTCCAGGCGCCAGTCCAGGTCCGGGACGGCCTGGGCCACCGCCGAGAAATGGCCACACCCGATGAAAGGCACCGGCGGACGGCGGGCGGACAGCGGCGAAGGGTGGTTGGCCTGCAGCAGCAGGTGCCGCCCCGGCGCCTGGGCCTCGATCAGGGCGGCCTTGGCTTGGGCATGGGCGCCCCACAGCAGGAAGGCGATGCGCCGTGGCTGGGCGGCCACGGCCCCGATCAGGGCATCGGTCAGCGCCTCCCAGCCCTGGCGGGCATGGGACGCGGGCAGGCCGTCCTCGACCGTGAGCACGGTGTTGAGCAGCAGCACGCCCTGCCCGGCCCAGGCCGCCAAATGGCCGTGCGACGGCATGGGCCAGCCCAGGTCGCGCTGTTGCTCGACGAAGATGTTGCGCAGGCTGGGCGGCGTCCTCACCCCCACTGGCACCGAAAATGCCAGGCCCTCGGCCTGACCCGGGCCGTGGTAAGGATCCTGCCCCAGGATGACCACCCGCACCGCCGCCAGCGGCGTGAGCGCCAGCGCCCGCAGCGGCCAGGCCGGGTAGATGGTGGCCCCGGCGGCCTGACGGGCGGCCAGATGCACCAGCAGACCCTGGCCCGCCGGGCTGTCACGCCAGGCTTGCACCAGTGGCTGCCAGTCGGGTGCCGTGGCCGTCAGCCAGGCCTCGGCCGGCGCCCTCAGCCGGTTGTCGGCCGACGCCGGAACGGGCGCCACGGGATCGGCCGGCCGCAGGCCCGCCTGGGCCGCGGGCGGCGTCTTGCGAGGACGGGCCATCGCCTCAGCCGAACAGGGCCTGCAGGGCCACGCCGGGGTCCGGCGCGCGCATGAAGGCCTCGCCGACCAGGAAGGCGTGGACATCGGCCGCGCGCATGCGCTGCACGTCGGCCGGCGCCAGGATGCCGGACTCGGTCACCAGCAGGCGGTCGGCCGGCACCTGAGGCAGCAGGGCCAAGGTGTGGTCCAGAGAGACCTCGAAGGTCCGAAGATTGCGGTTGTTGATGCCCAGCAGCGGCGTCTTCAGGCGCAGGGCGCGCTCCAACTCCTCGCCGTCGTGCACCTCCACCAGCACATCCATGCCCAGGCCCATGGCCGTGGCCTCCAGGTCGGCCATCTGCGCGTCGTCCAGGCAGGCCCGCGATCAGCAGAATGCAGTCGGCGCCGATGGCCCGGGCCTCGACCACCTGGTACTCGTCGACCATGAAGTCCTTGCGCAGCACCGGCAGCGCACAGGCCGCCCGCGCCTGCTGCAGGTAGGCCACGGCCCCCTGGAAGAAGCGCTCGTCGGTCAGCACGCTCAGGCAGGCGGCGCCGTGGGCGGCATAGCTGGCGGCGATGGCCGCAGGATCGAAGGGGTCGCGCAGCACGCCCTTGCTGGGGCTGGCCTTCTTGACCTCGGCGATCACCGCCGCCTGGCCGGCGGCGACCTTGGCGCGCAGCGCGGCGGCAAAGCCGCGGGTGTCGCGCCGGGCCTCGGCCTCGCGGCGCACGTCCGCCAGCGGGCGGGCCAGGCGGGCGGCCGCCACCTCCTCGTGCTTGACGGCGACGATGCGCTGCAGGATGTCCGGGGTCCCGCTCATGCTGCGTCCTTCAGCTGGTGGCTGACCGCCACGAACTGGCTGAGCTTGGCCATGGCGGCGCCCGAGGCCACGGCCTCGCGGGCGCGCTTGACGCCGTCGGCAATGCTCTCGGCCACGCCAGCGCAGTAGAGCGCCGCACCGGCATTGAGCAGCACGATGTCGCGCACCGGGCCGTCCTCGTTGGCCAGGGCGCGCTGGATGCACTGCACCGATTCGTCACGGTTGGCCACCTTGAGCACCCGGCTGTCGTAGACCGGCAGGCCGAAATCGCTGGGGTGGACGCGGTATTCGCGGATCTCGCCGTCCCGGAGCTCGCCCACCAGGGTCTCGCCCGAGAGCGAGATTTCGTCCATGCCGTTCATGCCGTAGACCACCAGGGCATGCTCGGCGCCCAGGCGCTGCAGCACCCGCACCAGGATGCCCACCAGGTCCGGGTGGAAGACGCCCAGCAGGGTGTTGGGCGCGCCGGCCGGGTTGGTCAGCGGGCCCAGGATGTTGAAGATGGTGCGCACGCCCAGCTCCTTGCGCACCGGCGCGGCATGCTTCATCGAGGCATGGTGGTTGGGCGCGTACATGAAGGCGATGCCGCATTCCTCCAGGCAGCGGGCGATCTGGGCCGGGCTCAGCATCAGGTTGCCGCCCAGGGCCTCGATGACGTCGGCACTGCCGCTGGTGGAGGACACGCTGCGCCCGCCATGCTTGGCCACGCGGGCACCGGCCGCCGCCGCGACGAAGGTAGAGGCCGTCGAGATGTTGAAGGTGTGGGCGCCGTCCCCGCCGGTGCCGACGATGTCCAGCAGCTGGTGGCGGTCCGCCACCGGCACCGGGGTGGCGAACTCGCGCATCACCTGGGCGGCAGCGGCGATCTCGCCCACCGTCTCCTTCTTGACCCGCAGGCCGATGGCCAGCGCGGCAATCATCACCGGCGACATCTCGCCGTTCATGATGCGCCGCATCAGGGTCAGCATCTCGTCGTGGAAGATCTCGCGGTGCTCGATGACGCGGGTCAGCGCGTCGGTGTTGCTGATGCTCATGGTGTCGGAAATGGCAGGAAATCAGTAAGGGGCGGCTGCAGTGGCGGCGCGGGCATGGGCACCCACCGGCAGCGCGAAGAACTCGCGCACCGCCGCCAGCGTGCGGTCGATGCCGGCCGCGTCCACATCCAGGTGGGTGACGAAGCGCAGGCCGATCAGCCCGGTGGCCAGGATGCCGCGCGCGGCCAGGTGTTCCAGCAGCACGGCCCCGCGACCCTCGGCCACATCCACGAAGACGATGTTGGTCGACGCGCTGCGCACGCTCAAGCCCTCGATGCCCGCCAGCCCTTGCGCCAGACGCTGGGCCAGGGCGTGGTCATCGGCCAGGCGGGCCACATGGTGGTCCAGCGCGTGCAGGCCGGCCGCGGCCAGCAGCCCCACCTGACGCATGCCGCCGCCCAGCACCTTGCGCCAGCGGTGGGCCCGCTCGATCAGCGCCTTGGAGCCGCACAGCACCGAGCCCACCGGGGCGCCCAGGGCCTTGCTCAGGCAGACCGAGACCGAATCGAACTCGGCCACGATGCGCCGGGCCGCGGCATACGGGTCTCCGCCCGCCGCCGTGGCCACCGCCGCATTGAACAGGCGGGCTCCGTCCAGGTGGGTGGCCAGGCCATGCTGGCGCGCCAGTGCCGTGGCGGCGTCCAGGTAGTCCAGCGTCAGCGGCTGGCCGTTCCAGGTGTTCTCCAGGCACAGCAGCTTGGTGCGGGCGAAATGCGGGTCGATGGGCTTGATGGCCCCGGCGATGTCGGCCAGCGCCAGCGTGCCATCGGCCTGCTGTGGCAGGGGCTGCGGCTGGATGCTGCCCAGGATGGCCGCGCCGCCACCTTCGTAGCGGTAGCAATGGGCCATCTGCCCGGCCAGGTACTCGTCACCGCGCTCGCAGTGGCTGATCAGCGCCAGCAGATTGCTCTGGGTGCCGCTGGAGACGAACAGCGCCGCCTCCTTGCCCAGCAGCGCGGCCAGGCGGTTCTGCAGGCGGAGGACGGTGGGGTCGTCGCCGAAGACGTCGTCCCCCAGTTCGGCCGCCATCATGGCCTCGCGCATCGCGGCGGTGGGCCGGGTGACGGTGTCGCTGCGCAGGTCGACCACCGGCGCCGAGGGGCTCGCAGCGCTCATGCGGCCTCCTTCACGCGGCCCATGGCCAGGAAGTTGCGCAGCATGGCGTGGCCTTGCTCGGACAGAATGGACTCGGGGTGGAACTGCACGCCTTCCATCGGGGCATCGGTGGCCGCCAGCTCGGTGTGGCGCACGCCCATGATCTCGCCGTCCTCAGAGGTGGCGGTGATCTCCAGCTCGGCCGGCAGGCTGGCCCGCTCGATCACCAGCGAGTGGTAGCGGATGACCGTGAACTTCTCGGGCAGCTCGGCGTAGACGCCGCGCCGGTCGGTGGTGATGACGCTGGTCTTGCCGTGCATCTGGGTGGCGGCACGCACGATGCGCCCGCCCATGGCCGCCCCGATGCTCTGGTGGCCCAGGCACACGCCCAGGATGGGCAGCTTGCCAACGAAGTGCCGGATGGCCGGCACGCAGATGCCGGCCTCGGCCGGCGAGCAGGGGCCGGGCGAAAGCACCAGGCGGTCCGGCCGCAGGCCGGCAATGCCTTCCAGGGTGATCTCGTCGTTGCGGACCACCTTCACCTCCTCGCCCAGCTCACTGAAGTACTGGACCAGGTTGAAGGTGAAGGAATCGTAGTTGTCGATCATCAACAGCATGAGGAACCTCGCGCAGGGGACGGGCACGGACCGCAGGCACGCGGCCGGGCACCGGAAACCGGATGGGAAGGGAGGTGGCCTGGCACCTCCAGGGATGGGAGGCCGGCGTCGGGCGGCACGGTCAGCACCTGCCCGCGGGATAGCCGATCAGCAGTGGTGCGGGCGACGCCATCGCCCGCAGGGACCGGCCACGGCACAGGCCCTGTCGCGACGCCACGACGACGCGACGGCCAGGGTCGCGGGGGTCGGGCGGAGAAAGGAGTTCTCGGACATGGCCAGCAAGCAGTGTTTGGCGCCCATTATCCACATCCTGGCGCGGCAGCGGGCGGTGCAGGCCGCCGCACCGGGCCGTGGCATCCGTCACGGAAACCGTCCGCCCGACGCAGGCGGACTTCATGGCGCATCTTTGGGCGCCGATAGCCCGCGTGAACCCCCTCACAGGAAGGAGGACGCCATGCCCCGCCCCGCCCGAACCTTGGGCTTGCCCAACCCCGCGTC
>NZ_BADL01000075.1 GCF_000333615.1 Ideonella sp. B508-1 | reverse complement strand
GAATCACGATGGGCACAGGGTTGGCCTTCAGGCGGGTCTTCATCTGTTCAACGACCTGAAAGAAGTTCGCGCCGGTGCGGTCCATCTTGTTGACGAACGCCAGACGGGGCACCTTGTACTTGTTGGCCTGGCGCCAGACGGTTTCCGACTGGGGCTGCACGCCACCCACGGCACAATAGACCATGCAGGCGCCGTCCAGGACGCGCATGGAACGCTCCACCTCGATGGTGAAGTCCACGTGCCCCGGGGTGTCGATGATGTTGAAGCGGTGCTCCGGATAGGACATGTCCATGCCCTTCCAGAAGCAGGTGGTGGCCGCAGACGTGATGGTGATGCCACGTTCCTGCTCTTGCTCCATCCAGTCCATCGTGGCGGCACCGTCGTGCACTTCACCGATCTTGTGGTTCACACCGGTGTAGTACAGGATGCGTTCGGTCGTCGTGGTCTTGCCAGCGTCGATGTGCGCCGAGATACCGATGTTGCGGTAGCGCTCGATGGGGGTCTTGCGAGCCATGGTTCACTCCAAAGAGGAATTGCCGCCACCGGGATGTCCGGCGGCGGCCAGGGGACAGGGTTTTAGAAGCGGAAGTGCGAGAAGGCCTTGTTGGCCTCGGCCATGCGGTGCACTTCGTCACGCTTCTTCATGGCGCCGCCGCGGCCTTCGGAGGCTTCCAGCAGCTCATTGGCCAGGCGGGCAGCCATCGACTTCTCACCGCGCTTGCGGGCCGATTCCTTCAGCCAACGCATGGCCAGGGCCATCCGGCGGACGGGGCGAACTTCCACGGGAACTTGGTAGTTCGCACCACCGACGCGGCGGCTCTTGACTTCGACCATCGGCTTGACGTTGTTCAGCGCGACCATGAAGACCTCCAGCGGGTCCTTCTTGGCCTTCTGCTCAACCTGGTCGAGCGCACCGTAGATGATGCGTTCGGCCACGGCCTTCTTGCCGGATTCCATGATCACGTTCATGAACTTGGACAGATCCACCGATCCGAACTTCGGATCCGGCAGGATTTCGCGCTTGGGGACTTCGCGACGACGAGGCATTTCTCTTCCTTCATCTTCAGTTGGCGCCGGGATTCGCATTCCCGACACCGCGAGAGCACCATGACCACCTTGATTTCAAGACCGGTGGCAGGACCCTCACTTACTCGGTGGCTTCCGGACGTCCGGATTCACCGCAACTTCCACACCGCAAGCCTGACGGCCGGGCGTGACATCCTGTTTTCAAGAAAGCGGATCAGGCCTTCTTGGGGCGCTTGGCGCCGTACTTGGAACGCGCTTGCTTGCGATCCTTCACGCCTTGCAGGTCCAGAGAACCGCGGACGATGTGGTAACGCACACCCGGCAAGTCCTTCACACGGCCGCCGCGCACGAGCACGACGCTGTGTTCTTGCAGGTTGTGGCCTTCACCACCGATGTACGAGATGACCTCGAAACCGTTGGTCAGGCGCACCTTGGCCACCTTCCGCAGCGCCGAGTTCGGCTTCTTCGGGGTGGTGGTGTAGACGCGGGTGCAGACACCGCGGCGCTGCGGGCAGTTCTGCATCGCAGGCGACTTGGACTTCGTGACTTCGACCTGACGGCCGTGGCGCACGAGCTGGTTGATGGTGGGCATGGGTAACTTGTTCCCGTTTGAAGTTACGACGACAAAAAGGCACCAGGGCGCGCCGCCCTGCCAATGAAGCAGGTTCGCGCACCCCGACGCCACACGACCTTCGCGCCGGCCACGCGTGCCCGGGGTCACCCAGGGGCACCCCAATGGGCGCCTACGC
>NZ_BADL01000076.1 GCF_000333615.1 Ideonella sp. B508-1 | reverse complement strand
GCCATGGTCCACGTGACCAATTGTGCCCACGTTCACGTGCGGCTTGGTCCGTTCAAACTTGCCTTTTGCCATTTCTGAATCTCCGAAAGAAAGAACAACTGCCCGTGTGCGTTTAAGGTCTCCGGCCCAGGCTGCCACGGGCAGCAGGCCCACCCCGTCGTGCGGGGCGCCGAAGACCATTGGATGTCCTCGACACGCCGGCGGCCATCAGGCCACCGGCGGTGAGGGGTTTACTTGGCGCGCGCGGTGATGATCGCGTCGGCCACGTTCTTCGGAGCTTCGCTGTAGTGCTTGAACTCCATCGTGTACGTGGCGCGGCCTTGCGTGGCGGACCGCAGCGAGGTCGAGTAGCCGAACATTTCAGACAGCGGGACTTCGGCCTTGATGATCTTGCCGCCGCCCGGGATGTCGTCCATGCCCTGCACCATGCCACGGCGGCTGGACAGATCGCCCATCACCGTGCCGGCGTAGTCTTCCGGCGTCTCGACTTCCACGGCCATCATCGGCTCCAGGATGACGGGGTTGGCCTTGCGGCAGCCGTCCTTGAAGCCGATCGAGGCCGCCATCTTGAAGGCGTTTTCGTTCGAGTCCACGTCGTGGTACGAACCGAAGGTCAGCGTGACCTTCACGTCCACCACCGGGAAGCCGGCCAGCACGCCGTTGGGCAGCGTGTCGATCAGGCCCTTCTCGACCGCGGGAATGAATTCACGCGGCACCACGCCACCCTTGATGGCGTCGACGAACTCGAAGCCCTTGCCCGGCTCCATCGGCTCGATCTTCAGCACGACGTGACCGTACTGGCCCTTACCACCGGACTGGCGAACGAACTTGCCTTCCACGTCTTCCACCGCCTTGCGGATGGTTTCGCGGTAGGCCACCTGCGGCTTGCCCACGTTGGCTTCCACGCCGAACTCGCGCTTCATGCGGTCGACGATGATTTCCAGGTGCAGCTCGCCCATGCCGGAGATGATGGTCTGGCCGGACTCTTCGTCGGTGCGCACGCGGAACGAGGGATCTTCTGCAGCCAGACGGCCCAGCGCGATACCCATCTTTTCCTGGTCGGCCTTGGTCTTGGGTTCCACGGCCTGCGAGATCACCGGCTCAGGGAAGACCATCTTTTCCAGCGTGATCACGGACTCCGGATCGCACAGGGTCTCACCCGTGGTCACGTCCTTCAGACCCACGCAGGCGGCGATGTCACCGGCCAGAATTTCCTTGATTTCCTCACGCTGGTTGGCGTGCATCTGCAGGATCCGGCCGATACGCTCCTTCTTGCCCTTGATGGGGTTGAAGACGCTGGCGCCCGAAGCCAGGATGCCCGAGTAGACGCGCACGAAGGTCAGCTGGCCGACGAACGGGTCGGTCATCAGCTTGAAAGCCAGCGCGGCGAACTTCTCGTTGTCGTCGGCCTTGCGGCTGACTTCCTTCTCGTCTTCGTCCG
>NZ_BADL01000077.1 GCF_000333615.1 Ideonella sp. B508-1 | reverse complement strand
GGTGCTGCGCAGCAGGTTCTTGCCGAGCAGGGCCTGGCTGCCCCACAGGGCGATGCCGAAGGCCCAGTACAGGCCGCTGGGTTTCCACTTGATGAAGGTCTCGTTGTGGAACCAGATGGTCAGGCCGCCGAGGATCACGACCAGGGCCAGGCTGAACCAGAGCATGGCGTCCACCTTGCGGCCACGGGCCTTCAGGTAGATCACCTGGGCCAGCGTGGCGACGATGACCACGACGGTGGCCAGCAGCACGGGGGCTTCCTTCGGGGCGACCACGCCGCCGGAGACGAGACCACCGAAATGCTCGGTGGCGAAGGTGCCTGCCCAGTCCTGGTGCCCATCCGCATAACGGAAGGTCGCGAAGAAAAGGACGATGGGCAGCAGGTCGAACAGAAGTTTCATGGCGTTCCGGAGTCCGGCGCGAAGTGTATCGCTGCCGAATTGATGCAGAAGCGCTCTCCGGTGGGGGCGGGGCCGTCATCGAACACATGGCCCAGGTGCGAACCGCAGTTCGCGCAGCGCACTTCCACCCGGGTCATACCATGCGAGGTGTCGACCAGCCGCTCGACCCGGCCCTCTTCGATGGCCTGGCTGTAGCTGGGCCAGCCGCAGCCGGCGTCGAACTTGGTGTCGGAGCTGAACAGGGCCTGGCCGCAGCCCACGCAGCGGTAGACGCCCGGCTCCCAGTGGTTCCAGTAGACGCCGGTGAAGGCGCGTTCGGTGGCCGCCTGCCGGGCCACGGCGAACTGCACCGGGTCGAGCTGATCGCGCCACTCGGCCTCGGTCTTCTGGACCGGGTAGCGGGTGTCGTCGTGGTCGTGCGGATCGTGGGTCATGAGGAGCAGGACACGGAGAGTTGCTGGGCCCAGTCGGGCGGGAAACCGGCGTCGGCGGCGGTGCCGCTGTCGTCGTCGAAGGGGCGGGACAGCACCGCCAGCAGGCGTTGGACTTCGCTGAAGTCACCTTGTTCCGCACGCTGGATGGCGGTCTCGGCCAGGTGGTTGCGTAGCACCACCCGCGGGTTGGCGCGGCGCATCGCGGCCTGCCGCTCGGCGTCGATGCTGTGCTCGGCGGCCAGACGTTCGGTGTAGCGCGTGGCCCAGACGTCGAAGGCCTCGCGGTCCATGAAGACATCGCGCACGGGGCCGGCGTCCCGGGGGGAGAAGTCGCACAGGCGGCGCATGGCGATGGTGTAGTCCGCCTTCTGGGTCTCCAAGAGGCGCAGCCAGTCGTTGACGAGATCCTGGTCGCCCTCGCGCGCCTCGCGCAGGCCCAGCTTGGCGCGCATCTGGTCGCCCAGGGCCTGGGCGAAGACGGTTTCGTAGCGGGCCAGCGCGGTGCGGATGGCGGCCACGTCCTGCGGCGTGCCCTGACCTTGGCCCACCAGGGGCACCAGGGCCTGGGCGAAGGCGTGCAGGTTCCACCAGCCCACCTTGGGCTGGCGGGCGTAGGCGTACAGCCCGCCCTCGTCGGAGTGGTTGCAGATGTGCTGCGGGTCGAACACATCCAGGAAGCCGAAGGGACCGTAGTCGATGGTCAGGCCCAGCAGGGACATGTGTCGGTGTTCATCACGCCGTGCAAAGC
>NZ_BADL01000078.1 GCF_000333615.1 Ideonella sp. B508-1 | reverse complement strand
GCCAGGCCGCCCAGGCCCAGGACCCGGACGCCTACTTCTACGCCAACGAGGACTTCCACCAGGCCATCTACGCGGCCTCGCACAACGACTACCTGACCGAGCAGGCCGGCGCGCTGCAGCGCAAGCTGCGGCCCTACCGCCGGCTGCAGCTGCGGGTGCGCAACCGCATGCAGCGCTCGCTGCAGGAGCATGCGGCGGTGCTCGAATCCATCCGCGCGGCCGAGCCCGAGCAGGCGGCGCTGCAGCTGCGCAACCATGTGGTGGTTCAGGGAGACCGCTTCGCCGACCTGCTGGCCGAGATGCGGCAGTTCGAGGACAGCCCGGTCAGCCCCTGAGGGCGCGGCCGCGGGCGGCGGGGCTCACAGCAACTCGCGCCGCAGCTGGTGGGCCGGCGTGAGGTAGCGGCCCACCGCCAGGCGCAGGAAGATCCAGGCCCCGATGCCGGTGGCCATGGCCAGCATCAGCACCACCATGATCTGGTAGCGCACGGCCACCAGCGGCGAGGTGCCCGCCAGGATCTGGCCGGTCATCATGCCCGGCAGCTGCACCAGGCCCACGGTCATCATGCCGTTGATGGTGGGCGTCATGGCCGCGCGCAGCGCGCTGCGCACCAGGGGCTGCACCGCCTGCGGGCCCGAGAAGCCCAGCACCAGGCGGGTTTCCACCTCGCCGGCGCGCAGGCGCAGCTCGCTCTGCAGGCGGTCGGCGGCCAGGGCCACGCTGCTCATCACATTGCCCAGGATCATGCCGGCCAGCGGGATGATGTACTGCGGCTCGTACCAGGGGTGGACCTGCACCACCACGCCGATGACATAGCCCAGCGTCAGCACGGTGGACAGGGTGAGCGCCACGCCGGCCATGCCCTGGGCCCGCGGCAGCGGGGTCTTGAGCCGGCCCACGGCGGCGCGGGTGGCCACCGCCGTCATGGCCAGCAGGATGAGCACCACCCAGTACCAGTGCGCCGCGGCGAACACGCCGGCCAGGATGAAACCCACGCCGTAGAGCTGCACCACCGTGCGCAGCGCGCCCACCACCAGGTCGCGTTCCAGCCCCAGGGCCTGGCGGATGGACAGGGCCACCAGCACGGCCACGAAGCCCAGCACCCCGGCCAGTTGCCAAAGCGACAGTTCGATCACGCCTCCCCCGCTCATGCCGGGCCGCCCTCCGTCGGTTCGACCACGCCGGCCAGGAAGGCACGCAGCCCGCTGTCGGCCTGGGCGTCGGAGGCATCCAGCACCGAGACCGGCGCATACGCCCGCACCCGGCCCTTGACCAGGTACAGCACCCAGCCGCCCAGGGCCCGCACGAACTCGGGCTGGTGGCTCACCGCCACCACCGTCATGCCGCGGGCGCGGCACAGGCGGGTCAGCACCTCCACCACGCGGGCGGTGTTGGGCGGGTCCAGCGCCGAGGTGGGTTCGTCCAGCAGCAGCACTTGCGGGTCGCCCAGCAGGGCGCGGGCGATGGTCACGCGCTGCTTCTCGCCGCCAGAGAGCTGGGCGGCGTCGCGGTCCAGCAGGGTCGCATCCAGCCCCACCTCCTGCAGCACCGCGGCCAGGCGCGGCTCGCCCAGGTCCAGCGTGTGGCCGGGCGGGCGCAGGCACAGGTTGTCGCGCACCGTGCCCTCGAACAGCACCGGCGTCTGCATGACCATGGCGGCGCGGCGGCGCAACGCACGCGGGTCCATCTGACAGATGTCCTCGCCGCCCAGGCGGATGGTGCCGCGGCCCGCTCGGCCAGGCGGTTGAAGCAGCGCAGCAGGGTGGACTTGCCCGAGCCCGAGGGGCCGACCAGGGTCAGCACGCCGCCGGGCTCGACCTGGCAGCAGATGTCCTGCAGCACCCGGTGGCGGGGCGGCCACCGGCCGCGGGCTGGGTGACCGATTAGTGATCGACCTCGATCAAGGCCGGGCCGGGCGCGGCGCTCATCGGGACTCCCGTTCCGGCTCGCCCTGCTCGCGCCGGCGGTAGGCCCCGGGGGGCAGGCCGGTCCAGCGGCGGAAAGCGCGGTGGAAGGCGCTGGCATCGTGAAAGCCCAGTTCCAGCGCCAGTTCGTCGATGCTGGCCTGGCTGCTGACCAGGCGGTCGATGGCCAGGTCGCTGCGCAGCCGGTCCTTCAGTTGCTGGTAGCTGGTGCCCTCGGCCTCCAGCCGGCGGCGCAGCGTGGTGGGGTTGGTGCCCAGCTCGGCGGCCAGCTCCTCCAGCAGCGGCCAGTGGGTTTCGCCGGCCTGGATGGAGGCCTGGCGCAGCCGGCGGCGCAGGCGCGCGGTCCAGCTGTCGTCGTTCTTGTAGCGCAGGAAGACCGACTGCGGCGCGGTGGCCAGGAAGGCCTGCAGCGTCTCGGCGTTCTGCACGATGGGCGCGCGCAGCAGCTCGGCGTCGAAGCGGATGGCGGTCAGCGGCTGCTCGAAGCGCAGGTGCTCGCAGAACATGCGGGTGTACTCGGCCGCATGCTCGGGCCGGGGGTGGGCGAAGCTCACCTCGTCCAGCACGAAGCGCCGCCCGATCAGCCAGCACAGCAGGCCGTGGGTCAGCACCAGAAAGGTCTCGTCGGCGAAGCGGCGGTCGGCCGCGTCGGCGATGCGGTTGTGCAGGCGCAGCTCGGCGCGCGGGCCCTGCACCACCAGCTCGCCCGCCACCTCGTCCAGAAAGACCGCGAAGCCGCGCAGGATGCGCTTGATGGCGCGCTCCATCGTCGTGCAGGAGATGACGGCCTGGCACATCAGCGCATAGCTGCCCACCTTCATGCCGCGGCGGTCCAGACCGAAGAACTCGTCGTCCAGGGCCCGGCCCACCGCCAGCCACAGGGCCGAGAAGGCCGAGGCCGGCACCCGCGCATGGGCCATGCCCAGCCACTCGGCCGGGATGCCGGCGGCGGCCAGGGCCTGCAGCTGCGCCGGCGGCGGCAGCTTGGCCACCGCCGCACGGACGAAGTACATCGAGACCGTGTCCTTTTCGATGTGATTGACTTCGTCCATGCCGCCCCAAGCCTTGCCTGGGGCGGCATTATCGCGCCCGGGTCGCCCGGGCCGGGCTCAGCCCCGCGGCCAATGCGCTGGCGGCAGGCCCGCCACCGGCGAGCGGAAGCAGGGCAACCGGGTGCCGGCCAGGCTGCCCAGGTACACGGTGCGCAGGTCCGGCCCGCCGAAGGCGATGCTGGCCATCATCGGCGCCAGGGTGCCCTGGCAGGCGCCCATCAGCGCCGGGGTGGTGGTGCCGGCCTGGTAGTGCTGCTCGTAGACGGCCAGGGCCTCGGGCTTGCCGTCGTCCAGCAGGGTCCAGACCTCGCCCTCGGGCGTGATCGCGATCAGGCGCTCGGTCAGGATGAGCGTGACCCAGAGGTTGCCGTGGGCGTCGATGGCGAAGCCGTCAGGAAAGCCACCCAGGTCCGCTGGCCCGTGCACCTGGCGCTCGCCCAGCGAGCCGTCGGGCCGCACCCGCAGGCGCGAGATGCGCCGTGCGTTGGTCTCGGCCACGTACAGCCACTCCTCGCGGGCGTCCAGGCGGATCTCGTTGGTGCCCACGAAGCCGTCGGCCACGATGCGGATGCCGCGTTCGTCGATCAGGCCCACATAGCCATCGGCGGTCTTCTCGTTGATGGAGCGGGTCCAGGGCACCTGGCGGGTGGTGACGCTGAACCAGATCCGGCCTTGCGAGTCGCTGAGCACGAAGTTCATCTGGCCAAGGGGCTGGCCGTCCAGTTCGCGGTAGAGGGTGCGGCTCTCGCCCTGGCGGGTCATCAGCTCGATCGCGTCGGTGCCGAAGTTGGCGATCAGGATGTCGCCATCGCGGTTGAAGGCGATACCGTTGGGCAGGCTGCCGCCCATCACCAGCGAGGTGGCATCCAGCGCGCGTTCGGGGCCGGCCTGCTGCTGGCGGATCAGGGTCTGCGTGCCATCGGCGGCGATGCGCATGACGCCGCGGGCATCGGCGGTCCACAGCGTGCCGTCGGGCTCGGCCAGGATGCACTCGGGGCGCTGCAGACCCTCGCCCCGGTAGCGGATCTGGCTGCGGTCCACCTGCCAGCCGCGCAGCGGGTTGGGACCGTGGGTGTCTTGGGAAGGCATGGTGTGGCGGGAGCCGGCAGACCGCCGGCCGGAGTGGAAAAGGTGCGCGGATGCTAGGAAGCCCGTGACCGCGGGGGAAATGGAATCTGCCGATGCCCGGCATCGGCGTTCCCGATGTCCGGAACAACCCGCCCCGGCCCGCGCGCGCCGGCCTTGCCGCCTACACTGCGAGCGAGCCTTCTCCGCCACTGCGTGCCCTGCCCCCGCCATGCGATACCAGCGCCTCGACCTGAACCTGCTCACCGCCCTGCGGGCCCTGCTGAGCGAGCGCAACGTGACCCGGGCGGGCGAGCAGCTGCATGTCTCGCAATCGGCCATGAGCGGCATCCTGGCGCGGCTGCGCGACTTCTTCGAGGACCCCCTCATCGTGCCGGTGGGCCGGCGCATGGCGCTCACGCCGCTGGCCGAGTCGCTGGTGGAGCCGGTCAACGACCTGCTGCTGCGCCTGGACGCCACGCTGGCGACCCGGCCGCAGTTCGACCCGGCCAGCTCGCGCCGGCGCTTTTCCATCATCGCCTCCGACTACCTGATCCAGGTGCTGATGCTGCCGGTGCTGCGCGCCCTGCACCACGAGGCCCCCGCGGTGTCCATCGAGTTCCGCCAGCCCAGCAACAGCGCCGCCACCGACCTGGAGAACGGCGAGGTGGACTTCGTCGTGAACCCGGCCTGCTTCAGCTCGGCCACCCAGTCCTCGGCGGTGCTTTTCCGCGATCACTACACCGCGGTGGTGGCCACCGAGGGCGCGGACTGGCCGCGGGCGCTGGACCTGGACGCCTACCGCCAGGCCCGCCATGTGCGGATGGAGGCCAATGGCCGGCCCCTGTTCGAGACCTGGTTCCTGGCCGAACATGGCGCGCTGCCGCCGGCCGAGGTGGTGGTCAACAACTTCAGCCTGCTGCCCCACCTGCTGCCGGGCACCGCCCGGGTGGCCACGCTGCACACCCGCATGGCGCAGCAGATCGTGGCGCAGTGGCCGGGTCTGCGGCGGCTGCCGCTGGCCTTCGACACCCCGCAGCTCGACGAGGTGCTGCAATGGCACCGCTACCGCGACCAGGACCCGGCCAGCCAGTGGCTGCGCGAGAAGATCCTGAGCGCCGCGGCCGCCCTGCCCCCGCTGGACTGAGTAACCGTCTTCCGAGTCAAGCGCCGTGAAGCGAGTTGTCCCAAGGTTTGTTGGTGCGGACCATGGCATTGAGCGTGGTCAGCAGCTTGCGCATGCAGGCCACCAAGGCGACCTTGGGCAGCTTGCCGGCGGCGATCAGGCGCTCGTAGAAGGCCTTGACGACGGGGTTGCGACGGCTGGCGGTGAGCGCAGCCATGTACAGCACTCGGCGGACATCGAAACGGCCGCCCTGGATGCGTCGTCGCCCCTTGCTGGAGCCGGAGTCATTGGCCATCGGCGCAATGCCCACCAAGGCGGCGATTTCGCGTCGGTTGAGCCGCCCCAGTTCAGGCAACTCGGCGATGAGCGTGGCGCTGGCGACCGGGCCAATTCCGCTGGCCGACTGCAGCAGTTGGTCGAGCTCGGCGAAGTGCTCGCGCACATGGCTGACCATCTGTGCCTCGATCTCGTCGAGCTGCGCCTTGATGGCCGCCACGATGGCCTCGATGCTGGGGTGCAGACCCTTGGGCGTGATCTGCAGGCGCTGCCGCTCGCTCAGCAGCATGGCCAGCAACTGGCGCCGGCGAGTGACGAGCGCAGCCAGCCACTGCTGCTGGGGGTCGGCCAGTGGGCGCAGGAAGCGGGCGAGGTCTTCGCGACGCAACAGCACCGCGGCGAACTCCGCCAGCATGCGAGCATCCACCCTGTCGGTCTTGGCCAGGCGACCCATCGACTTGGCGAAGTCGCGCGCCTGGCGCGGGTTGACCACCGCCACAGGCAGGCCAGCGGCCTGCAGCGCGCAGGCCAGCTCCGTCTCGTAGCCGCCAGTGGCCTCCATCACCACCAGTGCCACGTCCAGCGGCCTCAGGGCTGCCGTCAACGCCGAGTGGCCCTCGGCCTGGTTGTCGAACCGCTGGGCATCGAACTTGGCGCCCAGCACCGAGACATCGACATGCGCCTTGGCCACGTCGATGCCCACCACCACTGAGGAAGCAGACATGGTCTTCGGATCCCTTGCTTGTGCATGCGCGCTCGGACAAGCCAGCGCGCGTAACCGTTCGGGCTTCAGGAAGACCAGCACGGCGGCCGTGCGTTCTGTACTCAGTCACGGGCTCGAACACCCAAGCGCCTACCAAACTGCACGGGCCGGTCTGGTCGTCTCAACGACGATCAGACTCTACCGCGCTGGTCTGGCCTGAACATACAAGCGTCATCCGGCTCCGGCCTGCTGGGAACAAGGTCATTGGGACATCCCCGTCAGCCGGCAGGCCGGCTGGTGCGTTGCTGTGGCATGAGCAAGCTTTTCTCGTCATGGTGTGTCCGTGTGTGGCTGGGGTTGACCTTGGCCGCCGGCATGGTGGCGGCCCAGGCGGCGGGGGATCCCCCCGGTCGTGTGGGTCGCCTGGCGGAACTGGACGGCAGCGGCTGGCTGCAGCAGGGCGGGCAGGGCGAATGGGCCGGCCTGCAGCGCAACCAGCCCCTCACCACGGGCGACTGGATCAGCACCGACCCGGGCAGCCGGGCCCGGGTGGAGATCGGTTCCACCGTGCTGCGCCTGGATGGCGGCACGGTGCTGCAGGTGCGCCGGCTGGACGACGAGCGCATTGACCTGTGGCTGCAATCGGGCGCCGTGTCGGCCCGCATCCGCCAGCCCGAGGTGATCCGCGAGCTCTCCCTGAGCTGGGCCCAGGGCAGCCTGCAGCCGACCAGCACCGGCGCCTACGTGCTCCGGCAGGATGACGAAGGCACCCGCCTGAGCGTGCTGGCCGGGGAAGGACGCTTCAACAGCCCCGCGCGCAGCTTCAGTTTGCGGGCCGGGCAATCGGTCGAGCTGAACCAGTCGCCAGGCAGCCGGCAACTCGACATCACCTGGACGGACCTGCCGCAGGACCGTTTCGTGACCTGGGTCCAGGACGAGGACCTGCGCAATGACTGGGCCCGCGACAACCCGCCGGTGTCCAGCGAAATGACCGGGGCGGACGATCTGAACCGCTACGGTCGTTGGGAGCAGAGCCCCGAGTACGGGATGGTCTGGCAGCCGATGGTGGTGACGGCGGGGTGGGCACCGTACCGTTATGGTCGCTGGCTGTGGGTGGCCCCCTGGGGCTGGACCTGGGTGGACGACGCCCCCTGGGGCTTTGCCCCCTTCCACTACGGACGCTGGGCGTACTGGGGCAGCCGCTGGGTCTGGGTGCCGGGCGCCTATGTGCGCCGGCCGGTCTACGCGCCGGCCCTGGTGGGCTGGGTGGGCGGCTCGGGCTGGAGCGTGTCGATCAACGCCGGTCCGCCGACGGTGGGCTGGGTGCCGCTGGCCCCGATGGAGCCCTTCGTCCCGGTTTACGTCTACACGCCGGTGTATTACCAGAGGGTGAACCCGTGGCGTCCGCCGCTGGTGCGCTATCCCCTGGCGGCCGGGGCCATCGACTACCGCAACCGCCTGGCCCCGGGCGGCGCGACCTGGGTGCCCGCCCAGGTGGTGCAGGCGCAGCAGCCGGTGTGGCGGGCGGTGCGTCCGCAGGACGAGGAATACCACGGTCGTGTTCCGCTGGTGCCGGTGGCGCCGCCGTCCCGGCCCGTGGGGCCCTTGCCTGGACAGGGGGGCAGCTCTGGTGGCCGGGTGCCCCCCGCACCGGGCTGGGGCCATGTGCCGGTCCAGCCTGTTCAGCCTTGGCAGCCGCAGCCGGTCACGCCTGCCGTGCCGCGTCAGCCCGTGCCGGGATCCGGCGACAACCCGTCGGATGAGCGTCGCCATCCTCTGCCGGTTCGGCCCGCGCCGGTGAACCCCATGCCTGTGACTCCGAGCCCCACGGCGCCGGTGCCGCAGCTGCAGCCATCGACGCCGGCCCGTCAGCCCGACTGGCCGGGGGCCGGACGGGAGGCGCGGCCCATGCCGGTGCCGCATGATGTCGCCCCGTGGCGGCAGGAAGACAGCGAGGGTGAACGGTGGGGTGGGGGTCACCGGCCGCCGGGCCAGGCGCCCCAGCCGGCCGCCCAGCCTCAGCCTGTTCGGCCAATGCCGGAGGCCCGCCAGCCTGAGCCTGTGCCCCGGGCCATGCCGCCGGCTCCGCGTGCGCCGGCCATGCCGGCCTACCAGCCCGTCCCGGCGCGGCAGGCGCCTCCGGCGGCCGAACGCGGTGATCCGCACGGCGGCGGCCGGCGCCCCGGTGCGCAAGACGAGGACAAGCGCCGCGACAACCCGCAGCGCTGAGCCGCGGGCGCCTCAGCGCAGCAGGGGCTGGAGCACCGGCCAGACGTTGTCCAGCAGGATCGGGTGGGCCTTGGCCAGCGGGTGGATGCGATCGGCCTGGAACCAGGCCTCGGCATCGGGCCGGTCGGCCACGCCCTTGAGCAGAAAGGGCACCAGGGCGGCCTTGTGCTGGCGTGCCACGTCGCTGAACACGGCGGCAAAGTCGCGCGTGTAGGCCGCGCCGTAGTTGGGGGGCACCTGCATGCCCGCCACCAGCACCTTGGCACCCTGGGCCTGGGCCTGGGCGACCATCTGGTCCAGGTTGTCGCGGGTGCTGGCCAGCGGCAGACCGCGCAGCGCGTCGTTGCCGCCCAGTTCGATGATCACCACCTTGGGGCGATGCTGCTTCAGCAGGGCGGGCAGGCGGCTGCGGCCACCGGCCGTGGTGTCGCCGCTGATGCTGCCGTTGACCACCTGCCAGGGGCGGGGCGCCTTGGCCAGGCGTTCGCCCAGCAGGGCCACCCAGCCGCTGCCGCGGGCCAGGCCGTATTCGGCCGACAGACTGTCGCCGAGCACCAGCAGCGTGGGCTTCTGGGCTGGTTCGGCCGCCCAGCCATGGGCCTGCCAGGGCAGGGTGCAGGCCAACAGGCTACAGTGCATCAGCCATCGCCGCCGCCCGCCTGGCAGCACCGGCTTCCCATCCGGTACGGTTCTTTTGTCTGACACGCCCTTGTCCTTCATTCCATGACCCCAGCCATCATCGCCGTCGAGCACCTCACCAAGCGGGTGAGCGATGCCACCGGGACTCTGACCATTCTCCACGACATCAGTTTCACGCTGCAGGCCCGGGAGTCGGCGGCCATCGTGGGGGCCTCGGGCTCGGGCAAGAGCACGCTGCTGGGCTTGCTGGCGGGCTTGGACGTGCCCAGCGAGGGCACGGTCAAGCTCGATGGCGAGGATCTGTTCGCGCTGGACGAGGATGCCCGTGCCGCCTTGCGGGCCCGGGCCCTGGGCTTCGTGTTCCAGAGCTTCCAGCTGCTGGCCAACCGCACGGCGCTGGAGAACGTGATGCTGCCGCTGGAGCTGGCGGGCCGGCGCGATGCCCGCGCCGCCGCTACCGACATGCTCCAGCGCGTCGGGCTGGGGCAGCGGCTGGGCCACTACCCGCGCCTGCTGTCGGGCGGCGAGCAGCAGCGGGTGGCGCTGGCCCGGGCCTTCGTGGTGCAGCCCAAGGTGCTGCTGGCCGACGAGCCCACCGGCAGCCTGGACCACGCCACTGGCGAGAAGGTGATGGAGCTGATGTTCGAGCTCAACCGCGAGCGCGGAACCACCCTGGTGCTGGTGACCCACGATCGGTCCATCGCTGCGCGCTGCGACCGGCAGTTGCTGATCGATGCCGGCCGCCTGGCGGCACGGGGCGAGACGGTGAGCGTCTGAGACCGCGACGGTTCAGCGCGCGGCGCGCCCGCGCAGGCGGGCCACCGCATTCACCACGGCCAGCACCAGACCGCCGGCCACCACGCCGATCAGGGCCGGTGCCAACAACCCCGCCACGCCTGCCAGCCAGCCGGGCAAGGCCTGGGTGAAGACTTCCACGCCATGGTGCAGGACCGGCAGGCCGTGGGCCAGGATGCCGCCGCCCACCAGGAACATGGCGGCCGTGCCCAGCACGCTGAGCGCCTTCATCAGCCAGGGCGCCGCCCCCAGCAAGAGCCGGCCGAAGCCGCGCAGGCCTTCCCGGAGAGCGCCTTCGCCGGTGAGGCGGGCCAGGGCCAGGCCCGCGTCGTCGAGCTTCACGATGGCCGCCACCAGGCCATAAACACCGATCGTCAGGACGAGGGCCACCAGAGCCATCACGCCGAACTGGGTGAGCAAGGTGGCACCGGCCACGCTCCCCAGGGTGATGGCGACGATCTCGGCCGAGAGGATGAAATCGGTGCGGATGGCGCCGCGGATCTTGTCCTTCTCCAGCGCGACCAGATCCACCGACGGATCGGCCAGGGCCTCGGTCAGCGCGGCGTGCTGGCTGTCGTCCTCGGGGCCGTGGACCAGCCGGTGCCAGACCTTCTCGAAGCCTTCGAAGCACAGGTAAGCCCCGCCGACCATCAGGAGCGGGGTGACCAGCCAGGGGGCCAGGGCGCTGATGGTCAGCGCCGCAGGCACCAGGATGACCTTGTTGACCAGCGAGCCCTTGGCCACGGCCCACACCACGGGCAGCTCGCGGCTGGCATCCACGCCATGCACCTGCTGGGCGTTGAGCGCCAGGTCATCACCCAGCACACCAGCGGTCTTCTTGGCCGCCACCTTGGTCAGCACCGACACATCGTCGAGCACGGTGGTGATGTCGTCGATCAGGGCGAGCAGGTTGGCGGCGGCCATGGGGGCAAGGTCAAGAAAGGATGCTGTGATGCTAACCGGCCATGAACACAAGCCGGTGGCGGCCCAAACGAACAAGGCACCCGAAGGTGCCTTGCGCATGGGGCCGAGGGCCTGGAAGGTTTACTCGCCAGCCGAGAACTTGTAGTCGGTCTTGGCGGCGTTCTTCAGGTCTTCCTGGTACTTCTGCAGGGAGGCCTGGGCCAGGCGTTGCATGATCTGCGGCTTGACTTCCTCGAAGGCCGGGAACTTGGCTTCGCGGGTGTCTTCCAGCTTGATGATGTGCCAGCCGAACTGGGTCTTCACCGGGGTCTGGGTGTACTCACCCTTCTTCAGCGCAGCCAGGGCCTGGCCGAATTCCGGCACATAGGTCTCGGGCTTGGCAAAGTCCAGATCGCCACCGTTCTCGGCCGAGCCCGGGTCCTTGGAGTTCTTCTTGGCCAGCTCTTCGAAGCTGGCGCCGGCCTTGAGCTGCTCGATCAGCTTCTTGGCTTCGTCTTCGGTTTCCACCAGGATGTGGCGGGCGTGGTACTCGGTGCCCGAGGAGGCGGCCTTGATCTTCTCGTACTCGGCCTTGGCATCGGCCTCGGAAGGCTGGTGCTTCTTCTGGTAGTCGGCGAACAGCTCACGGATCAGCACGGTCTGGCGCAGCAGTTCCAACTGGGCCTTGAAGTCGGCGCTGGCGGGGATGCCGGCCTTCTCGGCGGCCTGGGCGAAGATCTCGCGCAGCACCACTTCGTCGCGGGCACGGGCTTCCATCTCGGGGGTGACAGGCTGGCCGCTGCGGTTGGCCTGCTGCAGCAGGGTGTTCACGCGCGCCTTGGGCACCGGCTTGCCATTGACGATGGCAACGTTCTGGGCCTGGGCTGCCAGCGGCAGGATCACGGCCAGGGCCGCCAGCAGGACAGTGGACTTCAGCTTCATGGTGGATGTCGCCTTTCGGGGGACTCGTGTCGTCAGGAACAGGAATGACGGGAGGGAAGAGGAGGGCGCGAAGCGTAACGGCAGGTAGACGTGAGACACACGTGAAGGCCGTCCGATGCTTGTGGCGCCCCGGGGCTCAGTGTTCGCCCGGTGCGCGGGTGTCCAGCGCCAGCGCATGGATCCCCTGGGTCATCAGGTCGCGCAGGGCATCATACACAAGGCGATGACGGCCCACGCGGCCGACCCCCATGAATCGCTCGCTCACCATGCGGACCCTGAAATGGCTGCCTTCGGCGGCCCCGCATGACCGGCGTGGGCGGCGCTGTCATCCTGCACCTCCAACTGCACCGGGGCGAAGGCGG
>NZ_BADL01000079.1 GCF_000333615.1 Ideonella sp. B508-1 | reverse complement strand
ACTTTGCCGCCCTGGTGGCCGAGGACGCGCATTTCCCGCTGCTGGAGGCGGCCGCCCTGCTGGGGCAGGACGCCGACCCGGGCCTGGACGCGCAGGCCGTGATGGACGAGGTGGACCGGCTGGGCCAGCGCTTCTAAATTCCGGTCTTGCGAGGTGGTTCCGGCCTTGATCCGCAGGGGCGTTCGGGGGCTGGAGGTACCGCCTTGCATGGGGTTTTCCCTTGAAATATCGAGATTTCAGCCTTCGGAGGGCTGGATTGGCACGCCCTTCGCAAAGCAGGTCCATCCACCGACAGGACGACCGCCGTGAACGCTCCCGCCACCCGCCATGCCGACACCGACGCCCCCGCCACCGGGCTTCTGCGCAAGTTCGTGCGGGTGCAAGCGGTGCGGGACGACGGCCTGGTCAGCTTCGATTTCGCGATCGGCTGGCCCGACCTGTCGGTGGAACTGATGCTGCCCGGGCCTGCCTTCGAGGCGTTCTGCGCGACCCACCGCGTCGAACGGCTGGACGGCCCCGCGGACGGCCGCTGAACCACCAGGAGACAAGCCCCATGAACATCGATCTGCAGGCCCGCGAGATCCAGCCCCTGCGCCACACCTTCAGCCATGTGGCCCAGGCCCAGGGCGGCGACAAGCCGGCCTCGCGCTATCTGGAAGCCACACTCGGGGCCCAGGCCCTGACCCACTTCCACTATCGGCCCACCTGGGATCCGGCCCACACCCTGTTCGACCCCAGCCGCAGCGCCATCCAGCTGGCCGACTGGAACGTGCTGCGCGACCCGCGCCAGTACTACTACGCCACCTGGACCATGGCCCGCGCCCGCCAGCAGGAGGCGATGGAGGCCAACTTCCAGTTCGTCGAGCAGCGCGGTCTGGCCGACCGCATGCCCGAGGCCGTGAAGGCCCAGGCCCTGGCCCTGCTGATGCCGCTGCGCCACGTGGCCTGGGGCGGCAACATGAACAACGCCGCCATCTGCGCCTACGGCTTCGGCACACCCTTCACCGCGCCGGCCATGTTCCACGCCATGGACCAGCTGGGCGCGGCCCAGTACCTGACCCGTGTGGGCCTGACCCTGGGCGGGCCGGAGTCCCTGGACGAAGGCAAGGCCGCCTGGATGGGCGCGCCGGCCTGGCAGCGCCTGCGCCATTGCGTCGAGGACAGCTTTGTCGAGGCCGACCCGATGGCCCTGTTCGTGGCCCAGAACCTGGCCCTGGACGGCCTGCTGTACCCGCTGGTCTACGGCGCCCTGGTGGACGACCACCTGAGCCTGCAGGGCGGCACCGCGGTGGCCATGCTCACCGCCTTCATGCCCGAGTGGCACGAGGAAAGCGCCCGCTGGGTCGATGCCGTGGTCAAGACCGCCGCGGCCGCCAGCGAGGACAACCGCCGCCTGCTGTCCGACTGGGCCCGCCAGTGGGGCGAACGCGCCAAGGGCGCGCTGGCGCCAGTGGCCGAGATGGTGCTGGGCGAGACCGCGCAGACCGCGATCGACGAGGTGTGGGAGGCCTGGCAGGCCCGCTGCGCCAAGGCCGGCCTGGCCCTTTGAGCCGCGCCCATCCCACGACAGGAGCCCATCCCATGTCCAACGTGTTCATCGCCTTCCAGGCCAACGAGGAATCCCGTCCCGTCGTGGACGCCATCCTGGCCGACAACCCGCACGCCATCGTCAGCCACCCCACCGGCCTGGTGAAGATCGACGCCCCCGGCCACCTGACGATCCGGCGCGAAACCATCGAATCGCAGACCGGCCGCAGCTACGACCTGCAGCAGATCCAGGTGAACCTGGTGACGCTGTCCGGCCACGTCGACGAGGACGACGACCAGCTCACGCTGAGCTGGAAGCACTGAGTTCTCTTACCCGCGCCACCACACCGGAGACAAGCCCCATGGACACCCGTGTCGCCCGCAAGAAGCTGGGCCTGAAGGAACGCTACGCCGCCATGACCCGCGGTCTGGGCTGGGAAACCAGCTACCAGCCGATGGACAAGGTCTTCCCCTACGACCGCTACGAGGGTCTGAAGATCCACGACTGGGACCAGTGGCAGGACCCCTTCCGCCTGACGATGGACGCCTACTGGAAGTACCAAGGCGAGAAGGAGAAGAAGCTCTACGCGGTGATCGAGGCCTTCGCCCAGAACAACGGCCAGCTGGGCGTGGCGGATGCGCGCTATGTCAACGCGCTCAAGCTCTTCATCCAGGGCGTGACCCCGCTGGAGTACTACGCCCACCGCGGCTTCGCCCACGTGGGCCGCCAGTTCACCGGCGAGGGCGCCCGGGTGGCCGCGCAGATGCAGTCCATCGACGAGCTGCGCCACTACCAGACCGAGACGCATGCCATCTCGCACTACAACAAGTACTTCAACGGCATGCACAGCCCGAACCACTGGTTCGACCGGGTTTGGTACCTGTCCGTGCCCAAGTCCTTCTTCGAGGACGCCTGCACCGCCGGGCCCTTCGAGTTCCTGACCGCGGTCAGCTTCTCCTTCGAGTACGTGCTGACCAACCTGCTGTTCGTGCCCTTCATGTCGGGCGCGGCGCACAACGGCGACATGTCCACCGTGACCTTCGGCTTCTCGGCGCAGAGCGACGAGTCGCGCCACATGACGCTGGGCATCGAGTGCATCAAGTTCATGCTGGAGCAGGACCCGGACAACGTGCCCATCGTCCAGCGCTGGATCGACAAGTGGTTCTGGCGCGGCTACCGCCTGCTGACCCTGGTGGCCATGATGCAGGACTACATGCTGCCCAAGCGCGTGATGAGCTGGAAGGAAGCCTGGGAGATGTACGCCGAGAGCAACGGCGGCGCGCTCTTCAAGGACCTGGCGCGCTACGGCATCCGTGAGCCCAAGGGCTGGAAGGACGCCTGCGAAGGCAAAGACCACATCAGCCACCAGGCCTGGAACACCTTCTACAACTACGCAGCTGCCGCGCCCTTCCACACCTGGGTGCCCCAGGACGACGAGCTGCAGTGGCTGTCGGAGAAGTACCCCAACACCTTCGACGCCCTGTACCGCCCGCGCCTGGAGCACTACCGCGAGCGCCAGCAGCAGGGCCAGCGCTTCTACAGCAAGACGCTGCCGATGCTGTGCCAGACCTGCCAGATCCCCATGCTCTTTACCGAGCCGGGCGATGCCACGCAGATCGCCTACCGCGAGTCCAGCTACCTGGGCGACAAGTTCCACTTCTGCAGCGACCACTGCCAGGAGATCTTCGACCACGAGCCCGAGAAGTACGTCCAAGCCTGGCTGCCGGTGCACCAGATCTACCAGGGGCACTGCTTCAAGCCGGGCGTGGACCCGACGGCCCCGGGCTTCGACCCGCTGGCCGCGGTGCTCGACTACTACGAGCTCAACGTGGGCCGGGACAACTTCGATTTCGAAGGGTCCGAGGACCAGAAGAACTTCGCCGCCTGGCGTGGCGATGGCACCCACAACGCTTCCGGAGAACAGGCATGACCGTCGTTGCCGCCGCCCCCTACCGCTTCCCCGTGGCCGACGTGCGGGAGAGCTTCCCGGCCCCGCTGCTGTACATCGGCTGGGACCAGCACCTGATGTTCTGCGCGCCGTACTGCCTGCCGCTGCCGCCGGACCTGCCCTTCGACGCCCTGCTGACCCAGGTGCTGCCGGGCATCTACGGCGAGCACCCCGACTTCGCCCGCATCGACTGGGACCAGGCCCAGTGGACCAAGGCCGGCCAGCCCTGGCGGCCGGACCGCGCCAAGAGCCTGGCCGAGAACGGCCTGGGCCACAAGGACGCAATCCACTTCCGCACGCCGGGCCTGAACGGCATCGCGGGCTCCTGCAGCTGAGGCCAGCCATGGGCTACCTGCTCACCATCGAACCCCTGGGCGCCACGCTGGAGGTGGAGGAGGGCCAGACCCTGCTCGACGCCGCGCTGCGCCAGGGCATCTACCTGCCGCACGCCTGCGGCCATGGCCTGTGCGGCACCTGCAAGGTGCAGGTCTGCGATGGCGAGGTGGACCATGGCGCGGCCAACCCCTTCGCGCTGATGGAGGGCGAGCGCCAGGAGGGCAAGACCCTGGCCTGCTGCGCCACGCTGCAGAGCGATGCGGTGATCGAGGCCGACATCGAGGAGGAGCCCGACGCCGAGATCATCCCGGTGCGGGACTTCCAGGCCACGGTGCAGGCCATCAGCGCGCTCACGCCCACCATCAAGGGCCTGCGGCTGGCGCTGAACCAGCCGTTGCACTTCCAGGCCGGGCAGTACGTGCAGCTGGACATCCCGGGCGTGGGCGCGCGGGCCTTCTCGATCGCCAATGCGCCGGCCGACGTGGAGCGCAGCCGCAGCATCGAGCTGCATGTGCGCCAGGTGCCCGGCGGCGCCGGCACCACCTGGCTGCACCAGTCGTTGCAGGTGGGCGATGCGCTCAAGCTCAGCGGGCCCTATGGCCGCTTCTTCGTGCGCAAGTCCTCGCCCGCGCCCATGGTCTTCATGGCCGGCGGCTCGGGCCTGTCGAGCCCGCGCTCGATGATCCTGGACCTGCTCGACGGTGGCTGCACGACGCCCATCACCCTGGTCTACGGCCAGCGCAGCCGCGAGGAGCTCTACGGCCACGAGGAGTTTCTGGCCCTGGCCGCGGAGCACCCCAACCTGCGCTATGTGCCGGTGCTGTCCAACGAGCCCGAGGGTTCCGACTGGGCCGGCGCACGCGGCTATGTGCACGAGGCCGCCAAGGCCGCCTTCCCGCAGGGCTTTGCCGGCCACAAGGCCTATTTGTGCGGCCCGCCGCCGATGGTGGAAGCCTGCATCGGCGCGCTGATGCAGGGCCGGCTGTTCGAGCGCGACATCCACACCGAGAAGTTCCTCTCGGCCGCCGATGCCGGCGCGGTGCGCAGCCCGCTGTTCAAGAACGTCTGAGGAGGTCCTGAGCATGATCTTCGACACCCGACCCAAGGTCACGGTGGCCCTGACCCAGACCGGCGAGCACTACCCGTGTGCCCACGACGAGAGCCTGCTGGCAGGCATGTTGAGGCTGGGGCGAAAGGGCATCCCGGTGGGCTGTGCCAGCGGCGGCTGCGGCGTGTGCAAGGTGCGCGTCGTGGAAGGCGCCATCCACGCGCTGGGACCGGTCAGCCGGGCCCATGTCAGCGCCGATGAGGAATGCCAGGGCGTGACCCTGGCCTGCCGTGTCGCCCCCAGCACCCCGGTGGTGCTGGAGGTGGTGGGCAAGTTCGAGAAGCCGTTTTTCAAGGGCTATGCCGCAGCGGTGGCGGCGGGCCCCTCCCTGAACCAACCGCAGTGAACGACAACCAGGAGACAAGCATGGGTGTATTGAGAATCGGGCATGCCAGCCTGCGCGTGATGGACATGGCCGCGGCCCTGAACCATTACGAGAAAGTGATCGGCATGAAGGTCACGATGCAGGACAAGGCCGGCAATGTGTACCTCAAGTGCTGGGACGAGTGGGACAAGTACTCGCTGATCCTGACCCCCTCGGACCAGGCCGGCATGAACCACATTGCCTACAAGGTCGAGAAGGACGCCGACCTCGACCAGCTGCGCGACAAGATCGAGACCTGGGGCATCCACACCGAGATGCTGCCCGAAGGCACGCTGCCGGCCACCGGCCGCATGCTGCAGTTCAAGCTGCCCAGCGGCCATGAGATGCGCCTGTACGCCATGAAGGAGTACGTGGGCACCGACGTCGGCACCGTCAACCCCGACCCCTGGCCGGACGACATCCGCGGTGCCGGCGCGCACTGGCTGGACCACGCCCTGCTGATGTGCGAGATGAACCCCGAGGCCGGCATCAACACGGTGGCGGACAACACCCGCTTCATGACCGAGGTGCTGGACTTCTTCCTGACCGAGCAGGTCGTGGTCGGCCCGGGCGGCAGCATCCAGGCCGCCACCTGGCTGGCACGCACCACCACGCCGCACGACATCGCCTTCGTCGGCGGCGCCAAGAGCGGTCTGCACCACATCGCCTTCTTCCTGGACAGCTGGCACGACGTGCTGAAGTCGGCCGACGTGATGGCCAAGAACAAGACCAAGATCGACGTGGCGCCCACCCGCCACGGCATCACCCGCGGCGAGACGATCTACTTCTTCGACCCCAGCGGCAACCGCAACGAGACCTTCGCCGGCCTGGGCTACCTGGCCCAGCGCGACCGGCCGGTGACGACCTGGACCGAGGACCAGCTCTGGAACGGAATCTTCTATCACACGGGTGAAGCGGTGCCCTCCTTCACGGACGTCTACACCTGATCGGCCTGCGGGGCCGCCCGGCGGCGGCCCCGGACCGCATCCACAAGAACACGACCCACCGCGAAGGAACCCCATTCATGCGTTTTTCCACCTTCCTGAAGACCGCGCTGGCCCTGGCGGCCAGCCTGGGCGCGGGCCTGGGCGCCCAGGCTGCCGGGCACTACGTGCCGGGCGTTGAAGGCGTGCAGGCCGCCACCGTGCCGCCGCCCGGCGTCTACTACCTGGGCTACCTGGCCGACTACAAGGCCGACAGCGTGCGCGCCCCGGGCACCAAAGAAGACCTGCCCGGCAGCAACAGCATCCATGTGACGGCCCTGGCCAACCGCCTGGTCTGGATCACCGACCAGAAGATCCTGGGCGCCGACTACGGCGTCGAGACCATCGTGCCGGTGCAGCGCACCCAGCTCGACCTGGGTGTGGTGCCGCTGCACGACAAGGACACCGACCTGGGTGACATCTACCTGGGCCCGGTGGTGCTGGGCTGGCACGGTGCCAACTGGGATGCGGTGGCGGCGGCCGGCTACTGGCTGGACAGCGGCTCCACCAATTCGCCCGCCTCGCCCGGCAAGGGCTACGGCTCCATCATGCTGACGGCCGGCGGCACCTACTACTTTGATGCGGGCAAGACCTGGACCGGCTCGGTGCTGGCGCGCTACGAGTTCAACCGCACGACCAGCACCGGCTTCAAGCCGGGCCAGACCCTGTCGGTGGAATGGGGCCTGGGCAAGGCGCTGGGGCCGGTGGTGGTGGGCCTGGTGGGCTACACCCAGCAGCAGATGAGCCAGGACAGCGGCCCCGGCGCGCTGGACCAGAAGGCCTCGCGTTCCGCCGCGGGGGCCGAGTTGATCTATCCGATGCTGTCCCAGGGCCTGTTCCTCAAGGGCGCCTTCTACCAGGAGTTCGCCTCCCAGGCGGCGACCAGCGTGGAGCCCAAGGGCCACCTGCTGCGCTTCACCCTGGTCAAGGCCTTCTGAGCCCAGCGAGGAATGCCGGCATGAACGCCATCGACACAAACCTGGCCACCCGCCCGGTCTGCACCGAGCAGGCCGTGGTCAGCGCCGAGGCCGCCGCCCGCATGGTGGCCGCCGCGGTGGCCCATGCCGGCACGCTGGGCATCCGCATCAACGCTGCCGTCACCGATGCCGGGGGCACCCTGGCGGCCTTCCTGCGCATGCCCGGCGCCTTCCTCCATTCGGTCGACATCGCGATCGACAAGGCCTACACCGCCGCCAGCTTCGGCTTCCCGACGAGCCAGTGGATGTCCCTGCTGGCCCAGGACGAAGCCCTGCGCATCGGCATCGTGCAGCGGCCGCGCTTGGTCGTCTTCGGTGGCGGCCTGCCCATCCGGCGGACTGCCGCCGAGGGCGGCGCGCTGATCGGCGGCATCGGCGTGTCCGGTGGCTCGGCCGAGCAGGACGAGGCCTGTGCCCGGGCCGGCCTGCAGGCCGTGGACCTGGGCTGAGGCCCGACGACTTTCTCTTTTCACTTCCCGCGGGGACATCACCATGCACCAGTACCTGAACTTCATCAACGGCGAGTTCGTCGCCACCGGCAAGACCTTCGAGAACCACGCCCCCGTCGACAACCGGGTGCTGGGCCTGGTGCACGAGGCAGGCGAGCGCGAGGTGGACGCCGCGGTGGGCGCCGCCCGGGCCGCGCTCAAGGGCGACTGGGGCCGCATGAGTGTGGTCAAGCGCGTGGAACTGCTCTACGCCGTGGCCGACGAGATCAACCGCCGCTTCGACGACTTCCTGCAGGCCGAGGTGGCCGACACCGGCAAGCCGCTGTCGCTGGCCTCGCACATCGACATCCCGCGCGGCGCGGCCAACTTCAAGGTCTTCGCCGACATCGTCAAGAACGTGCCCACCGAGAGCTTCGAGATGGCCACGCCCGATGGCGGCACCGCGCTGAGCTACGCGCTGCGCTCGCCGCTGGGCGTGGTGGCGGTGGTCTGCCCCTGGAACCTGCCGCTGCTGCTGATGACCTGGAAGGTCGGCCCGGCCCTGGCCTGCGGCAACACCGTGATCGTCAAGCCTTCCGAGGAAACCCCCGCCACCGCCACCCTGCTGGGCGAGGTGATGAACGCGGTGGGCGTGCCCAAGGGCGTCTACAACGTGGTGCACGGCTTCGGCCCCGGCTCGGCCGGCGAGTTCCTGACCCGCCACCCCGGCGTCAACGGCATCACCTTCACCGGCGAAACCCGCACCGGCGAGGCCATCATGGCCGCCGCCGCCAAGGGTGTGCGTCCGGTCAGCTTCGAGCTCGGCGGCAAGAACGCCGGCATCGTGTTCGCCGATGCCGACTTCGACAAGGCGGTGGCCGGCATCACCCGCAGCGCCTTCGAGAACTGCGGCCAGGTCTGCCTGGGCACCGAGCGAGTCTATGTGCAGCGCCCCATCTTCGACCGCTTCGTCCAGGCCCTGAAGGAAAAGGCGCAGGCGCTCAAGATCGGCCCGTCCGAAGCGCCCGGCGTGGGCCTGGGCCCGCTGATCTCGGCCGAGCACAAGGCCAAGGTGCTGGGCTACTACGAGAAGGCCAAGGCCGAGGGCGCCACCGTGGTGACCGGCGGCGGCGTGCCCGACATGCCCGGGGCGCCGGCCCAGGGCCACTGGGTGCAGCCCACCATCTGGACGGGGCTGCCCGAGAGCTCGCCCATCGTGCGCGAGGAGATCTTCGGCCCCTGCTGCCACATCGCCCCCTTCGACACCGTGGACGAGGCCATCGCCCTGGCCAATGCCACCAACTACGGCTTGGCCACCACGGTGTGGACGCAGAACCTGGCCACCGCGCACCGCATGGCGCGCGAGGTCGAGGTGGGCCTGTGCTGGATCAACAGCTGGTTCCTGCGCGACCTGCGCACCGCCTTCGGCGGCGCCAAGGCCTCCGGCATCGGCCGCGAGGGCGGGGTGCATTCGCTGGAGTTCTACACCGAGCTGCGCAACGTGATGGTGAAGCTGTGAACGCCCCCGACCTGAAGTCCAACCCCGAGCTGGGCCGGCGCGTGCGCACCGGCGCCTTCGAGACCCATGTCCACGACCTGGGGGCCTCGGCGCCCGGCCAGCCGCCGGCGCTGTTCATCCACGGCTCCGGGCCCGGCGTCAGCGCCTGGGCCAACTGGCGCCTGGTGATGCCGGCGCTGGCCCAGCAGCGCCGCGTCATCGCGCCGGACATGGTGGGCTTCGGCCACAGCGACCGGCCCGCGGGCATGGCCTACACCATGGACACCTGGGTGCAGCAGGCGCTGGACCTGATGGACGCGCTGGACCTGCCCCAGGTGGACCTGGTGGGCAACAGCTTCGGCGGCGCGCTGGCGCTGGCCCTGGCCATCCGCGCGCCGCAGCGGGTGCGCCGCCTGGTGCTGATGGGCTCGGTGGGCGTGCCCTTCGCCATCACGCCAGGGCTGGACGCGGTGTGGGGCTACGAGCCCTCCATCCAGACCATGCGCGCGCTGATGGACACCTTTGCCTGGGACCGTTCGCTGGTCAACGACGAACTGGCCAAGCTGCGCTACGAGGCCAGCATCCGCCCGGGCTTCCAGGAATCCTTCTCGGCCATGTTCCCCGCCCCGCGCCAGCGCTGGGTGGATGCCATGGCCAGCCCCGAGGCCGCGATCCGCGCGCTGCCGCACGAGACCCTGATCCTGCACGGCCGCGAAGACCAGGTCATCCCGCTGCAGACCTCGCTGACGCTGTCGCAGTGGATCCCCAACAGCCAGCTGCATGTCTTCGGCCACTGCGGCCACTGGACGCAGATCGAGCACGCCGGGCGCTTCGCCCGACTGGTCGGGGACTTCCTGGCCGAGGCCGACGCGGCCTGACGCACCTCTCATTCACCGATTCACCCTCCACACGGAACCGCCATGGACGCTGCCCTCATCCAGCACTACGGCGACGAGCTCTACCAGGCGCTGCAAAGCCGCCAGCCCGTCGCCCCGCTCACCGAACGTGAGCCCGCCATCACCGTCGACGACGCCTACCAGATCCAGCTGCGCATGATCCAGCGCCGGCTGGACGCGGGCGAGACGGTGGTGGGCAAGAAGATCGGCGTCACCAGCCAGGTGGTGATGGACATGCTGGGCGTGAACCAGCCCGACTTCGGCCACCTGCTCTCGGGCATGGTCTTCAACGAGGGCGAGCCGGTGCGCGTGTCCTCGCTGATCGCCCCGCGGGCCGAGGCCGAGGTGGCCTTCATCCTGGGCCGCGACCTGACCGGCCCCGGCGTGACGGCGGCCGACGTGCTGCGCGCCACCGACTGCGTGATGCCCTGCTTCGAGATCGTCGACTCGCGCATCAAGGACTGGAAGATCAAGATCCAGGACACGGTGGCGGACAACGCCTCCTGCGGCGTGCTGACCCTGGGCGGCGTGCGCCGCAGCCCACGCGACCTGGACCTGGCGCTGGCCGGCATGGTGCTGGAGAAGAACGGCGAGATCGTCAGCACCTCCTGCGGGGCCTCGGTGCAGGGCTCGCCGGTCAACGCGGTGGCCTGGCTGGCCAACACGCTGGGCCGCCTGGGCATCTCGCTCAAGGCGGGCGACGTGATCCTTTCGGGCTCGCAATCGCCGCTGGTGCCGGTCAAGGCCGGCGACAGCCTGTACTGCAGCGTCGGCGGCCTGGGCGGCACGTCGGTGCGTTTCGTGGAATGAGGGCAGGGACCATGGCACTCGACAAGAACACCATCCTCGGCCTGGCCGAGCACCTGGAGACCGCGGAGCTGCAGGCCCACGACGTCACCAAGATCACCGACGAGCACCCGGACATGGACTGGGCCGACGCCTACGCCATCCAGGACGAGATCCGCCGCCGCAAGGAAGCGCGCGGCCAGAAGACGGTGGGCCTCAAGTGCGGCCTGACCTCCTTCGCCAAGATGAAGCAGATGGGCGTGGACGTGCCGGTCTTCGGCTTCGTCAGCGACTACATGAGCCGGCCCGAGGGTGCGGCCATCGCGGTGAAGGAGCTGATCCACCCCAAAGTGGAAGCCGAGATCTGCGTGGTCACCAAGGCGCCGCTGCGCGGCCCCGGCTGCCATGTGGGCGCGGTGATGGCGGCCATCGACTTCGTGCTGCCGGGCGTCGAGGTCATCGACAGCCGTTACCGCGACTTCAAGTTCGACCTGAAGAGCGTGATCGCCGACAACACCTCGGCCTCGCGCTTCGTGGTGGGCGGTCGTGCCCGCAACGTCGAGGACGTGGACCTGCGCACCCTGGGTGTGGTGATGGAGAAGAACGGAAAGATCGTCGCCATGGCCGCCGGTGCCGCGGTGCTGGGCCACCCGGCCGCGGCGGTGGCGGCCCTGGCCAACCACCTGGGCGCGCGCGGGCAGGAGATCCCGGCCGGCAGCTTCATCATGACCGGCGGGGTGACCGAGGCCATCGCGGTGCAGGCCGGCGACCACATCGCGGTGCGCTTCCAGGACCTGGGCACCGTGTCGCTGCGCTTCGCCTGAGGCGCGGCCGATCCGAATCCTCCTTTTGAAAGAAGGCATCCCATGAAGAAAGTCAAATGCGCCCTGATCGGGCCGGGCAACATCGGCACCGACCTGCTGGCCAAGCTGCAGCGCAGCCCGGTGCTGGAGCCGGTGTGGATGGTGGGCATCGACCCCGAGTCCGATGGCTTGAAGCGCGCCCGCGAGATGGGCCTGAAGACCACCGCCGAGGGCGTGGACGGCCTGGTGCCGCAAATGCGCGCCGACGGCGTGCAGATCGTCTTCGACGCCACCAGCGCCTATGTGCACGCCGAGAACAGCCGAAAGGTCAACGCCCAGGGCGCGCTGATGATCGACCTCACCCCCGCGGCCATCGGCCCCTTTTGCGTGCCGCCGGTCAACCTGCGCGAACACGTCGGCCGCCGGGAGATGAACGTCAACATGGTCACCTGCGGCGGCCAGGCCACCATCCCGATGGTGGCGGCCGTCAGCCGCGTGCAGCCGGTGGCCTATGGCGAGATCGTCGCCACCGTCTCCAGCCGCTCGGTCGGCCCGGGCACCCGCAAGAACATCGACGAGTTCACCCGCACCACCGCCGGGGCGGTGGAGAAGGTGGGCGGCGCCAAGAAGGGCAAGGCCATCATCATCATCAACCCGGCCGAGCCGCCGCTGATCATGCGCGACACGGTGCACTGCCTGGTCGACGAGAGCGCGGGCGAGCCCGACCGCGAGGCCATCACCGCCTCCATCCACCAGATGCTGGCCGAGGTGCAGAAGTACGTGCCCGGCTACCGCCTGGTCAATGGCCCGGTCTTCGACGGCCAGCGCGTCTCGGTCTTCCTGGAGGTGGAAGGTCTGGGCGACTACCTGCCCAAGTACGCCGGCAACCTGGACATCATGACCGCCGCCGCCGCTCGCACCGCCGAGATGTTCGCCGAGGAGATCCTCAAGGGCGAACTGGTGCTGCAAGCCGTGGCCGAAGCCGTGGCCTGAACTCAGGAGAACAACGATGAACCTGCAAGGTAAGCGAATCACCGTCCACGACATGACCCTGCGTGACGGCATGCACCCCAAGCGCCACCAGATGACGCTCGAGCAGATGGCCTCCATCGCCTGCGGCCTGGACGCTGCGGGCGTGCCGCTGATCGAGGTCACCCACGGCGACGGCCTGGGCGGCAGCTCGGTCAACTACGGCTTCCCGGCCCACAGCGACGAGGAATACCTCTCCACCGTGATCCCGAAGATGAAGCAGGCCAAGGTCTCGGCCCTGCTGCTGCCGGGCATCGGCACCGTGGACCACCTGAAGATGGCCAAGGACCTGGGGGTGCACACCATCCGCGTGGCCACCCACTGCACCGAGGCCGATGTCTCCGAGCAGCACATCACTGCTGCGCGCAAGCTGGAGATGGACACCGTGGGCTTTCTGATGATGGCCCACATGGCCAGCCCGGAGAAGCTGGTGACCCAGGCCAAGCTGATGGAGAGCTACGGCGCCAACTGCGTCTACGTGACCGACTCGGCCGGCCACATGCTGCCCGACGACGTGACGGTGCGGCTGCAGGCGGTGCGCGCCGCGCTCAAGCCCGAGACCGAGCTGGGCTTCCACGGCCACCACAACCTGGCCATGGGCGTGGCCAACTCGGTGGCCGCGGTGGCGGCCGGGGCCAACCGCATCGACGCGGCCGCCGCCGGCCTGGGCGCCGGGGCGGGCAACACGCCGATGGAAGTCTTCATCGCCGTGTGCGACCGCATGGGCATCCAGACCGGGGTGGACGTCTTCAAGATCCAGGACGTGGCCGAGGACCTGGTGGTGCCCATCATGGACCACATCATCCGCGTGGACCGCGACTCGCTGACCCTGGGCTATGCCGGCGTGTACAGCAGCTTCCTGCTGTTCGCCAAGCGGGCCGAGAAGAAGTACGGCATCCCGGCGCGCGAGATCCTGGTCGAGCTGGGCCGGCGCGGCATGGTCGGCGGCCAGGAAGACATGATCGAGGACACTGCGCTGACGCTGTCCAAGCAACGCGCCGCCGTCGCCCAGGCGGCCTGAACCCGAAGGAAGACCCACCATGCCCTTTGCACAGATCTACCTCATCGAAGGCCGCACCGAGGAACAGCGCGCCGCCGTGATCGAGAAGGTCACCGCCGCCCTGGTCGAGGCCGTGGGCGCGCCCAAGGAGAACGTGCGTGTCTGGATCACCGAGGTGCCCAAAGAGAACTGGGGCATCGCCGGCGTCAGCGCCAAGGCCCTGGGGCGCTGACAGCCCGGCGCTGCCCCGGCCGGCCTGGTCATCTTCAAAATTGCGTTGAAGAAGAACCGGGCCACCGGGGCTTCAAAGCCGGGTGCCAGACAGGCACAGTGGTGGGCATCGCCACCCCATGGAGACGCCCGCAATGAAAGCCATCGCCTACACCCAGCACGGCCTGCCGCCGGAAGACCCCCGCTCGCTCGTCGACATTATACAGCGCGAGCCAGTGCCCGGCCCGCGCGACCTGAAGGTACGGGTGCGCGCCATCGCCGTCAACCCGGTGGACACCAAGGTGCGCCGCGGCGCCCCGACCGAGACGCCGCGTGTCATCGGCTGGGACGCGGTGGGCGTGGTCGAGTCGGTCGGCCCCAAGGTGCGCTTCTACCGCCCGGGCGACGAAGTGTTCTTCGCCGGCGCCATCGACCGCCCCGGCTGCTACGCCGAAGCGGTGCTGGTCGACGAGCGCATCACCGGCCGCAAGCCGCGCACCCTCAACGACGCCGAGGCCGCGGCCCTGCCGCTGACCACCATCACCGCCTGGGAGCTGCTGTTCGACCGCCTGGCCATTCCCGAAGGCGGCGGGGCCGGGCAACATCTGCTGGTGGTGGGCGCGGCCGGCGGGGTGGGCTCCATCCTGGTCCAGCTCGCGCGGCAGCTGACGCAGCTCACGGTGATCGGCACGGCCTCGCGCCCGGAGACCCAGGCCTGGCTGCGCGAACTGGGCGCCCATGCGGTGATCGACCATCGCCAGTCGCTGACCCAGGAGCTGGCGCGCATCGGCGTGCCGGCCGTGCCCTATGTCATCAGCCTCACCCACACCGCCGATCATTACGCCCAGATCGTCGAGGCGCTGGCCCCGCAGGGCCACCTCGCGCTGATCGACGACCCGGGCACGCTGGACGCGATGCCGCTCAAGCGCAAGTCCCTGTCGCTGCACTGGGAGATGATGTTCACCCGGCCGGTCTTCCAGACGCCGGACATGGTGCGCCAGCACGAACTGCTGGAGCGGGTGGCCGATCTGGTCGACGCCGGCCGCATCCGCACCACGCTGGGCGAGCACTACGGTCGCATCGACGCGGCCCATCTGCGCCGCGCCCATGCCCTGATCGAGAGCGGCACCGCGCGCGGCAAGATCGTGCTCGAAGGCTTCTGAGCAGGCGGCGGCGGTGGGGCTTGAGGGAAAGCCCCGTCGCTCCAGGCGGGCGGCTCGTTTAGAACCTGGGTTCCCCTTTCTGGCATGCCGCAGTCCATGAGTCCTTCGCCTT
>NZ_BADL01000080.1 GCF_000333615.1 Ideonella sp. B508-1 | reverse complement strand
CGGGCGCCAGGGTGCCGCTGACGATGTCCTGGGGCAGCGCCAGGTAAGCCCGCTCCACCCGGGTGCGCGGGGGCTGGCTGTCGCTGCTCAGGCGTGGGCGGGAAAAGCGGTCGGCGGGCAGCATCTCAGGATTCCTCGGCCGGAGCGGGGGCTTCGCCGGACTGGCGGCGCTTGAGCCGGTAGGCCAGCTGGGGCCGGGTCATCTGCAGCAGCCGCGCCGCGCCGGAGAGGTTGCCCTGGCTGCGCTCGACCGCCAGGTTCAGCAGCTGGTCCTCCAGCGTGTCCAGTGAGACGCCACTGTCCAGGATGCGCTCGCACAGGGCGCGCTCGCTGTCCGTCAGGGCGGCGGCCAGGCGGCCCTGCGGGTCCAGCGCGGCGCTGTCGGTGTCGCGGAAGTTGGGGAACAGGTGCTCCACATCGATGGTGCCGCCGGGCAGGGCCAGGATCACGCCGCGCTCGACCAGGTTCTCCAGTTCGCGCACATTGCCCGGCCAGTCGTGGGTCTGCAGGGCCGCCATGGCGCGGTCGCTGAAGCCCAGCAGGCGCTTGTGGTGCTGGGCCGCGTAGCGTTGCAGCAGGTGCTGGGCCAGCGGGGCGATGTCGGCCGTGCGCTCGCGCAGGGCCGGAATGGCGATGGGGTAGACGTTGAGCCGGTAGAGCAGGTCGCGCCGGAAGCGGCCGGCGGCCACCGCGGCCTCCAGGTCGACATTGGTGGCGGCCACCAGGCGCACATTGACCTTGCGCGGCTGCTCGGCCCCCAGGCGCTCGACCTCGCCTTCCTGCAGCACCCGCAGCAGCTTGGCCTGGGCGGGCAAGGGCATGTCGCCCACCTCGTCCAGGAACAGGGTGCCGCCGTCCGCCCGCTCGAAACGGCCGGCCCGGGTGGCGTGGGCGCCGGTGTAGGCGCCTTTCTCGACGCCGAAGAGTTCGGCCTCGATCAGCTCGGCGGGCAGGGCGGCGCAGTTGACCGCCACAAAGGGGCCGCCGGCGCGGTCCGACAGGGTGTGCAGGGCGCGGGCGAAACGCTCCTTGCCCACGCCCGTCTCGCCGGTCAGCAGCACCGACACCTGGGTGGCCGCGGCGCGGCGCAGCAGGTCGTGGGCCCGCTGGAAGGCCGGGGAACTGCCCACCAGCATGCCGGCCTGCGCGTCGGGTGCGGTGGTGGTCAGGGCTTCGACCTGGCGGCTCAGGGCCTCGATCTTGTCCAGCAGCGAGTCGTCCTCGAAATAGGTGCGGTGCTGCTCGCCATCGGGCCAGTCCTCGATGGGGCGGCCCTCGATCAGGCAGTGGTCGGCGCCACAGGCCGCGCACTGCACTTCCTTGAACAGGATGAGTCGGCCCATGAAGGCGCTGGTGTAGCCGCTGGCATAGCCCAGCAGGGTCCAGCACACCGGCTCGCTGGCCGGCCCGAAGAGCTGGCGGTGGGCATGGGCCTCCCAGGAGTCGTCCCAGCGGTAGCGGCCGTGGTACTGGCCGGTGCGCATGTTCATCTCCAGGCTCAGTTGGCTGACCCGGGCCGCGCCTTCGAGCATGTGCAGCTGCGGGCCCACCTGGAACACCTCTTCAGGCGCCATGTCGGGTCGGCGTCGGCGCGCGAACTCGGCGTCGCGCAGTCCGCAGGCGTAGCCCATGCGGGTCAGCAGGCGGCGGGTGTGCTCCGGGCCCACGGAGCCCAGCAGGTCGCGCCGCAGGGCGCTCAGGGCCTGGGTGTCCATCAGCACCATGCGGTGCTCGCCCAGCCAGATGGCGCCGCTTTCGGGGGAGAAGCGCAGCAGGCGCTTGAGGTCGTCGTCGGTCGGGGGGCGGGATTTCGGC
>NZ_BADL01000081.1 GCF_000333615.1 Ideonella sp. B508-1 | reverse complement strand
GCACATAGGGCTTCAACCCCAGCGCTTGGCCACAAAGTACACCAGCACCAGAAAGACCGGAATGATCAGTGCCCGCGCCAGGGTCCAAGGCGCGGGCGCCTCGCCCCGGGGCGCAGGGGCGCTGCGCGTGCGAACCGGGTACTGCACGGCCTGCGCGCGCTTCTTGCCATTGGGGCCCAGGGCCACCTCGAAGCTCAGCACCTGACCGACCTGCGGCCGCCCGGTGCCGCCCGGTGCCGGCCGGAAAGGCCTTGATGTGGACAAAGATCTCCTGGCCGCCCTGCGTGGGCTCGATGAAGCCGAAGCCGCGGTCGTCATGCCAGGTTGTCAGGGTGCCTTCGAATCTCATGCTCTGATGGTGTGCGCCTGTGGGCAAAACCGCCCATTTCGGTGCTGGCCGGCAAGTGCTCAGTACTCGAAATGCACGCTGCGAATCTGGTCGAAGAAGGTGGAGAAGCGCCCCATCTCGTTCTCGCCGAACAAGTCGCAATTGGCTTCCACCATGCCTGTGACGCTGCCTCCACTCAGCAAGGTCACCTTGATCTGGGCCTTGGCTGTGGACGAGGTGTGACGCTCGGCCTGCAGTACCTCAAAGCCGGCCATGCGTTCAAAACCGATCGACTGCCCGCCGTCCAGCGTCAACTCGTGGTTGACCGATATGCAGTTGCTCAAGGTTTCGGCCCGCACACGGGTGGTGCTGCCATCCTTGCCCAGTACTGCGGCCTGCACCTGCGACCAGGGCTTGGTCAAAGGCGTCGGCTGGGCAGGGGAGGAGGTTGCCATGGTGGACGCAACACCGGGTGAGGCGCCTGCTGACGATGTCCCCGACGGCTTGGCTTGTTGCGTCGCTGGGGAGGCGACCCCCGCCTGAGTGGGCGCAGCGGCGGATGCCTTTTCAGCCCCTCCACTGTGTTGAACGAACAGCGCCACCAAGCCCGTGACCGCCGTGATGACGGCGGCCAAGGCGGTGAGCACCCCCGGAAGGGTTTGCCACCAACTGCCTGTCTTTTCCGTGTCGCTCATGCAAGTTGCTCCTTTGCTGCGCTGGGGTACCGCACTCAGGTAATGGCCCTGGGGTGGGCATGCGCCCGCCTTTCAGCCGTTCATCATGCCTCGGTCCAAAGTGGCTGGGCAGGATTCCCCCGTCACCCTGACAGCACCGTTGCCAGAGATACATCACAGGTCAGACCGGCAGCAGGCCAGCTCGATAACTCGTCTGTGGCACCCGTCCACGCTGAACGACCAGTTAGGCTGGCGAGCGAAGGCGCAAGGTAAA
>NZ_BADL01000082.1 GCF_000333615.1 Ideonella sp. B508-1 | reverse complement strand
TTCACCAGAAGGCCGTGCAGCGTGTGGACGTTCTGGCGCGGCAGATGAAGGCCGTGAAGTCGGTGGCCGACCTGGCGCAGAAGCGCTACCAGGGCGGCCAAGGCACCCTGTTCGAGGTGCTGGACGCCGAGCGCCAAGTCACGGCCGCCCAGCGGCTGCAACAGGATGCGCTGCGCGACGAGCACCTGTCGCTGGTGCTGATCTACAAGGCCCTGGGGGGCGGCTGGAAGGTGGCGGCACCGGACATGCTGCAGAGCGCCGCCGCGGATGACGCGGCATCCAGCCCGAAGAATTAACAGCAGAAAGATCTGGTCATGACTGAGCAAACCAAGAAGGTGGCGCTGCCCGCCTATTTGCCCAAGCGCCTGGAGGCATTCAAGATCGTCAAGAGCGATCAGTCCAGCTATCTGCTGCGCGACAAGCTGCTGAACAAGGTCCACGACATGGAGCCCTGGCAGTTCTTCCTGCTGGAGGTGCTGCCCGGGTGTGAGAACTACCCCAAGCTGCAGTCGGTGTTCGAGGATCGCTTCGGTCGCCCGATCTTCCAGCAGGAGATCGAGCTCTTCTTCGCCAGCCTGGCCGACCGCCAGTTGCTGGACATGGAGAGCCCCACCCATGCGCTGCTGGAGCCCTTTCGCACCAAGACCTACGAGGTGAAGGATGGCCAGGCGGTGGTCAGGACCCACACGGCTCAGGTCGGAGAGGCGGCTGCCGCGGCACCGGCTGCGGCGCCTGCGCCCGCCAGCGCCCCGGCCGCCAAGCCAGGGGCCGCGGCCGGTCCGGAGGGTGATCTGCCGGCCGGCATGAACGATGCCGTGGGCTTCGATCCGCGCGCCACGCGCTGGATGCTCAAGCTCTTCGATCCGCGTCCGGCGTTGAAGCTGCTGAGCCCGGTGGTGGCACCGTTGCGCTACATCGTTTACGTCCTGCCTCTGCTGGTGGTGGCCGCGCTGATGCTGTGCTTCGAGTACAGCCACCTGATCGTGCAGGACATGGAGAACCTGCACAGCATGACCAGCCTGCTGGAGCATGTGATCTTCAGCATGTTCACGGTGAACCTGGTGGTCACGCTCACCACGGCATTCATCGCCTACGCCTTCCGCTGCACGGTCAGTGCCTTCGGGGCCTCCGTGTTCATGGCCTTCCTGCCCCGCTTCGTGGTGACGGTCAGCCATGTCGAGCAGTTGTCCCGCCGCGAGCGCATGTGGCTGCAGGGCGGCCCCCTGCTGGCCCGTCTGGTGCTGTTCAGCCTGGGCGTGCTCATCTGGTACAACACCCGTGACGGTGGCACGCTGGCTCCGAAGATCGGCATGGCCTTGTTCTTCATCGCCGGCATCGACCTGTTGTTCGTCTCGGGCAACCCGCTGGTCAAGGGCAGCGGTTACCACCTGCTGTCGGCCTTCGCCAACGAGCCGCATCTGCGTGGCAAGGCCTACAAGACGCTGCTCAACCGCATGAACGGCCAGGCCTACAAGGATGCCGATGGCAGCCTGCTGTCGGCCTACGCCCTGCTGACCACCGCCTATGCCTTCGTGCTGGTCATCGTGGCCTGCCTGATGGTGGGGGCTTACCTGCAGTCGGTGATGCTGGGCGGCACGGCCATCGTGTTGGCCATCATCATGGGGGTCTACCTGCTCAAGCGGACCTTCAAGCGCTTGCAGATGATCCAGACCGCCTACGAGCGTTCGGTGCAGTTCGACCGTTGGCGCAAGCGCACGCTGCCTGACACGGTGGGAGAGGCCGAGGACGAGCTCAAGCCGCCGAGCAACTGGTCGCGCTATGTGAAGATCGCGGGCGCCCTGACGGCGCTGCTGATCCTGGTGATGCCCTATCCCTACGAGGCTGGTGGCCGGTTCAGCACCTATCCGAACCAACGCCAAGTGATCACCACCGACTTCGGTGGCGTGGTGCAGACCGTCAACTATGACGGCGGTGAAGCGCTCAAGAAGGGCACGCTGATCGCGACCCTGGCCACGCCGGACTACCAGGCCCAGGTCAGCGTCTATGACGCCAAGGTGGCCGAGCAAGCGGCGGTGGTGGCGGACCTGAAGTCCAAGCCGAAGCCTGAATATGTGGCCGTGGCGGAGCGTGAGCTGCAGGTGGCCATGGAACACGAAACCTTCACCAAGGCGCGTGTTCCCCGCATGGAGCGGATGTACAAGGACGGCGTTGTCTCGTTCGAAGAGTTGGACGCCGCGCGTCGGGAGTACCAGGTGGACACGATGCAGACCGCCGAGAAGCGTGCTGCGCTGGTTCTGGCCAAGACGGGGCCGACCAAGGACGAGATCGCTGCGGCCGAGGCCAAGCTGAAGTCCCTGCAGGACGAGCGTGACCTCTATGCCTCCAAGGTGGGGCGTGCCTCTCTGGCCATGCCCTTCGATGGCAACCTGCTGACGCTGCACCTGAAGGACCGCCTCAACAGCTACATCGACAAGGGTCAGGCTTTCGCCACGGTCGAGGACACCTCGAAGGTCACGGTCGAGGTCCAGGTGCCGGAAACCGATATCGCCTATGTGAAGGTCGGTGCGCCGGTTCGTGTGCGGCCTGTGGCCTTCGCCGACCGCATCTACAACGGCAAGGTGACCGTGATCGATCGCAATGTGACCAACGAATCCATGGGCACCGTGGTGAAGGTGATTGCCGAGGTGCCCAACCCCGAACAGGAACTGCGCACGGGCATGACGGGCTACACCAAGATCGAGGGCAGCTCGATGCCGGTCTGGAAGGCCTTCACCCTGGCCGTGCAACGCTTCGTGACGGTCCAGGTGTGGTCTTGGATCCCCTGACGGACTGAAGCCCCGCTTCTGCTCAGCCCCCGCCTCTGCGGGGGCTTTTTTTCATACCTTTGATGAAACTTGCGATGCGAAGGCTGACAGATGTCCCTTCTTTAGGTCTGGCGGGATGCGCCAGACCGGTGCGCATAATGTGATGTCGCCATCTGTCGCGATGTGAGGTGAAGTTGTTCGCAAGCGTGTAGATCTGTCGGCCAAGTCTGGGCAATGCCGGGGTGAGTGCACTGGTTTCGTGTGATTTCTCCCACGGCGGTCTCTCGAGGGCATTCCGCGATAGAGGTTAGGGATAGTCGCTAGCCGGATCTGCGGGAGACATTAGAGGCACATCAAGTAATCGGCTACCTGATTCGCTGCGGGAGCAGGGGTGGTGAAAACCCCTCCGAGCGAATCGCTGGCCCCGACCTCCGGCGCGATTGGCCGACGCGACCGTCAGCAGAACTGGCCCGAAGACACATGTCCAAGCACCTGTTCACCACGTTTGTCTTCACCCCCGCAGGCTCGACCGATGCCGCCTTGGCCATCGCCGCCAGCCGTGCTGGTGCGGTGGGGGTGGTCAATGCCGAGTTTCAGTCGGACAGCCAGGTGGTGCTGGCCATGTTGGCCTCGGTCGCTCGTTTCGCCAGCCAGGGCTATGGCCTCAAGCTGGACCGTCTGGATCTCACGCTCGAGACCGCGCTGCGCTCGCCGGCCCTGTCCGGGCTGACGTGGCTGATCGTCGAGCCTTCGGTGCTGGAAACCGGCTGGGATCTGCTGGTCCAGCTGCGCGAACGCGGCGTGCGCATCCTGGTCGAAGTGTGTGCTCCCATGGTGCCGGCGCTGCCGGCCGAAGGTGTGGTCGAGGGATGGCTGCTCAAGGGCAACGAGGCCGGCGGCTTCGTGGGTGAGGATGCCAGCTTCATCCTGATCCAGAAGTGGCGCAAGCTCAGCGCGCTGCCGCTGTACCTGCGCGGTGGCGTCACGCCCCATGTGGCCGCGGCCTGCCACGCCATCGGCATGGCCGGTGTGGTCCTGGATTCCCAGGTGCTGCTGCTGGAAGATGCGGGCCCCTCCGATGCCCTGGTCGCCCTGTTGGGCAATCTGTCGGGCAACGAGGCCCAGGCCATCGGCGATGGCGAGCACGGCGAGTATGTTCGCGTGCTGGTCCGCCCGGGCCACAACGCGGCACGCCAACTGGCCGTGGAAGGCGAGGGCGCCGGCTTCGAGCGCCTGAAGGGCCTGGTCCAGGGCAAGATCGACTGGGTGAACCTGCGCGCCGGCCTGCTGCCGCTGGGGCAGGATGTCTGCTTTGCCGGCACCTGGCGCAAGCAGTACCGCCGCCTGGGCGAGGTGCTCAAGGCCATCGATGCCGCCGTGGCCGACCACCTGTCCGCGGCGGTCGGTTCGCAGGCGCTGGTCAAGAGCTCTCCGCTGGCCGAGGCGCTGGGCATCCCCTATCCCCTGATGCAGGGTCCGATGACCCGCGTGTCCGACAGCGCGGCCTTTGCCCAGGCCGTGGCCGAAGGCGGGGCGCTGCCGATGCTGGCCTTCGCGCTGCTCAAGGGCGACGCGCTGCGCAAGCTGCTGGAGGAATCCACCCAGCGCCTGGGCGACAAGCCCTGGGGCATCGGCCTGCTGGGCTTCGCGCCCCAGGCTCTGCTGGACGAGCAACTGGCCATGGCGGCCGAGCACAAGCCGGCCTACGCCATCATCGCCGGCGGCCGCCCCGACCAGGCTGTCACGCTGGAGAAGGCCGGCATCGCCACCTTCCTGCATGTTCCCTCGGCCAACCTGATCCCGATGTTCGTCGGGGAAGGCGCGCGCCGTTTCATCTTTGAAGGCCGCGAGTGCGGTGGTCACATCGGCCCCTTGAGCAGCTTCGTGCTCTGGAGCACGATGGTCGACAAGCTGCTTGAGGAACTGGCCAAGGGCAAGGTCGCGCCGGCCGAACTGCAGGTGCTGTTCGCAGGCGGCATCCACGATGCCGTGTCGTCCGCCTTCGTGCAGACTCTGGTGGCCCCGCTGATGGCCAAGGGCGTCAAGGTCGGCATCCTGATGGGCAGCGCCTATCTGTTCACGAAGGAGATCGTCGAGAGCGGCGCCATCGTCGAGCAGTTCCAGAAGGAAGTGATCGAGTGCGACCACACCGTGGCGCTCGAATCGGGCCCGGGCCACGCCAGCCGCTGTGCCTACACCGCCTTCGCCCAGGACTTCTTCCGCCAGCGCGACCAGATGCGCGAGGCCAAGGTGCCGGTGGACGAGGCCCGCAAGGTGCTGGACGACCTGGTGATGGGCCGCCTGCGCATCGCCTCCAAGGGCACCACCCGCAGCGGCCTCAATGGCGCGCTGGAGACCCTCACGCCCGAGCGCCAGAGCGCCGAGGGCATGTACATGCTGGGCCAGGTGGCCACGCTGCGCGCCGAAGTGACCGACATCGCCACCCTGCACCGCCAGGTGACCGACGATGCCGCCGCACTGCTGAGCGACCGGCTGGCCGCCAGTCAGCCCGAGGCGGTGGCCGCACCCGCCATCCCGCCGGCCGACGTGGCCATCGTGGGCATCGCCACCCTGCTGCCCAAGGCGGCGGACGTGCGCGAGTACTGGGAAAACATCCTGAAGAAGGTCGACGGCATCAGCGAGATCCCATCGCACCGCTGGGACTGGCGCCTGTACTTCGACAGCGACCGCCATGCCAAGGACAAGATCTACTCCAAGTGGGGTGGCTTCCTGGACGACGTGGCCTTCGATCCGATGAAGTTCGGCATGCCGCCGAAGTCGCTGGAGGCCATCGACCCGATGCAGCTGATGGCGCTGGAGGTGGCCCACCGCGCTCTGGCCGATGCCGGCTATGTGGACCGCCCCTTCGACCGCGAGCGTGCCTCGGTCATCCTGGGCGCCAGCGGCGGCACGGGGGATGTGGGCACCCAGTACGGCCTGCGCGCTGAGTTGCCGCGCTTTGCCGGCCAACTGCCCGACGACGTGGCCGACCGCCTGCCCGAGTGGACCGAAGACTCCTTCGCCGGCATTCTGGTCAACGTGATCGCCGGGCGCATCGCCAACCGCCTGAACTTCGGCGGCGCCAACTTCACCACCGATGCCGCCTGCGGTTCTTCGCTGGCCGCCGTCTACCAGGGCGTGGGCGAGCTGACCGCTGGCCGCAGCGACTTCGTGCTGGCCGGTGGCGTGGACACCGTGCAGGGGCCCTTCGGCTTCCTGTGCTTCAGCAAGACCCAGGCCCTGTCGCCGCGCGGCCGCTGCGCCAGCTTCGACCAGGAGGGCGACGGCATCGCCATCTCCGAGGGCATCGCGATGATCGCCCTCAAGCGACTGGCCGATGCCGAGCGCGATGGCGACCGCATCTACGCGGTGATCAAGGGCGCCGGTGCCAGCAGCGACGGCAATGCCAAGGGCATGACCGCGCCGCTGCCGGCCGGTCAGCTGCGCGCCATGCGCCGTGCCTATGTGCAGGCCGGCTTTGGCCCGGCCGAGGTGGGCCTGTTCGAAGCCCACGGCACGGGCACTGTGGCCGGCGACACGGCGGAGCTGGAAAGCACCAGCCTGCTGATGCGTGAGCAGGGCGTGGTGCCGCATGCCGCGGTGGTCGGCTCGGTCAAGACCATGATCGGCCACACCAAGGCCACGGCCGGCGTGGCTGGTCTGGTCAAGGCCGCGCTGGCGCTGCAGCACAAGGTGCTGCCGCCGCACCTGCACGTCACCAAGCCCAACAAGATCCTGCTGGCCGAGGATGCGCCGCTGCACGTGCTGCTGGATGCCCAGCCCTGGCTGACCAGCGACGACACGCCGCGCCGCGCCGCCTGCAGCGCCTTCGGTTTCGGTGGCACCAACTTCCACGTGGTGATGGAGGAGTACACCCGGGAATACCGTCCCTGGCTGCGCAGCGCGCCGATGAACCAGTGGTCGGCCGAGCTGGTGCTGCTGGCCGCCGATGACAAGGCGCAGCTTGTCGCCAAGGCCGTCGCATTGGGCGAGGAACTGCCTGCCTTGGGTGCGCTGGCCCTGCGCGACCTGGCCGCCACCCTGGCGTCCCAGTGGCAGCCGGGCATGGAGACCCTGGCTGTGGTGGCCAAGGATTTGTCCGACCTGACCGACAAGCTGGGCAAGGCCGCGACCTACCTGAACGGTCAGGTGCCGATGCTGCCCCCGGGCGTGCACCACGGTGCGGCCGGTGCCGAGCCGGGCAAGGTGGCCGTCCTGTTCTCTGGCCAGGGCTCTCAATACCCGATGATGGGCCGCGAGCTGGCGGTGGCCTTCCCGCAGGTGTCCGACGCCCTGTCCGAGGCCAACGCCGCGCTGAAGGCGCCGTTCAAGACGCGCTTCGGCCGTGGCAGTACGCTGGGTCGTTTCATCTTCC
>NZ_BADL01000083.1 GCF_000333615.1 Ideonella sp. B508-1 | reverse complement strand
GCATGCGGCTGTAGCTCAGTTGGATAGAGTACTTGGCTACGAACCAAGGGGTCGTGGGTTCGAATCCTGCCAGCCGCACCAGACAAGGAAAGCCAGCATGTGCAAGCGTGCTGGCTTTTTCACCTCGGTCACACCTGCGGATGATCAGCGGCTGTAGCTCAGTTGGATAGAGTACTTGGCTACGAACCAAGGGGTCGTGGGTTCGAATCCTGCCAGCCGCACCAAACAGAAAACCCAGCATGTGAAAGCATGCTGGGTTTTTTCATTTCCGCGCCTCGCCGGGGTTTCGGACAGCGGGTGTCGCCCAAGCAGGGGACGGCGGTCGGTGAGGGCAGTCTGTCCGCAGTCTGTCGGGCGGAGGTTCTAGGGGTTGTGTTGTCCCGGTGCCCCGAAAGGGCGCTGTGGCCCCGGGGATGGACGGCATACTGCCCGCCATCAAGCAGTCGTCATCCCCTATGTTCACAGGGGGGCGCCATGCAAGTTCGGGATTGTGCGAGGTCCGTCTGGGCACGACAGTTCAAGAACCGAGATGGGGCGTCCCGTGGTGATGTGCCACATCTTGGTCACGTGGTCGTCCGATCAAGGTGCCGCACGAGCCTGTGTGGAGCCTGAGCGGGAGACTGTTCCACCGCCCCGGCGAAATACCTGTCCACAGCAGTTCCGATGGCCGCACCGCTGTTTCTTTTGGCGCCACCGAGGTCCTATACGTCGCTGATGAACGCGATGATCGGGCAGCACCCGCAAACCTTTGGTCTGCCGGAGCTGTGCCTGTTCAATGTGGACCGGCTGATGGACCTCTGGGTGCGGCGCAGTGACGAGATCGAGAATTTTTCCAAGACCCGTCAGGGGCTGCTGCGTGCCGTGGCGGAGATCTACGGTGGTGAGCAGACCACGGCCACCGTCCAGATGGCCAACCATTGGTGTGCCGCGCGCCAGCACCGCAGCACGGCCGAGATCTACCAGGAACTGGTGGCGGACATTCATCCACTGATCGCGGTGGAGAAGAGCCCGTCCTACACCATCTCCATCAAGCGCATGCAGGCCATGTACCGGACCTTTCCGGACGCGCGTTTCCTGCACCTGACGCGCCATCCGGTGGCCACCTGCAAGTCCATCATGGCGATGAACGACGGCGCCTTCGCCCTGTACGTCAACTCCATCGATTTCCTGGAAGACCGGGCCTTCGTGGATCCGCAGTTCGCCTGGCATGACCTGAACGCCAACATCCTGAACTTCCTGGACCAGGTGCCGGCCGCGCAGCAGATGCGGGTGCGGGGTGAGGACATCATGCACGACCCGACCCAGTTCCTGGGGGATGTGTGCCGCTGGCTGGGCATCCGTGACGACGCCGAGGCCATCGACGCCATGATGCATCCGGAGCGCTCGCCGTTTGCTTGCTTTGGTCCCATCACCGCCTTGTTCGGCAACGACCCCAATTTCCTGCGCGGCCCGGAATTCCGCCCGCACAAGGTCAAGGTACCCCCGCTGGACAAGCCGTTGGCCTGGCGCCCTGACGGCAAGGGCCTGTACCCACAGGTGCTGGAGCTGGCCGCGGAGCTGGGCTACACCTGACGACTGGACCGGCACAAGAAAAGCATTGGCATGACAGACAACCCAGAGCACAAGCCGGGCACCCGCCCCCGACTCGGTCCCATTGACGGGGACCCGGTGACCAGCCATCCGGATCTCAGCACGCTGTCCAAGCAGCAGCAGGCCTTGCGTTTGGCTGTGATCCAGGAGTTCAAGGCCAAGAAGGTCAAGAAGTACGTCGAGAAGCAGGTCCAGTACATCAACGCGAACAGCCGGATCGCCGAGGGCATCAAGTTCCTGTTCGACGAGGAAGGTCGGCCGCCGCCCAACATGCCGATGGAGGACATCGTGGCCGAGCGGCGGCACATCGAGTACGAGATCAAGTGGTTCGAGGCCATCCTCGACGAGTTACGCAACCGCCTGGTGCGGGTCAAGGAGATCGAGGAGCACGCCCTGGATCTGCTGGCCGAGCGCTTTGCACGGGAGCACAAGGACGAATGACGCACTGCCATCCCACGCGCGCCAGGAGCCGGCCTCCCATGCGCCTGATTCCCCTCCTGGTCCTGCTGACCGGCGCCCTGGCTGGCTGTGCCATGGGCCCCGACTACCAGCGCCCCGAGGTCGTCGTACCCAAGGTCTGGCGCACGCCGGCGCCCGCTGCCGCGCCTGTCGCTGATCTGGCCAATCTGGCCTGGTGGGAGTCCTTTGGGGACGCCCAGCTCAATACCCTGGTCAAGCAGGCGCTGCAGAACAACCTGGACATCCGCATCGCGGCCGCCCGGGTTCGCCAGTACGCGGCGCGGGCCGATCTGACCAAGGCGCAGGAACTGCCCGAGGTGGCGCTCAACGGCAGCTCCACCCGAGACAAACTGAGCGAGGAGCGGCAGGTGCCGCTGTCGTGGCGCACGCCCGTCAACAGTGCGGCCTACGAACTTCAGGCCCAGGTGAGCTGGGAGCTGGATCTCTGGGGGCGGGTGCAGCGCAGCAACGAGGCCTCGCTGGCCGATCTGGCGGCCACCGATGAAGACCGTCGGGCCATTGCGCTCACGGTGGTGGCCAATGTGGTCAGCGGCTATGTGCAGCTGCTGGCGCTGGACCGCGAACTGGCCCTGCTCCAGCAGGACGTGGCCAATCGGCAGGAGGTCATCCGCCTGGCCGAAGCCCGCCAGCAGGGCGGGGCCGGGACACTGCTGCAGGTCATGCAGGCCCGCGCCGCTCTGGAAGAGACCGCAGCGGCCGTGCCCGCCAAGGAGCGTGAGATCGCGGCGGCCGAGAATGGCCTGGCGATCCTGCTGGGCACCGATCCCGCGGCGATCCCCCGTTCCACGGCCCTGGACACGCTCAAGCCGCCGCCGGTGCCGCAAGGGCTGCCCTCCGCGGTGCTGGAGCAGCGGCCGGACGTGCGCATGGCCGAGGCCAATCTGCGTGCAGCCAACGCCCGCATTGGCGTGGCCAAGGCGGAGTTCTTCCCGACGATCTCGCTGACCGGTTTGTTTGGCTATGCCAGCACCGACTTGTCGCGCTTCATCACTGAGAAGGCCCTGTTTGGCAGTGTCGGCACGCAGCTGGTGGCCAAGGTGTTCGATGGTGGGCGCAATGACGCCACGGTGCG
>NZ_BADL01000084.1 GCF_000333615.1 Ideonella sp. B508-1 | reverse complement strand
ACCCGACGATAGCCTGCCGCGGCAAGCCCTCTGCCGCTCGGGGACAATCGGGGCATGAACCACCGCACCTTGCCCGTGGCCTTGGCCCCGTCTTCGATCACCTCGGCCAGCACCTTGCGCAGCGCCTCGGGGCTTTGCGGGAACACCAGGCCGAACTCGGTGAGCAGGCCGCGGATGCGGTTGATGAGTGCGGTGCGTTCTTCCTTGAAGCCCTCGCGCAGCCGGTGCACGGCCAACTGGCCTTGCTGCGCGGCGGTCTTGACCGGCACGAAGCGCATGTGCGGGCGGCCCGCGGCTTCGCAGATCGCCGCCGCGTCATTGGCGTCGTTCTTGCCGCTGCGTCCGGCCATGCGGTAAGGCGTGACGAAGTGCCCGGCGATCAGCCGCGCATCCAGGCCCAGCAGACGCAGTCGGCGTGCCACGTGATGTGCGCCACCGCAGGCTTCCATCGCCACCAGACAGCCCACAGGCAGTTCGGCACACCAGGCAAAGAATCGCTCGGGCGACATCGGCTTGGCCACCAGCACCCGGCCACCGCGATCCACCGCATGCACCTGGAACACGCGCTTGGACAGATCCACCCCTACCCGCGCCACCGCGCTGCGTGTAATCTCCGCCATGACTTCCCCTTTCCGTTCAGATTGAACTTCCGCAACAGGTCAATCTTGGTACCTCGATACCGTCACAGGACTGGGGAAGTCCCTTCGTATTCGGTCAAGCGGGACGCTCCGCCGGCAAGCCGGCTCCGCGCCCCTTACCTCCAACGTTGAGGCGTCCTTAGCATTATGACCAGCAACCTTGCGCTATTCGGAATTACTCTGGCCATTGGCGCAATACCGCTGGCGATCAAGTCAATGCGACGTATTCGTCTCTATCGTCAGGCGCAAGATTGGCCAAAGGTGCCGGCTACGATAACCGAGTCGTCCGTCCGAGAGGACACCGATGGTGATGGAACTTCCTACCTTCCCGAGTTTTCGTATCGATATTCGGTCTCTGGCAGAGAATACCGTTCATCTGTTCACACAGAAGGCCTGCCGTTTCCAAGCACGGAAGACGCCGCACGTCAGATGGTGAAGAAATTTGCTGCGGGAAGTACTGTTCAAGTGGCTGTCAATCCGACCAATCCGGCCGTCGCGGTGCTCGACACGGGTTTTCCAAAGCCTTGGTACGTTCTGATGGTCGCCAGCATTGTTGCTTTCGTGGTCGGCACGTCGATCGCACTCATTGACGCCATTTTCGAGAAATAGAACCGAGGCCGTCGATCAACCTCGTTCCCTATGGTCGTCGCCCGCTGACCTCCCGTGCTGGGCGCCTGGAGCTGCACCATGACAATCGACACCGACCGCATTGACGCTGCTGTCCTGGCGCTTTTGCGTCTTGGCCTTCATGACGGTGCCAGGGCATGGAAGTCCTTCGATTGGGATGTCATGGCGCGGCTGCATGAACGGGGATACATCTCCGACCCTGTGGGTACCGCAAAGGCCGTCACGTTCACCGATGAAGGTTTGCGTGAGTCGGAACGCCTGTTTCAGGCGCTGTTCGGGAAGCCTGAACGCTGAGGATCTGAAGTTGGCCGTTGCGGCCGTGGCCGCATTGGCATCTCTCTGCATGGCGGCAACGACCCTGGTCTCCGGCAGGTTGAACGGTTGGGTTTGCAGGAGGGCTGACCTACGATGCAGCCCGGCGCTGCTGCTCTGGAGACACGACATGAACATCACGGTGGAGACCACGATCGACGCGCCTATCGCGCTGGTCTGGCAGACCTGGACGACGCCCGCGGACATCCAGCAGTGGAACGCGGCGTCTGACGATTGGCACACGACCGCGGCTTCCGTGGACTTGCGCGTGGGGGGCGCCTTCTCCTCGCGGATGGAGGCCAAGGACGGCAGCATGGGCTTCGACTTTGCGGGCACCTACACGCAGGTGGTGGAGCACCAGCTCATCGAATGCGCCTTTGGCGACCGCACGCTGCGTGTCGAATTTCTGACCGGGCCGGAGGGCGTGACGGTGCGCGAGACCTTCGAGGCCGAGCCCACGCATTCCGAGGAGCAGCAACGCGCCGGTTGGCAGGCCATTCTGGACAACTTCGCCCGCCATGTGCGGGGCAAGCTGGGCGCATGAGCCCTTCCCGCGTGTCGGATGCCGCCGATGACCCGCCGGCGGTGGCGTGCAACCGGACGGGCCGTACAAGCGGAGACAGACGATGACACGCGTTCGCGTTGAAGGCTTCACCCTGTCGCTCGATGGCTATGGCGCCGGGCCGGATCAGGATCTGGCGAATCCTTTGGGCGTGGGTGGCACGGAGCTGCACCAGTGGCTCATTCCCACGCGCACCTTCCAGCGGGCCCTGTTTGGCCAGGAGGGTGGCAGCACCGGGGTGGACGACGACTTCGCCGCCCGCGGCTTCCGCAACGTGGGCGCCTGGATCCTGGGGCGCAACATGTTCGGCCCGGTGCGGGGCCCCTGGCCGGACGATCAGTGGAAGGGCTGGTGGGGCGACAGCCCGCCCTACCACGTGCCCGTCTTCGTGCTGACCCACCATGCGCGGGCCCCCATCGAGATGGCGGGTGGCACCACCTTCCACTTCGTCACTGGCGGCATCCACGAGGCCCTGGACCGGGCGCGTGCCGCGGCCGGCGGGCAGGATGTGCGCATCGGCGGTGGGCCGGCCACGGTGCGGCAGTACCTGCGCGAAGGGCTGATCGACGAACTGCACCTCGCCATCTCGCCGGTGCTGCTGGGCCGGGGAGAGCCCTTGTGGGCCGATTTGGACCTGCGGGCGCTGGGCTACCGCTGCGTGGCTTCGGTGGCGTCGGACAAAGCCACCCACGTCGTGCTGCAGCGCCAGGGGCCGGCGCGTGCCTGAAGCCGGGCGGGGTGGACCCTGCGGCGCAGGGGCTCAACTCATGTGCTGCGGCAGTTCGGCGCAGGCCGTGGCCACGCAGGGTTCGCCGGGGTGGTGGCCCAGTGCCTGGGGCAGCGCCACGAAGGTGGTGAGCACCACGGGCACCAGGGCCATCAGGGCGATGCGCGTCCAGGCCAGGGCAAAGTTCTTCAGGTCGGCGTTCATGCGAAGCTCCTTGTATTCGGTGTGCACAGCTTCGGCCTGGAAGATGAACGTTGGCTTAGCGGCGCGCGGAGTTTTCTTTGGATTCGCTGATACCGGAGAGAGACCACATGGAAGCCATCGACAGTCGGTCTGACGCCCGCAGCCACTTCATCCCGGCCAGCCCGGCCCAGGTCTTTGCCGCGATGCAGGACCCGGACCGCATGGCGCGGTGGTGGGGGCCGGCCGGCTTCACCAACACCATCCAGCAATACGACTTCGAGCCCGGTGGCCGCTGGTTGCTGACCATGCACGGGCCCGACGGCACGAACTACCCCAACGAAAGCCGCTTCACGCGCCTCGTGCCCGACCAGCTCTTCGAGATCGAGCACCTGAACGGCCCCCACTTCGTGCTGACCCTGGAACTGCTGCCGCAGGCGCAGGGCACCCGGGTGCTGTGGCGCCAGACCTTTGACAGCGTGGAACACTACCAGCGCCTGGCCGAATTTGTGGCCGAAGCCAACGAACAGAACCTGGAACGCCTGGCGGCCGAAGTCCTGCGCGTCGAGGGCGCTGCCTGACACCGCGGCATCTCTGCCCGGCTGAGGGCAGGCGACACATCGCGCTGCGCAATGCACACGGAGACACCCGCCCCGAAGCAATGACTCGGGCCTTGGCGCTCAACTGTCCACCATCGCGGAACGCAAACCGAGGTGCTCGACGAAGGGGTCAAAATCCCTGTCGCTGTACAGCAGAGGCAGATCATCCTCGATGCAGCGCGTGGCAATGATCGTGTCGATGGTTTTCCGCACGGTCACGCCCTGCGCTCTGAGCGCCCGGTAGTTTCTCGCCGCCTGTAGCGCAATGTCTTGCCCGCCAAGCGTCAGCACGTCCAGGGACGTAAGCAGCTTTCTGGCCTGGTTGAAGTCTTTCTCGCTGCTGAAGCCCTGGAGCACCTCAGCCAAGATCAAGTCGCCAACAGCAAGTGGCTCTGTGCTCAACAACGCGTCCAGCCGCTCGGTCTGCGGTGTTGCGGCTCCTCGGAAGAAGTCGATCCAGACGCTGGAGTCCACAACAATCACTTGTCTGTCCTCATGGCGTTCAGGTCGCCTTCCCATGGCAACTTGCCTCTGAAGCGGCGCAACTCTTCCTGCTGACGCAGTCTCAGCAGCGTGCGCAAGCCCAGCTCCACAGCTTCCTTCTTGGTCTTCAAACCAGTCAGCCGCAGAGCGTCGCTCATCAGCTTGTCGTCAATCTCGATGTTCGTGCGCATGATGGGTATGATGTGTGCGTAATTTACACATCGTAGTGCCTCGACGTCCGCACCGCAAGCGTCGCCCGTCTCCCGAGACCAGGCGCTACCCTTCACCCCATGCCCACCTACGTCGCACTGCTCCGCGCCATCAACGTCACCGGCCGCTTCGTGAAGATGCAGACGCTGGCCGAGGCCTTTCATCGCCTGGGCTTTGAGGATGCGAGGACCTACATCAACTCCGGCAACGTGATCTTCAGCAGCAGCCAACGCTCTGGCGACAGGTTGGCGCAGGCCCTGGAGGAGGGGCTGGCGCCGCTGCTGGGCTTTCGGGCCGAGGCCTTTGTGCGCAAGGACGATGAGCTGCGCGCCCTGGCCGAGCGCGCGACTGCGATGGGCAGCCCCCTGCCGGCGGGTGCCGAGGTGAACGTGTGCTTTCTGCCCGCGGTGGCCACGCCCGAGCATGCGGCCGCGCTGGCCCAGCTCAAGAGCGACATCGACGAGTTCGAGGTCCACGGGCGCGAGGTCTACTGGCGCTGCCTCACCAGGCAGTCGGACAGCAAGTTCTCCAACGCCGTGCTGGAACGCCGGCTCAAGCTCAGGACCACCCTGCGCCGCGCCAGCATGCTGCAGGGGCTGGTGAGCGTGCTGTGAGGCACCCCACCTCGTGCTGACCGTGGCGGGTGCCCAGGGCCCGGCGCGCCGGGCGAACTACAGCGAACGACCGTCGAACTGCCTGACGGGCAGCGCCGCCAACTCCACCTCTTCAAGGCAACGGGCGTTGACCATCACCATGGGTCTGCCCGCGAGAATGCCTTCGGCAAAGGCATGCACCCCGCACCGGGGGCAGAAGCGGTGTTGGATGGTTTGGCTGCCGAAGGTGTAGGTGGCCATGTCTTCCGCAGGCGTGAGCAGGCGAAAGGCGGCCGGCGAAACCCCCCACTGAAGCGCGCCCTTCTTCGAGCAGATGGAACAGTTGCACGCGATCACCTGCGTCAGCTCCCCCTCGACTTCGAAGGCGACTTGGCGGCAGTGGCAGCTTCCTTGGTACTTCACTGGTGGAATCCTTTGTGTGTTGTGAACAGTGGCGGCGCGATGTGCTGCGTGAATGATGCCGCCCATGGATTCGGCGATCGCCGAGTCACCTGGTACGGGGCCTTCGCAACACGCGACTGAGCCCATAAAGCGCGGCGAACACCAAGAGCCAGAAGCCGGCCGCACGGAAGATCCACACGGCCAGACCCGCCCCGGATGTTGGGCGCCGGGAGAATGCGCCGCCCAAGGTGCTCCACCACAAGAACTCGCCAGGCGAAGCAAAGACCTCTGCCACCACAAGCAAGCCCGAGGGCGGAGATGTTTCGTGCGGAAGAGCGAGCGACAGCACAGCAGCAAAAGCCAGCGCAAGCGCTGCCGTGGAGGAAATTAGAAAGAACTTTCGCACGATGTGGCTGTGCAGCCTGCCCGTGACCAGGCCACGCGTCGCAAGGTGGAGCCCATGCTGTGACGCGGAAGTACCTGCTGGGCACCAACGTGGTTTCGGAGTTCCGCAGATGCGTTGGGGCTGGACGTATTCAATCCGTTTGCCTCAGCGTAGGCATGCAGTGCCTGAGGGCAACGTCGGCGTTAGGGCGTGCTCTCACGAAAGCCACTGGATGACGGCTTCTCCGCGTGACGCGGCGTCGCGATAGAAGACCTGGAGTTGTTGGTAGCTGTCGAGCACGTAGTCGAGCGCCTCCTCCCCGTCACGCACCCAGATCACCTCGGGATAGATTTGCTTGGACTCCATGTCCTTTGGGTTGAAGCGTGGTGTGAGGATCTCGGGCGACAGTTCCGCCAGCACCTCGGCGACGCCACGCACTTGCTCTGCCGTGAGAAAGCGGGCGGGGCCGTAGCCGACCTCGGGGCCGAACTCCTCTCCGCCAAAGACAGCCAGAGACTGAGGTTCGGGACCGCCGTTGGCTTGGCCTGTGAGCAAGTAGTGAATACCGTGCCAAGCCTTGTCCAGGTCGATGTAGTTGGCAGGTTCGCTTTCGCCATCATCCGGGTACAGGTACTCCTCGATCTGGCTAGGATCATCCTGCAACCCGCGAAGGGCGTCAGGCGCCAAGGATGTAAAACAGGCGACCATTCCCATGCAGTGGCTCCGATGGTTGTTCTGTGCGGCTTAACGATTGAAAGGGACTTCCCCGTCCCGAGCGAGCAGCAAGGCGGCCAACGGCAGCGAGTGCCATGGGGTTGCGAATCTCACCCAGCCACTCCGAAGGGGAAGCTTATGGCCATCGTAGGCGTTGGCATCCACTGTGCCAAGAACGGGTCTGCCTTGCCGGATGGGTTGGCCGGCGCCTCAGTAGTCCAGGCCCAGCGCCCGTTCGTTTGCGGTCATGAGCATGATGGCCTGGCCTCTGGCTATTCCGCCCAAGGTCTCTGCCAGCACCGGCAGCGCCTGCGGTGGTAACCGGATGGGGTTACGACGCCTTCGTCGCTTTCAACAGTGATGGTGGCTGCGCGCGGGTGGTGGTTCCGCGATTCCATCAGCATCCGCGCCGCGGCGCTCAACATCTCCAACTGCGGTGGCGTTATCTCGGGTGGGGCGAGAGGCTCACGTTCAACCATGGCCATGATCTTCTCCTTTGACGTGGCATTGGGTTTGGCGGCCATTGCACAGGCACATCGGCGAGATAGATGCCAAACAAGGGGAACCCCGGCCATGACGAGACGGTCTAGAAGGTCAGCTTCAGGGTAGGCTAGTCCAGATGATTCACATGTTCGCTCGCCGCAAAGTCTGCCGGACTTTTGCCTGCCAAATCATTGGTGTCGCAGCCATGGCATTCGCACTGCCCAAGGCCGGGGCAACGGCAGTCGAACCAGTCGGCGCAGAGGGCGTCTCGGTACAAAAAGTCTATGCACCGGACCACCGCTCGTTCGCGTTCATTCGTCACACACCAGAGGTCTTGATAGACACTGGCATTGGCGAGCTGGAAGCCGCGGAGATATGGACCTCGAGGTCGGACGGCAGTGACGCGAAGCTCCTTCTACGGGGTAGACCGGGCAAGACCCCGCAAGAGACGCTGGCGGAATTGAGCGAAATTCAATTTTCGCCGGATGGACGCCAGCTCTTCTTCCTAAGCGCTGCATGGACGACATCCGGTGCTGTGCATGTCGTCCAAGTCGACTCTGGCGAGGAGCATTTTGTCTGCCCAGGCAACTCGCTGGAGGTCATCCAACGCGGCAAATATGCTGGGTACTTGATGGTGCGCCAACATCGATACGCCATGGGAGGTGGGTCCTATGACTGGCTATGGCTATTGACCCCTGAAGGCAAGGACGTGGCTCCGATTTCCATGGACGACGATGCAGCCACTGAAATGTTCCGGAAGATGTATGTGGATCCTGCTGGGCGGTGAGCAAATACGAACTGCGAAGTGATGATCGGCGGTCATACGGGGGGAGTTTGAGACGCCACCGCTCCGGGTCGATAGCCGCCGACCAAGAGCCGAGTCGCGACCGTCAGCGCCCAGTCTGACCGGTCATCGGGATCGCCGCGAAGGAGCACCTGTTCGGCCTTGTCAAGCACCACCCATGTGGTTCTGATGGCGCAGGGCATCATCCGGCTTGTCGCTGCTGCCGCTATCGCCGTGCCCGCATGGAATTCCTTCTAGAGCTGCTGTTCGAGATCTTTGGCGAGTTCATCCTGCAGTTCGTCTTCGAGGCGATCTCGCAGGCCTTTTTGCATCTGTTCAAACGGCCGGGCCGGCCTGAGCCGGGCGGGGTGGTCAGCGCCTGGTGGGCCGTGGCGGGCTACGCCCTGTTGGGCATGGCGTGCGGGGCGCTCAGCGTGTGGCTGTTGCCGCATTTCTTCATCCATTCCCACCTGGCGCGGCTGGTCAACCTTGCGGTCACGCCGGTGCTGGCGGCGGGGGCTGTGGCGTTGCTGGGGCGGCGGCGCAGCCGGCGCGGCCTGGGGGTGGTGCGGGGGGACCGGTTCGCCTACGCTTATGTTTTTGCCTTTGCGATGGGCGCCATGCGCTTTGCCATGGGCGATGCGGGTTGAGCCAAACCTTGGAGGTGGCGATGAAACGGGTGACAGGTATCGGGGGTGTCTTCTTCCAAGCCAAGGATCCCGCCGCGCTGCGCGCCTGGTACCAGCGGCACCTGGGCATTGACGTGCAGCCCTGGGGCGGCGCGGCGTTTGACTGGACGGACGCGGCCGGGCAGCCGGTGGCCGGCACCACGGCCTGGTCCATCGGGCCGCAGGGCAGTGAGCAGTTCGCCCCGGGCACGGCGCCTTTCATGGTGAACTACCGCGTGGCCGACCTGGACGCGCTGCTGCAGGCCCTGCGCGAAGAGGGCTGCCAGGTGCTGGAGAAGGCCGACGATTCCGAGTACGGCAAGTTCGGCTGGGTCATCGACCCGGAGGGTCACAAGGTGGAGCTGTGGGAGCCGCCCGCAGGGTCCTGAGGGGCCCTGCAGGAGGGGCCTGCATCAGGCCCGGCCGGCGTCCACGTCCTTGAGGAAGCGGATCAGCCCGGCCATGCGGTCCCAGCGCTCGAGCTTGCCGCTGGCGCCCATGTCGCTGGGGCCCTGCATGGGCACGTAGATCTTGCGGTTGAGGTGCGAGAAGCTGCGCAGCACCGGCTCGGGCCAATGGTCTGCCGGCTTGGCAGCCCGGGCGGAGGGCGCCACGGCCAGCGCCCCCAGGCACAGGCGGCGCGTGGCGTCGTGGGGGTTGGGGTGCGGATGATGCTAGCCCAGCGGCGGCTCCGCTACATTGGGCCGATGAACGCGATCCGCTTTCCCCTCCTTCTGGACTTCCCTGACTCGTTTCAGACCGAGCGCCTGCTGCTGCGCCTGCCGCGCGCGGGCGATGGGGCGATGGTGCATGCCGCGGTGGCCGAGTCCATCACCGATCTGCGCCGTTTCCTGGGTGCCATCCCCTGGGTGGCCGAGGAGCCGTCGGAGCAGGCTTCGGAGCTGTTCTGCCGCAATGGCCACGCCAACGCCGCGGCGCGCAAGGATTTCCCCTTCCTGCTGCTGGACCGGGCCAGCGGGGCCTTCGTGGGCGTGGCGGGCCTGCACCGGCCGGACTGGGCGGTGCCCAAGATCGAGGTGGGCTACTGGTGCCGCAGCAGCCGCACCGGCCATGGGCTGATGACCGAGGCGGTGCGCGCCGTCACGGCCTTTGCCTTCGAGCATCTGCAGGTGGCGCGGGTGGACCTGGTGGCCGACGAGGAGAACCACGGTTCACGCGGGGTGGCGCTGCGCGCGGGCTTCACGCTGGAGGGCATGCTGCGCCACGACCGGCGCGGGCCCGGCGGGGACTTGCGCAACACCTGCCTGTACGGGCGGCTGGCGGGGGAGCCGGCGTAGCATCACGGCATGCATGCGCCCGATTCCCAGACGGGCCTGGCGCCGGGCTGGCGCTTCCAGGCCATGGGGCACCATGCCCGGCCGCTGCGGGCCGACGAGGTGCCTTTGCTGCAGGCCTTGTACGAGGCCAATCCGCTGTACTTCGAGACGGTGACCGGCCGCGGCCCGCGCCCGCATGAGGCCCAGGAAGACTTTGATGAGCGGGCGCCGTCGGACATGCCCTACCGCGCCCAGGAGTGCCTGGGCCTGTTCCGCCACGACGGCACGCTGGTGGGCGTGAGCATCGTGGTGATGGACCTGCTTGCGCCCGGGGTCTGGCACGTGTCGCTGTTCCTGCTGGCCACCGGCCTGCACGGCCACGGCCTGGCGCGGGCGCTGTACCAGGCCCTGGAGGCCTGGGCGGTGCAGCAGGGCGCGCAGTGGATGCGCCTGGGCGTGGTGGTGGGCAACACGCGGGCCGAGCACTTCTGGTGGCGGCGCGATTTCACCCAGGTGCGGCTGCGCGAGCACATCCTGGCCAGCGACCGGGTGAACACGCTGCGCGTGATGGTCAAGCCGCTGGCCGGCCAGCCGGTGGCGGCCTACCTGGCCCAGGTGCCGCGCGACCGGCCGGAAACCGAGCTGCCCTGAACGAGGCGTTCAGCGCAGGGTGTAGCCGCGGCCATCCATGCAGGCCTGCACGGCGCGGTTGAAGATGGAGGCGTCGCTCATCGCGTCGCGCTGGGTCATGGCCCACTGGTTGCACGCGCGCTGGTCGGCCTCGGTCTGCGCGGCGGACTGGCCGTTGCGCGGGTAGACGATGGGATCGGGCGCCGGCTTGGGCGGGGGGGCCACCGGCTGAACGGAGGCGACGCCGGTGGGCGGCTCCACCACGCGGTAGCCGGCTGGGCCATCGGGCAGGTAGTACACCCCGTTGGCGTAGTAGTAGGCCAGCCCGCCCACCCACAGCGTGGTGTAGGCCGGGGGCAGCATGGGCGCGATGATGCCCACGGGCGGGGTGACCACCACCCAGCGCGGCCCCACCGGGTGGAACCACACGCCGCCATGGAAGAGGAAATTCCCGCCGCCAAAGGCCACGCTGATGCCCCCCACCGGCGCCGCAGCCACGGACCAGCCGACGTTCGGGTACCAGAGGTTGTGGTGGTAGCGGTCGTCGAAGTGCATGGGCCAGGGGCCGGGCCCGTGGAAGCCCGGGGGGTGGGGCTGGGCCTGGGCTGCGCAGACGGGCAGGAGGGCGGCGGCCAGCAGGGCCGCGGCAAGGGCGCGGGGCATGTCGTTCCTCGATGAGGTGGGATGGAACGAGTCTGCGCCCGGTCTCTGCAGGCGGTGTCTCGGCCTGGCAAAGAAGCGTTGCTGCGGCGGCGCCCGCAGGTGCCGCCGCAGCCTTCACCGGCCTCAGGCGCCGGTGGACATGCCCAGCGCGTGGGGCAGGAACAGGGACAGCGTGGGCCAGTAGGTCACCAGCACCAGGAAGCCCAGCATGGTCAGTAGCCAGGGCCAGACGGCGATGGTCAGCTCGGTGATGCCCATCTTGGTGATGCCCGAGGCCACGTACAGGTTCAGGCCCACCGGCGGGTGGCACATGCCCACTTCCATGTTCACCACGATCAGGATGCCGAAGTGCACCGGGTTGATGCCCAGCTTCATGGCCACCGGGAACAGGATGGGGGCCATGATCAGCACGATGGAGGAAGGCTCCATGAAGTTGCCGGCCACCAGCAGCAGCACGTTGACCACCAGCAGGAAGGCGATGGGGCCCAGGCCCATGCCCACCAGCCAGTCGGCCAGCTGCTGCGGGATGTTCTCGTTGGCCAGCACGAAGCTGAACAGCACCGCGTTGGTGATGATGTACAGCAGCATGGCGCTCATGTTGGCCGAGCTCAGCAGCACGCGCGGCACGTCCTTCAGGCGCATGTCCTTGTAGACGAACACGGCGATGAAGAAGGCGTAGACGGCGCTCATGGCCGCGGCCTCGGTCGGGGTGAACAGGCCGGTGTAGATGCCGCCCATCACGATGACGATCAGCAGCAGGCCCCAGACCGACTCACGGAAGGCCTTCCAGCGCTCGCCCATCGTGGCCTTCTTCATGCGCGGGTAGCCGAACTTGCGGGCCCGCCACCAGGCGGTCAGGCCCAGCAGGAAGGCCAGCAGCAGGCCGGGGATGACGCCGGCCATGAACAGCGCGCCCACCGAGGTGTTGGTGGAGACCGAGTACATCACCATCACGATGGACGGCGGGATGAGGATGCCCAGCGCGCCGGAGGTGGTGATGATGCCGACGCCGAACTTGTTCGGGAAGCCGGCCTTGGTCATGGCCGGCAGCAGGATGGAGCCGATGGCCACCACCGTGGCGGGGGAGGACCCCGACACCGCGGCGAACAGGGCGCAGGCCAGCACGCCGGCCAGACCCAGGCCCCCATGCCAGTGGCCCACCATGCTGGTGGCGAAGTTGATCATTCTTCGCGCCACCCCGCCGTGGGTGAGGAAGTTGCCGGCCAGGATGAAGAACGGGATCGCCATGATCTCGAACTTCTCGATGCCGGTGAACAGCTTGAGCGCCACCGACTCCACGGGCACCTGCGTGAACCCGAAGATGAAGGTGAGGACGGTGAGGCCCAGCGCGATGGAGATGGGCATGCCGGTCAACATCAGGACCAGCAGCAGGGAAAAGATGATGATGCCGCTCATGGTGGGTCCCTCAGGCCTTGGTGGGCTCGGTTTCTTCGTCCAGGCCGTCCACATGGCCGTGGTCGTGGTGCGGCAGTTCACCGGTGCGCACGAAGGCCCAGGCCACCTGCAGGAAGCGGAAGCACATCAGCGAGGAGCCCAGCGGGATGGCGCAGTAGATGATCCAGGTGGGCCACTCCAGGTCGGGCGTGGTGGGGCCTTCGATCATCTCGGAGACGTCCATGCCCAGCCAGCTGGCGAAGGCGTAGTGGGCACCGTTCTCCCACACGAAACGCGCGCCCATGGTGGCCACCGCGCCGGTGAAGAAGGCGCCGGCCAGCAGGCCGAACAGCACCACCTTGCGGCGGTGCTGGGGCTGCAGGCGGTTGATCAGCACGTCCACCCCCACGTGGATGCCGGTGCGCACGCCGTAGGCGGCGCCGAACTTGGCCATCCAGACGAAGAGGTAGATGGTGGCCTCCTGTGCCCAGGCGAAGTTCAGGCCCAGCAGCCAGTTCTGCAGCGGGGATTCGAAGCCCACCAGATAGCGGTGCAGCACGGCGACGAAGGTGATGAGGGTGGCGGCGCCCATGAAGGTCGCGATCAGCCACTCCTCCAGGTGATCGAGCCATTTCATGGTGGGCTCTCCTTGGGGGTTGGGTCGGCAGGGGGCGTGAAAAGGCCCACGTCCTGCGTGGGCCTGGGGGGACGGTCAGGCCGCCTCGATCACATCTTGGTGGGATCGAAGTGGGTGGCCTTGTAGATGTCCTGGATGGTCTCTTCGCCGATGCGCGAGGCCATCTGCTTGTGCACCGGGAACATGGCCTTTTTCAGCAGGAAGCGCTCGCCCTTGGTGGGTTCGTAGACGGTGGTCTTGCCCGAGGCCTTGACCTTGGCCAGCGCGTCCATGTTGTCCTTGAGGGCGTCTTCGTTGGCCACCTTGGTGGCGTCGGCCATGGCCTGGGTCAGCTGGGCGCGGATGTCGGCGGGCAGGCCGTCCCAGAACTTCTTGTTCACGACGACGGCGTAGCCCAGGTAGCCGTGGTTGGTCACGCTGACGTACTTCTGCACCTCGTGCATCTTCTGGGTGTAGAGGTTGGACGGCGGGTTCTCGGTGCCGTCGACCACGCCGGTCTGCAGGGCCTGGTAGGTCTCGGAGAAGGCCAGCACCTGGGGCAGGGCGCCGATGGCGCGCATCTGCGCGTCCAGCACCTTGGAGGACTGGATGCGCATCTTCAGGCCCTTGTAGTCCTCGACGGACTTCAGCGGCTTGTTGGCCGACATGACCTTGAAGCCGTTGTCCCAGTAGGCCAGGCCGGTGATGCCGCGGCTTTCCAGCTTCTTGAGCAGCTTGGCGCCCACGGGGCCCTGGGTGACGGCGTGCAGGTCGTTGTAGTCGTCGAAGATGAAGGGCAGGTCGAAGGCCTCGAATTCCTTCACGCCCAGCGGCGCGAACTTGGACAGCGAGGGCGCCAGCATCTGGACGGAGCCCAGCTGCAGGGCTTCCATCTCTTCCTTGTCCTTGTAGAGCTGGCTGTTGGGATAGACCTCGACCTTCACCTTGCCCTTGGTGAGCTCGGCCGCGCGCTTGGCGAAGAAGTCGGCCGCCTTGCCCTTGGGCGTGTCGTTGGCCACCACGTGGCTGAACTTGATGACGATGGGCGACTGCGCCTGGGCGGTGGACAGCCAGCCAGCGCTGGCCAGCAGAGCGGTGGTGGCGGCCAGGGCGGCCCGGCGGGTGAGGCGGTTCATGGTCTGTCTCCGGAATGTGTGGGTCGTCAGCGGCATGGGGCCATACCGTGCGTGCCCGGAGTGTGGCGAGGCCGCCGGGCCATCGGAACTGTGGATTTCCACATCCGGGCCCCTGGGAGGCGGTTGTCGAGGGTATATCCCGAGATGTCGACCGGTTCAGCGTGGCGGGATGAAGCCCGCGGCGCGGTAGGCCGCCCGCAGCGCCGCCGTGCCCACCCGCTCGGCCACCGCGGCGTGCACGCCCATCAGGGCGCGGCGCCAGGCCTCCAGCTCGCTGGCCTGCGGGGCGTGCAGGCTGACCCGCGCATGGCCCTTGATCTGGCCCAGGGCCCAGGCGTTCTCGGCGTTGGCAATGGCGTTGGCGTACTGCGTGGCATCCGCCACGGCGCTGTCGAAGACGCCGCGCAGCTCGGCCGGCAGGCGGTCGTGGAAGGCGCGGTTGACCAGCAGCGCATAGGCCAGGTAGCCGTGGTTGGACAGGGTCAGGTGCTTCTGCACCTCGGCCAGGCGCTGGGTCAGGAAGTTGGAGGCCGTGCCTTCGGTGCCGTCCACGCTGCCGGCCTGCAGGGCGGTGAACAGCTCGGAGAAGTTCATGACCCGGGGCTCGGCGCCCAGGGCACGCATCTCGGCCTCGGCCACGGCCGAGGGCTGTACCCGCATCTTCAGGCCCTTGAAGTCGGCCACGTCCCGCAGCGGCTTGTTGGCGCTCATCAGCAGAAAGCCGTTGTCCCAGAACGCCAGGCCCCGCACGCCGGAGGGCTCGAGCTTGCCGAACAGGGTGCGGCCGAAGGTCTGCGCGGTGTCGTTGAAGGCGCCGCGGTTCTTGAACAGAAAGGGCAGGTCGAAGACCTCGAACTCCTTCACCCCCAGCGGGCGCAGCTTGGACAGCGAGGGCGCCAGCAGGCTGGCCCCGGCGGCCAGCGCGGTGCGGCGGTTGATGCGAGTCATGGCGGCAGGAGTGTGTGAGCCGCCGGCCCGGGGCCGACACTGTGGACTTCCACATTTCGCCACCCAGGGGCGCGCCGGCCGCAGTGGCTAGACTCGCCGCTCATGGACCGCATTGGCCCCCACGTCCTGTCCCGACCGCAGCCCGCGCGCGCGCTGCCGGCGGCGTTGCGGCGTGGGCTGTGGGTCTGGCCGCTGCTGCTGTCGCTGCTGTTCGTGGGCGGGGTGGTGCTGTGGGCCTACCGCACCGACCGGGACGAGCGGGAGGAGGCCCACCGCACGATGATCTCGGACGCGCTGAGCGCCGAGGCCCAGCTGCGGGCCCGGCTGGACCTGGAGGCGCTGCACCTGCGCAGTCTGGCCGCGCAGCTGCGCCGGGCGCCGCACACCCGCCAGTTCCTGGCCAGCCGGCCCGAGGTGGAGGAAGGCTTTCGTGGCCTGTGGCTGAGCGTGACCTGGCTGGACGCGGGCAACCGCATCGTGGCCCATCTGCCGCCGCAGGAGGTGCCGCTGCTGCCGCTGGCCTCGGACGAGCGCGACGGCCTGAGCGCCCACCTGGTGGCGCCGGTGGACCCGGCCATGGCCGACGCGGTGCCGGAGACCAACCGCTTCGATGTGCCGGGCGAGAAGGTGGTGCTGCGCTTCTCGCCGTCCACCCTGCTCAAGCGCGACACGCCCTGGTGGCTGACCCGGCGCTACGAGGTGCAGCTGGTCGATGGCAGCGACCAGGTCATCGCCTCGGCCGACGGCCCGGGCAACGGCCAGGCCGCGCCGGGCCTGCGCGACAGCTACCGCGTGCTGGTGGGCAGCGGCATGCCCGGGGTGTACCTGCTGCTGACCCAGCGCGAGCTGCCGCAGCCCTGGTGGCAGGGGCTGCCGCTGGTGCTGGTGGGCGGCTTTCTGCTGCTGGTGGGCGGGGCCACGCTGCTGCTGCGCCGGCAGATGCGGCAGGTCAGCGCGGCCGAGGCGGCCTGGCGCACCGAGGTGGCCTGGCGCGGCGCGATGGAGGATTCGGCCCTGGTGGGCCTGCGTGCGCGCGACGCCGAGGGCCGGCTGCTGTACGTGAACCGCACCTTCTGCGAGTTGGTGGGGCGATCGGCGGAAGAACTGATCGGCCTGAAGCCGCCCATGCCCTACTGGCCGCCGGAATCGGCCGGCGAGGCCATGCAGCGCAGCCGCCGCGGCCTGGCGGGCCTGGCCCCGCGCGAGGGCTACGAGGCCCAGTGGCGCCATGCCGATGGCCACCCGATCGAGGTGATGGTCTTCGAGTCGCCGCTGGTGGACGCCAGCGGTCAGCAGATCGGCTGGATGGGCTCGATCATCGACATCACCCAGCGCAAGCGGCTGGAGGAGCGTGAGCGCCACCAGGCCGAGGCCCTGGCCCACCAGGCCCGCCTGACCACGCTGGGCGAGGTGGCCTCGGCCCTGGCCCACCAGCTCAACCAGCCGCTCACGGCGGTGGCCGGCTACAACGCGGGCGTGCTGCGCCGGCTGGAGCAGGCCGGCTGCGAGGACACGATGGTGCTGCAGGCCCTGCGGCGCCAGGGCGAGCAGGCGGCCGAGGCCGGGCGCATCGTGCGGCGCATCCGCGAGTTCCTGACCCGGCGCGCCCCGCAGCGCGAGCCGGCGGTGCTGGCCGAGATCGTGCGCCAGGCCGCCAGACTGCTGCAGCGCGACTTCCAGCGCCAGATGATCCAGGTGGCGCTGGACCTGCCGTCCGGCCTGCCGCTGGTGCAGGCCGATCCGGTGCTGATCGAGCAGGTGCTGATCAACCTGCTGCGCAACGCCGCCGATGAGCTGGCGCAGCAGCCGGCCGGCCAGCCCCGGCAGATCCGGGTGTCGGCCCAGGACACCGGCAGCGGCTTTGTGCGGCTGGACGTGGACGACAGCGGCCCGGGCCTGGCCGGCCGCACGGCCGAGCAGCTGACCACGCCCTTCTACTCGACCAAGCCCGAGGGCATGGGCATGGGCCTGGCCATCTGCCGTTCGGTGATCGAGGTGCACCATGGCGCTTTCGATGCGGGCATGAGCCCGCTGGGCGGTGCGCGCTTTTCCTGTTCGCTGCCGGTCTGGCAGGCGGATGCCGACCCCGATGCTGGAGACGACCCTGATGACGATGCCGATGGTGCACCTGGTCGATGACGAGGCCGCGGTGCGCGATGCGCTGGGCTTTCTGCTGCAGTCGCACGGACTGAGCACGGCGGCCTATCCTGACGCGCCGAGCTTCCTGTCTGCTCTGGCGGCGGGCCCCTTGCGCGGCTGCGTGCTGCTGGACGTGCGCATGGAGCCCATGTCGGGCCTGCAGCTGCACGACGAGCTGATGGCGCAGGGCTTCCGGGCGCCGGTAATCTTCCTGACCGGCCATGGCGACATCCCGATGGCGGTGGAGGCGCTGAAGAAGGGCGCCTTCGATTTCGTGGAGAAGCCCTTCAGCGACGACGCGCTGGTGGAGCGGGTGCAGAAGGCGCTGGCGGTGGAGGCCGCCCAGCATGCCGACCAGGCCGCTGGCCACGAGGCCACCGCGCGCCTGGCCAGCCTGTCCGAGCGCGAGCGCGAGGTGATGCAGCGGGTGGCCGCAGGCAAGCTCAACAAGGTCATTGCCGACGAGTTGCACATCTCGGTGCGGACGGTGGAGGTGCACCGGGCCAAGGTGTTCTCCAAGCTGGGTGTGCGTTCGGCGGCGGAGGTGGCCACCCTGCTGGCGCAACTGCGCTGAGGCGGCGCTCCGGGGGCTGACGGACAATCGCGGCATGAGCACCGATGCCGCGGACGACACCGCCACCACCTTGTCCGATGCCCCTGACGCCCTGGCCGAGCTGGCCCGGCGCGACCGCTTCTTCGACGCCCTCTCGGCCAGCCTGGCCGAGCAGCGCTGCGTCAAGCTGGTGCTGGGCAAGCCGCGGCGCAGCGGCTCGGACCTGGTGCGGGTGATGGCCCGCCCGTTGGTGTTGCGTGGTCAGCCCTGCCTGAGCCTGCTGTACCACCACGCCACCCGCGACATCACCAAGAACCCGCCGCTGGCCGAGGGCCTGGCCGCGGTGCAGGCCATGCTGGGCACCGAGTTCAGCCACGCCCACCTGTTCACCACCACCGAGGAGTGGCAGCTGATGGTGAGCAAGCGCGGGCGCATCGGCGTCACGCGCAAGACCTTGCAACAGGCCGGTGCGCCGAAAGCCGCGGCCACCGGCCACGACCGCGAGAAGCACCGCTTCCTGAGCCTGGACCTGCCCTTTCTGGAGGACCTGGGCGTGACCGACGCCCAGCACCGCCTGGTGCCCGCCATGGCGCGCAAGTGGAAGCAGATCAACAAGTTCGTCGAGGTGCTGGACCACGCGCTGGAGGCCGCCAGGCTGCAGCCGCGCGACGGCCGGGTGAGTGTGGTGGACTTCGGCTCCGGCAAGGGCTACCTGACCTTTGCGATGCACCAGCACCTGACGCAGGCCCGCGGCTGGCAAGCCAGCGTGACCGGGGTGGAACTGCGCGAGGACCTGGTGAACCTGTGCAATGCGGCGGCGCTGCGCCGGCACATGGCCGGCCTGTCCTTCGTCTGCGGCGATGTGCGCAGCCATGTGCCCGAACACCTGGGCGTGATGGTGGCGCTGCACGCCTGCGACACGGCCACCGATTTCGCGCTGCACACCGGCATCCGCGCCGGCGCGTCCATCATCCTGACCGCGCCGTGCTGCCACAAGCAGATCCGGCCGCAGATGCAGCTGCCGCCGCTGCTCAAGCCCATGTTGCAGCACGGCGTGCACCTGGGCCAGCAGGCCGAGATGGTGACCGACAGCCTGCGTGCCCTGCTGCTGGAGGCCCACGGCTACGACGCCCAGGTCTTCGAGTTCGTGGCCCTGGAGCACACCAGCAAGAACAAGATGATCCTGGCGGTGCGCCGCCCCGCGGGCAGCCGGGTGGATGAGGCCCGACGCGCCCAGGTGCTGGGGCAGATCGCCGAGATCAAGGCCTTCTACGGCATCCACGAGCACTGCCTGGAAAGCCTGCTGCAGGCCGACGCCCAGGCCGCCTGAGCCCGGGCGTCAGCCCCCTAAGGCGACCCTGTTTCGAATGGAAGCCACGGGGTTTGAACTTCGCTTCTGCATGGTAGTCTGACCCTTTCGCCGACCCGGCGGGAGCGTCAAGAGCGCGGGCCGGGTCTTCACGAACCGACCTGTTCAGGAAGCGATCCGTGCTGAAGCTGTCCTCTCTTTCCCTGGCCGTGCTGGCCCTGTGCACCTTGCCGGCCTGCACCACGCCCGGCGCCGCCGCCGGTGCCGTCTCCAGCACCCCCCCGGTCGCGGTGGCGCCTGCCGCCGCACCGGCTCCGGCCCTGGCTGCGGCCAGGGCCGCCTCCGCCTTCACCTTCGACCGCAGCGGCGAAGACCTGTCGGTCCGGCCGCAGGACGACCTGTTCCGCGCCGCCAACGGTGGCTGGCTGAAGGACACTCCCATTCCCGCCGACAAGTCAGCCTATGGCAACTTCTCGATCATGTCCGATCGGGCCGATGCGCGGGTGCACACCCTGGTGGAGGAGCTCTCCAAGGGCCACTACCCGGACGGCAGCAACGAGCAGAAGATCGCCGCCTACTTCCGCGCCTTCACCGACGAGGCCGCCATGGACAAGGCCGGCAAGGCGCCCCTGCAGCCCCTGCTGGCCCAGGTGCAGCAGCTGCGCAAGCCCGCCGACGTGACGCGCTACATGGGCCGGATGCAGGGGGTGCTCTCGCTGCCGCTCGCGCTGGACGTGCAGCCCGACCAGAAGGCCCCGACGATGAACCTGCCGCTGACCTGGCAGGGTGGCCTGGGCCTGCCCAACCGCGAGTACTACCTGTCCAAGGACCCGCGCATGGCCCAGGCCCGCGCGGCCTACCTGTCCTACCTGCAGACCCTGTTCCGCCTGGACGGTGACCGCAAGCACGCGGCCCGTTCGGCGCGGGATGTGCTGATGTTCGAGACCCGCCTGGCCAAGGCCCAGTGGACCGAGGTGGCCAACCGCGACGCCCAGAAGACCTGGAACCCGATGACCCGGGCCCAGCTGGCGGCCAAGGCCCCTGGCCTGGACTGGCAGGCCTTCTTCGCTGCGGCCGAGATGTCTGCGCTGCAGCGGCTCAACGTCTCCCAGCCCGACTACGCCCAGGCCGTGGCCAAGGCCGTGCACGAGGTGCCGGTGGCCACCTGGAAGCTCTACTTCCGGGCTCGGGTGATGGACGCCAACGCGAACCTGCTGGCCAAGCCCTGGCGGGATGCCTATTTCGCCTTCCATGACAAGGCGCTGTCGGGCAGCGAGCAGCCCCGGGCGCGCTGGCAGCAGGGCATCGACGCGCTGGACGGCGCGCTGGGCGAGGCGGTCGGCCAGCAGTACGTGGCCCGCTACTTCCCGGCCGACCACAAGGCCCGCATGCAGGTGCTCGTGGCCAATCTGCTCAAGGCCTACGGCGACTCGATCGACGGCCTGACCTGGATGAGTCCGGCCACCAAGGTGAAGGCGCGCGAGAAGCTGTCCAAGTACGCCACCAAGATCGGCTACCCGGACAAGTGGCGCGACTACGGCGGCCTGACCGTCAAGGACGGCGACCCGGTGGGCAACGCCGAGCGGGCCGGCCACTTCGATTTCAAGCGCGTGGCGGCCAAGCTGGGCCAGCCGGTGGACCGCAGCGAATGGCTGATGACTCCGCAGACGGTCAATGCCTATTACAACCCGGCGATGAACGAGATCGTCTTCCCGGCCGCCATCCTGGAGCCGCCCTTCTTCGACATGGCGGCCGATGACGCGGCCAACTACGGGGCCATCGGCGCCATCATTGGCCACGAGATCAGCCACGGCTTCGACGACCAGGGCTCGCAGTACGACGGCGACGGCAAGCTGGACAACTGGTGGACGCCGGAGGACGCCAAGGCCTTCGCGGCCCTGGGCCAGCGGCTGGTGGCCCAGTTCGCGGGCTATGAGGCCTTGCCCGGTCACAAGGTCAACGGCCAGCTGACCCTGGGCGAGAACATCGCCGACCTGTCTGGGCTGCAGATCGCCTACAAGGCCTGGAAGCTGTCACTCAACGGCGCGACGCCGCCCGTGATCAACGGCCTGACCGGCGAGCAGCGCTTCTTCTACAGCTTCGCCCATGCCTGGCGCTCCAAGTACCGCGAGGAACTGCAGCTGCGCCTGCTGACGGCCGACCCGCACTCGCCGCCGGAATTCCGCGCCAACGGCACGGTGATGAACCACGACGGCTTCGAGGCGGCCTTCGGCCTGAAACCGGGCGACAAGATGTACAAGGCGCCGCAGGACCGCATCCGCATCTGGTGATGCGCGGCGGGTCGGCGCCGGACGGGGTCAGGCGCTGATCGACAGCGCGCTGTGCTGGGCCTGCAGTGCCTGGTTCAGCGCGCTCTGCGCCAGGTAGCGGCGGCTGCCGGTGCCCAGATCGGTGTCGCCCCCTTCGGTGGGGGTGGGGGCGGCCTGCCGGGCCTGCTGGGCCACGGAACGGGAGGCGGCGCTGAGCCGGGCCTGGCTGGCGGCCAGCTGGCTGCGCAGGCTGTCCATGGCGTGCAAGGCCTCGTCCAGTTCCTGGCTCAGGTGCTCGTTGGCATCGGCCACCGGTGACACGGGCTCGACCGAGGCCACGCCCTGCACGGGCACCGGGCTGGGACGGGCGGGCTGCACCGGGGCGACCGGTGTGGCGGGAACGGGCGAGATCAGCATGGTCAGGCTCCTGTGCGGCGGTGTCCGGCCGACAAGCCGGGCCTTCTCCCGAAGGCATGGGCACACTGTGCCGGAAACTGAAGGGTTGCGGCGCGCGGCCCACAGGCCCTGTCGTGAACTTTGCCGCGTCCCGAGGATCTGTCTGGGGGATGCCGGCAGCGGCACTGGGCGCGCTGGAAGCGCGTCCTGGCTTGCGACTATCATGTGCGCCACAGGTGGGGCCGGGCCTGGGTGGGCGGCCGGTTCACCGGCACCTTGCAGATGGCAACAGGCCAGCAATGCAGGCCGCCTCACAATCTCCCGCCCGAGCGAGCCCCTGAATCAATTTGTCTGTCAGAGACTGGACCTTCGAATGAAGAAAAGAACCCTGCTTGGCCTGATGGCCGGCCTCCCCTTGACCGGCGTTCTGTCTGCCTGCGGCGGCAACAACAGCGGGAACGCCCAGGTGCGCCTGCTGAACGCCAGTCCCGGTTACGGCAGCCTGGATCTGTACGTCAACGATTCCCTGAAGTGCAGTGGCGTGGCCTATGGTTCCGTGAGTGGCTATGCAGGCAATGATGCCGGCTCGTTCTCGATGGCCCTGACCGCGACCGGTTCCAGCACCGAGCTGATCACCACTTCGCGCACCCTGAGCAAGGACACCCACTACACCGTGGTGGCTTACGGCTGGGCGGGGGCCCTGAAGTCGGCGCTGATCACCGAGGAAGAGGACGCTGCCGACAGCGGCAAGATGTCTTTCCGGGTGGTCAACGCGGCCTCGGATGCCGGCTCGGTGGACGTCTACCTGACTGCCTCGGGCGATGATCTGGCTTCGTCCACGCCCGTGCAGGCCGCTGTGGGCGCGGGCTCCAGCACCGCATACGGCACGGTGGCGACGGGCACCTACCGCTTGCGCATCACCGCCGCAGGCGACACCACCACCCTGCTCCTGGACGTGGATGGCGTGTCGTTCGACAGCACGGGGGTCTACAACCTGGTGGTGACCCCGACCAGCGGTGGCGTCCTGGTGGACAGCATCCTGCTGAAGCAGCAGGGCAATGCGACCCCGTATCTCAACACCCAGGCGCGGGTGCGGGTGATCTCGGCCATGGCGGGCGGCCAGACGGTGGCTTTGTCCCTGGGCGCGAACACGATCCTTCCCACGACGGCGTCGCCGGCGGTGCAGAGCCCCTACGTTCTGGTGAACGCAGGGACCTACGCCGTCAATGCCTCGGTGGGCGGCAACTCGCTGGGCAGCAGCTCGATCACCCTGGCGGCCGGGTCCGATACCACCCTGATCGTCACGGGCAACTCGGTGTCCGACGCCAAGGTGACGGTGGTGACCGATGACAACCGTTTGCCCACCACGTCCGGCAATTACAAGATCCGCGTGATCCACGCCTCCGACAGCCTGGCCAGCTACACCCTGACATTCACGGTGAGCCTGAACGCCCTGTTCAGCGGGGTGCCGTTCGCGCCCACGCAGTATGCGTCCAGCTCGACCTCGACCTATGTCAGCAAGCCGGCCGTGTCCAATGCGGTGATCGCCGTGACGGTGCCTGGAACCGGCGCGACCATCTACAGCACGACGGCCTCCGATGGGGTGTCCCTGGCCTCTGGGAAGGTGTACACGATGTTTGTGCTCGACACCGCCGCAAACAACACCCCCACGGCATTGCTGCTGCAGGAGCGTTGATCGCCTCCCTGCCGCGCGCAGAACAGAAAGCCACCCCTCGGGGTGGCTTTTTTTGTGCCGATCCGATTCGAACCGGACCTCGTCAGCCCATCTTGCCGGCGCGGAAGTCGGCCACCGCCTGGAAGACCTCGTCCTGGGTGTTCATCACGAAGGGGCCGTACTGGGCGATGGGCTCGCCCAGCGGCCGGCCGGCGATCAGCAGCACGCGGGCTTCCTCCGGCCCCGGGTTCTGCAGCGTGATGCCATCGCTGCCCGCGGTGTTGGCCAGGATGGCCATGCGGCCGGCGGCCACCTCGCGCGGTTCGGCGCCCAGCACCACGCGGCCCCGGTAGGGGTAGACGAAGGCGTTGAACACCGGGTCCAGCGGTTGGCTGAACGAGGCGCCGGGCGCCAGGTGCAGGTCCAGGTACAGCGGCTCGGTGTGCTCGCGCTCGATGGCGCCGGTCACCCCCTGCGTGCGGCCGGCGATCACCCGCGCGGTCACGCCTTCGCCCTGCCATTCGGGAATGGCCTGGGTCGGGATGTCGCGGTACCAGGCCGGGATCATCTTGTCCTTGGCCGGCAGGTTCAGCCAGAGCTGGAAGCCTTCCATGCGGCCTTCCTCCTGCTCCGGCAGCTCGCTGTGGATCAGGCCGCGGCCGGCGGTCATCCACTGCACGCCGCCGTTCTCCAGCAGGCCCTCGTGGCCGGCCGAGTCGCGGTGGCGCATGCGCCCGGCGATCATGTAGGTCACCGTCTCGAAGCCGCGGTGCGGGTGGTTGGGAAAGCCCGCGATGTAGTCGTCGGCCTCGTCCGAGCCGAAGGCATCCAGCATCAGGAAGGGGTCCAGGCGGCGCTGCAGCTCGTGCGTGAGCACGCGGGTGAGCTTGACGCCGGCGCCATCCTGGGTGGCCACGCCGGTGACCAGGCGCTCGACGGCGCGGGGGTGCAGGACGGTGCTGCTGGGGATCGGGGTGCTCATGGTGTCTCTCCGTTGGACGGTGATTCTGCGGGAAGGTGCTGGGCTCAGCGCGTGGCGGCCTCGGCGGCCAGCCGGGCGATCTCGGCGCGGGCCTCGGCCAGGGCGCGGGCCTGCGCCTCCGGGCCCAGGGCCAGGCCTTCGGCGTAGATGAAGCGGATGTCGGTCATGCCCAGAAAGCCCAGGGCGGCACGCAGGTAGGGCACGATGGTGTCGCTGGGCTGGTCGCGGTGGACGCCGCCGCGGGTCAGCACCGCGTACACCGTCTTGCCGGTCAGCAGGCCCTCGGGGCCTTGCTCGGTGTAGCGGAAGGTGACCCGGGCCCGGGCGATGGCGTCGATCCAATTCTTCAACTGGCTGGAGATGCCGAAGTTGTACATGGGCACGCCCAGCACCACGGTGTCGGCCGACTGGATGTCCTCGATGGCCAGATCGTCCAGCGTGGCGCGGGCGGCCTGTTCGGGGCTGCGTTGCTCGGGCGGGGTGAAGAGGGCGCCCAGGGCGGCCTCGTCCAGCGCCGGGTGCGGCTGCACCGCCAGGTCGCGCACGGTGGCGCGGCTGCCCGGGCGGGCGGCCAGCAGGGCGGCGCTGAGCTCATTGGCCAGCAGGGTGGAGAGGGCGCCTTGTTCGACGCGGCGGGCGCTGCCGTTGATCTGCAGGAGTTTCATGGGGAGCCTCGGGGGAAGTGGAAGTCGATGGCTTCACTGTATTGACCACCTATCCTGCGATAAATTGGGTTCGATGGGTTTCTTTGTTCCATTGATGGAACAATAAGCCCATGACCGACGGCCCCTGGCTGGACCCCACCGACCTGCTGCTCTTTGCCCGGGTGGCGGAGTGCGGCAGCTTCACCCTCGCGGCCACCCAGCTGGGCTGGCCCAAATCCACCTTGTCGCGGCGACTCTCGGCGCTGGAAGAACGCCTGGGCGAGCGGCTGATGCGCCGCACCACCCGGCGGCTGACCCTGACCGACTTCGGCGCTGCGGTGCTGGAACATGCCCGCGAGGTGGTGGCCCAGACCGACGCCACGCTGGCCCTGGCCGAGCATCGGCGGGCCGAGCCCAGCGGGCTGCTGCGGGTGTCCATGCCGGCCGACCTGGCGGTGGGCGTGCTGGCCCCGGCCCTGGCCGGCTTTGCCCGGGCGCACCCCCGGGTGAGCCTGGAGCTGGACCTGTCGTCCCGCCGGGTCGACCTGGTGGCCGAGAACTACGACCTGGCCGTGCGGGGCGGGGTGCTGGCCGACGACGCCACGCTCGGCGCCCGTCGCCTGGCCAGCTTCGAGGGCGGGCTCTATGCCGCCCCTGCCTGGGCGGCCGACCATGCGCGCGGCTGGACCCACCCGCGCCAGCTGCTGGAGCCCGGGGTGGAGGGCGACTTGCCGCACGGCCTGCTGCTGGGCATGCCCGGGCGGGCCGCCAAGCCCTGGGCGCTGTCCCGGCAGGACGCCGAGGGTGGGCAGGAGGTCTGGAGCGGTCTGCCGGCGCGCACCACCCAGGCCAACCTGCCGGCCCTGCTGCTGGAGATGGCGGCGGCCGGCCTGGGCGTGACGGCCACCGCCGAGCTGCTGGCCCGGCCGCTGGTGGAGGCGGGGCGCCTGGTGCGCCTGCTGCCCGGGTGGCAGCTGCCGCCCGAATCGCTGTGGGCCGTGTTCCCCGGCCGGCGCCTGATGCCGGCCAAGACCCGGGCGCTGCTGGAGTGCCTGGCCGAGGCCCTGGCGCCCTGTCGCCCGGCGTAGCATCGCCCCCATGTTCGATCTGCCGCCGCCACCCCGGTTGGGCGTGGCCCACCGCCGCCGGCTGCGGGCGCTGTGGCGTTCGGCGGGCTGGCCCAGCCACGACCTGCTGGAGGCCGAGCTGCTGGTGGCCGGCCTGCTGACCCGCGAGACCGACCCGCAGGGCCGCGACACCTTGCGCCTGACCGAGGCCGGCCTGCGCCTGATGACCCAGGACGCCCAGGGCCACCGCAGCGCACGCAGCGCCCACGAGGGCCTGGTGGCCCGGGTCGCGCTGGAGATGCACCGGGCCGGCCGCATCGTCTGGCAGGGCCTGAGCCTGCGGGCGCCGGTGGCGGCCGAGGTGCCTGAGTTGCCGCCGCCTGCGGTGCCGTCGGTGCTCGATGGCGAGGCGGTGCCCGGGCCGGCGCAGATGCAGGTGCCGGTGCGCTGGGTCCAGGCCATGCCCGATGTCTATTCCATCCGCCACACCACGCGCGAGGACTGGGTGGAGCCGGTGGCGCACGAGATCAAGGTGTCGCGGGCCGATCTGCTGTCCGACCTGAAGAAGCCGGCCAAGGGCGCAGCCTATGCCGCCGTGGCCAGCCAGTGCTGGTACGTGCTGGCGGCTGGCATCGGCCAGGCCGAGGAGATTCCGGAAGCCTACGGGGTGATGCAGGCCCATCCGCTGGCCGGGCAGCCGGGCACCTTCGGCGCGCTGGAGGTGCTGCGCCCGGCGCCGCGGCGGCCCTTTGTGCTGCCGCTGGTGCTGTGGATGGCCCTGGCCCGCGCGGACGCCCGGCGCTTCGAAGACGAGGCTCAGACCGCGCTGAGCGAGGCGCCGCCGGCCAGATCCCCGGGCGAGGAAGGCGGCTGACCGGGGGCCTCCCACAGCCAGGTGGCCGTGGGCTCGCCGTCGGCGTCGGGCCGGGTGTGCTGCCAGCGCAGGCCGGCGGCGGCCAGCACCCGGGCCGAGGCGGTGTTGTCCGGCATGGCCGTGGCCCAGACCTGGCGCAGGCCACGTTCCCGCGCGCCCCAGTCCAGCATGGCGCTCACCATTTCACGGGCATAGCCGCGGCCCCAGAAGGGCGGGCGCAGGGCGTAGATGATCTCCACCGGCCGGCGCGGCTCGCCCGGTGGATGGATCAGGCCGCAGCCCCCCACGAACTCGCCGCCGGCCCGCTCGAACACGGCGCAGTAGCCGTAGCCCTGGTGGGCGTAGTTGTGCATCGAGACCCGCACCCAGGCCAGGCACAGCTCGGGCGTGAGCGGCGTGCCGTCGCCCAGCCAGCGCGCCACGGCCGGGTCGCCGTGCAGCGTCAGCAGCAGGGGTTCGTCGCCGGGCGCGAGCTCGCGCACCTGCAGGCGCGGGGTGAGATACAGCGTCTTCATCACGGGATTGGGGGGAGCCGCTGGCGGGTGGCCCATCATCGCGCAAAATCGGCGGCTGACCTTTTCTGACAGCCCGGTGCCGCTGGGCGCCGTGGGCCACGAGCCCCGGCCGCTCCAAGCACCTTCGACCTGGAGTACGTCGTGCCCAACCGGCCTCTGAATTCCCTGCGCCACCCGCTTCTCACCGTGCGTCCGGGCCTGCGTGGCCTGATGGCCGCGGGCGTTCTTGCCGCCAGCCTGGGGCTGCCCGGCCTGTCGGCCCAGGCGGCCAACCCGCCGGCCACGTCCAGCGTGGCCTGGCTGGAGGCTTCGGCCCAGGCCGACATCGACCGCGCCTTCGCCCAGGGCAGGGGCGAGAACAAGCCGGTGCTGGTCTACTGGGGCGCCAAGTGGTGCCCGCCTTGCAACCAGCTCAAGGCCACCCTGTTCAACCGGCAGGACTTCATCGAACGCTCGCGCAGCTTCGTGGCGGTGCACATCGACGGCGACGCACCCGGCGCGCAGAAGCTGGGCGCCCACTTCAAGGTGCGCGGCTACCCGACGCTGATTCTGTTCAGCCCGCAGGGCCAGGAGATCACCCGCCTGCCGGGCGAGGCCGAGCCGACCCAGGTGATGAACCTGCTGCAGCAGGGCCTGGCCGGCGGCCGCCCCATCAAGGCGGTGCTGGCCGACGCCCGCAGCGGCAAGGCGGTGAGCGCCAACGAATGGCGCACGCTGGCCTTCTACTCCTGGGACACCGACGAGGCGCAGCTGGTGCCGGCCGCCGAGCGCGCCGCCCTGCTGGGCCGCTTGGCCGCGGCCTGCCCGCCGGCCGAAGCCGACTCCGCGACCCGCCTGCTGCTCAAGGCCCTGGCCGCCACCGAACCCGGGCAGCCGGTGCCCGGCGGTGCCGCCACCGAGCCGCGGGTGCGCCAGCTGCTGGCCGACGCCGCAGCCAGCCGCCGCCAGATGGACGTGCTGGTGAACTACGCGCCGGACATCGTGCGCGCGCTGGCGCCCAAGGCCGGTCCGGCCCAGACCGCGCTGGTGCAGGCCACCGACGCGGCCCTGGCCCGCTTGCAGGGTGATGCCACGCTTTCGCGCGGCGACCAGTTCTCGGCCCTGTCGGCCCGCGTGGACCTGGCCCGCCTGGACCAGCCCCAGGACAGTCTGCACCCCAAGTTGCCCAAGCCGCTGACCGAGGAGGTCAAGGCCATGGCCGGCCGCATGGACCGCGAGATCACCGATGGCTTCGAGCGCCAGGCGGTCATCACCGGCGCGGCCTACACCCTGGCCAGCGCCGGCCTGTGGCAGGACAGCAATGCCCTGCTGGAGTCCAACCTGGCCAAGAGCCATTCGCCCTACTACCTGATGAGCCAGTTGGGCGGCAACGCCCGTCGCCTGGGTGACAAGCCCGCGGCGCTGCGTTGGTACGGCCAGGCCTGGGACAAGAGCGTGGGCCCGGCCACCCGCCTGCAGTGGGGGGCCAACTACGTCAGCGCCCTGGTGGAACTGGCGCCGCAGGACGAGGGTGGCATCGAGAAGGCCGCCGGCAAGGTGCTGGCCGAGGCGACCGCCCAGGATGGCGCCTTCTACGAGCGCAGTGCGCGCTCGCTGCAGAAGGTGGGCAGCCAGCTCGCCAAGTGGAGCAAGCAGGGCCACCACCAGGCGGTGATCGGCCGGCTGCAGGCCCAGCTGGCGCCGGTGTGTGCCAAGCTGCCGGCGGCCGATGGTCAGAAGGCGACCTGCGACGGCCTGTTCAAGGGCTGACGGCGGCTGAGGCCGAACTGCGACAGTCTGTGTCGAGCCCCTGGTTTGCAGCTTGGGCGGCTGCCCAAAGCTGGCGAGAATCGCCGGCATGCTGACATTGCCGAGGGTTCGCCGCGGGACGGCGTTCAGGACGTCCACCCGCTGGCTGCGGGGGATGTTGTGGGGTGGCCTGCTGGCGGCGCCCTGGGGCCGGCCCTGGCCCAGGCGACGCCATCGGCACCGACCTTGCCGTTGCACACCTGTCGCCTCAAGGATGTCGAGGTCGATGCCCGCTGCGGCGTGCTGCGCCGCCCGCTGGACCCGGCCCGGCCCCAGGGCGTGCAGATCGAGCTGCATGTGGCGGTGCTGCCGGCCGTCGCCCGGCGGCGGCTGCCCGATCCGGTGGTCTTCATCGCCGGTGGGCCGGGGCAGAGCGCCATCACCCTGGCCGGCCCGATCTCGCAGCTGATGACGCGTGAGCTCAACCGGCGCGATGTGATCCTGGTGGACCAGCGCGGCACGGGGCAGAGCGCACCCCTGCGCTGCGACGACGAGCAACCCACCCGCTCGCTGGCCGACAGCATGGACCCGGCGGGCGAGCAGCGCGTGCTGCAGGCCTGTCGCCAGCGTCTGCAGAAGCTGCCTTATGGCGACCTGCGCCAGTTCACCACGCCCATCGCCATGGCCGACCTGGATGCCGTGCGCCAGGCTCTGGGCGTGGACCGCTGGAACGTCGTGGGGGGGTCCTACGGCACCCGGGCCGCGCTGGAGTACCTGCGCCAGTTTCCCAACCATGTGCGGCGCACGGTGCTGGACGGCGTGGCGCCGGCCGACATGGTGCTGCCGCAGAGTTTCGCCACCGGCGCGCAGGCGGCGCTGGAGGCCGTGTTCGACGACTGCGCCCAGAACGCCAGTTGCCGCGCCACCTACCCGAACGCCCGGGCCCAGTGGCAGGCCTTGCTGAACAGCCTGCCGCGCAAGGTCACCGTGGCGCATCCCTTCACCGGCCAGCCCGAGACCTTCACGCTCACCCGGGCGATGCTGGCCAGCCTGGTGCTGCCGCCCTTGTATGCGCCCCTCACCGCGTCCGCCTTGCCGCTGGCGGTGCTGCAGGCCAGCCAGGGCCGCTTCGAGGCCCTGGTCGGGCTGGGCATGGGGGCCATGGGCGGCGGGCGCGGCCTGGGCCTGGCCACCGGCATGCACTTCTCGGTGATCTGCGCCGAGGACGTGCCGCGCATGAAGCCCGGTGGCGAGTCCACGCTGACCGATTTCGGCGACTTCCAGGAACGCCTGTACCGCGAGAGCTGCCGCGACTGGCCGCGTGGCGAGCTGCCCGCGGCTTTCTACACCGTGCCCCCGGCGCAGTCTCCGGTGCTGCTGCTGTCCGGCGCGGTGGATCCGGCCACGCCGCCGGTCCATGCCGAGCGGGTGGCCAAGGCCCTGGGGCCGAAGGCCGTGCACATCGTGGTGCCGCACAGCGGCCACGGCGTGATGAGCCTGGGCTGCATGCGCGACGTGGTGTTCCGCTTCCTGGATGAGCCCGACGACGCCAAGGCCCTGGCCGAGGTGGGTGCCGATGCGGCCTGTGCCGCCAAGATGCCGCGACCGCCCGCGCTGCTGCCGCTGATGTCCGCGGCGGCCGCATCGGCCTCGCAGGGAGGTGCCCGATGATCGAGGTGGCTGGACTGAGCAAGACCTTCGTCATCGGCAGCGGCCGGCAGCGCAAGGTGGTGCCCGCGGTGCGGGCCGTCAGCTGGAAGGCGGCCGATGGCGCCATCACCGGCTTGCTGGGCCCCAATGGCGCAGGCAAGACCACCACGCTGCGCATGGTGGCCGCGCTGCTGTCGCCCGACGCCGGCCAGGCCCGGGTGGACGGGTTGGAGGTGGCGCGCGAGCCGCAGGCCGCGCTGGCGCGCCTGGGCGTGCTGTCGGACGCGCGGGGCCTGTACCCGCGGCTGACCGCGCGTGAGAACATCGTCTACCACGGCCGCCTGCAGGGCATGCGCGTGGCCGATGCGGTGGCCCGGGCCGAGCACCTGGCCCGGGTGCTGGACATGGCTCCGCTGCTGGACCGCCGCACCGAGGGCTTCAGCCAGGGTGAGCGCATGAAGACCGCGCTGGCCCGGGCCCTGGTGCACAACCCGCCCAACATCATCCTGGACGAGCCCACCAACGGCCTGGACGTGCTGGCCACCCGCGCGCTGCGCGAGGCCCTGCGCCGCCTGCGCGACGAGGAGGGCAAGTGCATCGTCTTCTCCACCCACATCATGCAGGAGGTGGAGCGGCTGTGCGACCACGTGGTGGTGATCGCCCGGGGCACCACGGTGGCCCAGGGCACGGTGCCCGAGCTGCTGGCCCGCACCGGTCAGAGCGATTTCGAGGAGGCCTTCGTGAGCCTGGCCTTTGACGATGCCGAGCGGGCCGCCGCCGCGGGTGGGGAGGGCGCGCGATGACCGGCGCCTGGACCGTCTTCCGCAAGGAGCTGGTGGACGCGCTGCGCGACCGCCGCACCCTGATGACCGTGCTGCTCAGCGCGGTGGCCATGGGGCCGCTGGTGCTGATGCTGATCTCCACCCTGGTGGCCCGGGTGGAGAAGCAGGCCGAAGCGCGCGAGGTGGTGGTGCAGGGCATCGCCCAGGCACCCACGCTGCGCAACTACCTGGAACGCCAGACCTACACCGTGCGCGAGGCCCCGGCCGACTACGAGCAGCAGCTGGCGCAAAGTCGGCTGGGCGATCCGGTGGTGGTGGTGCCCAAGGACTTCGAGGCCGACCTGCGCCAGGGCGAGGTGCCCACGGTGGAGGTGGTGAGTTCGTCGAGCAACCAACGCGCCGACAGCGGCCAGCAGCGCATCGTGACCCTGTTGCAGGGCTTCAACCGGGAGCAGGCGGCCCTGCGTCTTCTGGTGCGCGGGGTGTCGCCGGCCCTGCTGCAGGCGGTGGACGTGCAGCCGCGTGACCTGGGCAGCCCCGCCGCGCGGGCCATGCGCCTGACCGGCATGCTGCCTTTCTTCGTGCTGATGGCGGTGCTCTACGGGGCGCTCAACGCGGCGCTGGACACGACGGCGGGCGAGCGCGAGCGGGGCTCGCTGGAGCCGCTGCTGACCACGCCGGCCGCGCGCGTGGGGCTGGTGGTGGGCAAATGGGGGGCGGTGGCGACCGTGGCCATGCTGATCGCGCTGCTGTCCAGCCTGAGCTTTCTCTCCGGGCAGTGGTTGCTGCGCAGCGAGACCCTGGCGGCCAACTTCCAGTACGGCTGGCCGGAGGCCCTGAGCTTTCTGGCGGTGCTGCTGCCGCTGGCGGCCAGCCTCTCGGCCCTGCTGATGGCCATCGCCATCCGGTGCAAGACCTTCAAGGAGGCGCAGGCCGGGGCCAGCGTTCTGTTGCTGGGCGTGTCCCTGCTGCCGATGATGAGCATGATCGACCAGGGCGGCGAGCGGCCCTGGCATCTGTGGGTGCCGGCCCTGGCGCAGAGCACGCTGATGAACCGCGTGCTGCGGGGCGATCCGCTGGGCTGGGGGGACTGGGCCATCACCGTGGTGATCGGCGCGGCCCTGACAGCGGGCTGCCTGGTCTACGTGGCCCGGCAACTGGCCAAGGTGGTGGCGCGTTGAGCGCGGCGGCGGTGCCGGAGACTCAGGCCTGGCGCAGCGAGCGCCACACCTCGTCCTGCCAGGGCAGCTGGTGGATCAGGCCGTTGAGGTGCAGGGCGGCCTCGTTGCTGGTCATCACCGCGCCTTCGTCGCTGACCAGGCGCAGATTGGTCAGCACGCCCATCGGGTCGGCCATGGCGACCACGCCTTCGTTGATTTCCACCCAATCCCACAGCAAACCGGCCTCGGGCTGGGGCGAGGATTCGCACCACAAGGTCTGGCCGCACAGCGGGTCGCGTGGGCTTCCGCGCATCACACGCGTGCCGACATGCACAAAGCGACAAGTTTGTGGCCGGTTTGCCTGCCAAAATACCGTTGGCCACAAATACAGGGACCAGGGGGGTGGCATGGCGCCGCGCGAGCGCGAGGGTGCATGAGCATTCGGTAGCGAGAGCATGGCGATAGTCTGGAATGGACGACGTGCGTGAGCTAGATGTAAGACCTGTCAGGGATGCCTGCTTGGTGCGGGAGGTTGCGCCGTGACCGCCGGCATGCTGCATGGCAGCTTTTTGTCGGTCATGCAGGCCCAGACTGAAGCGGATTTCCGTCAGGAGGTCATCCGCTTCGCGCAGGAGTTGGGCTTTGCCTATGTGTCGGCGATGACGGTCGTCGACCATTCGCTGACCCATTCCGAATTTTTCACGGTCGACAACACGCCTCAGGCCTATGTCGACGGCTTCCAGAACAACCAGATCTGGCGGCGTGACCCGGTGATGCAGCATTGCAAGCGGGGCACCGTGCCCATCCTGTGGGACCAGGCCACCTATGTGCGCAACGGGGTGGAGGAGCTCTGGGAGGAACAGGCGGCCTACGGTTACCGCACCGGCGTGGCCCTGGCCATGCACATGCCGCAAGGGCGGCATTTCATGCTGGGGGTGGACCGGGACGAGGCGCTGCCGCGGGAGCCTTCGGCGCTGACGCGCATCGTGGCCGATCTCCAGCTGTTCGCGGTGCATGCCCAGGATGCGGCGATCCGGCTGTTCGTGGCCCCTGATACGCTGGCGCTCGAGCGGCCCAAGCTGACCCCCCGTGAGCTGGAGGCCCTGCGCTGGACCATGGAAGGCAAGACGGCCTGGGAGGTGGGCACCATCCTCGGCATCAGCGAGCGCACCGCGGTGCTGCACCTGCAGAATGCGATGCACAAGCTCGAGGCCACCAACAAGCACCAGGCGGTGCTGAAGGCGCTGCGCCTGGGGCTGATCCACTGAGCAGGGGATGTGTTGCCGAGGGTGACGCCCTGTAAGAGTTGACAGTGTCGCCAAAAGCGGGGACTTGGTTCAATGACTTCACGCGCTCGATGCGCACCGATCAACGGAGTCAAGCCACCATGAAGCAAGTCCTGAAGTCCATCGTTTCCAACACCCTGGGCGCGCTGCGTGCCAAGACTGCCGCGGTGCAGCCGCTGCAGCAGCTGTCCGCCACCGAGCTGCGCGCCGTGGTGGGTGGGGCCGCCACCAGCGGCACCGATTCGCCGCGCGGCGGCTGGTAATCCAAGGACAAGACGCTGTCATCGTGAATCGGCCTGGGGAGGGCGATTCTCTGTTCACGCACCATCAGGGAAGACAGGTCCAGATTTAGGACGTGTTGGGATCTCTCGACGGCGGCCACGGGAAACCGGGCCGCCGTCTCTTTTTGAGGTGTCGGCGACGCCCTATCATCTGCCCGCCATGCAGTACACCCAGACCACCGTCCCATGCCACGTGAGGGCCGGATGAGCCTGTTCCGCGCCGAGGCCCTGCGCCATCGCCAGGGGGAGTGGCTGGGCACCCTGCAGCTGTCGCGGCCACTGCCCCTGGCCTGGATCACCGCGGGGGTGGTGGCCTGTGTGCTGGCGCTGGGGCTGTTCCTGAGCTGGGGACAGGCCAGCCGGCGCGTGCAGGTCAGCGGCACGCTCATCCCGGCGGGCGGGCTGGTGCGCATCGTGCCGCCCCAGGTGGCGCGGGTGCAGCGCCTGGCGGTGCAGGAAGGGCAGCAGGTGGCGGCAGGCCAGCTGCTGATGACCCTGGCCGTGGGCGACCCCCGCCTGGCCGGCGCGCCGCAGGGGCAGCTGCAGCAGACCTTCGATGCCCGGCTGCAGAGCCTGGCCGACACCGAGCGGCAAACCCGCCGGGTGGCCGAGGCCGAGCAGCAGTCGCTGGTCCAGCGCATCGACGCGCTGCAGCGCGAGCTGCAGCAGCTGGCGCATCAGATCCAGTTCCACCAGCAGCGTCTGGCCCTGGCCGAACAGGCCCAGGCCCGGCTGGAATCCCTGGCGGGGCAGCAGTTCGTCTCCACCGCCCAGGTCCAGGCCAAGCAGGAAGAGGTGATGGGCCTGCGCGCCGACGGCGCCGCCTTGCTGCGGCAGCGGGCCTCGCTGGCGCGTGACCTGGCCGATCTGCAGGCCCAGGCGCGCGAGCTGCCGGCGCAGACGGCCCAGCAGCTGCAGAGCCTGGCCCGCCAGCGCGACGAGATCCGTGAGACCGCCACCCGGGCCGACCCGGCGGCCGCCGACCGCGTGCTGCCCGTCACCGCGCCGATGGCCGGCACCGTCACCGCCATCTACGCCGGTGCGGGCCAGGCCGTGAGTGACGAGTTCGCCATGGCCAGCCTGTGGCCGGCCGGGGCACCGCTGCAGGCGCATCTGTACGCGCCGTCCAGCGCCTTGGGCTTCGTGCGGCCGGGGCAGCCGGTGCGCCTGCGGCTGCAGGCCCTTTCCGTACCAAAAGTACGGCTGGCTGGCCGGCACCGTCAGCCAGGTGGCGCAGGCGCCGGCCCAGGCCACCGAACTGGCGACGCTGCCGCTGGCGCGGTCGGGCGGGGCCTCGCAGCCGCTCTACCGCATCGTGGTCACGCTCTCGGCCCAGGCCATGCGCGCGGGCGGCCAGGCCCAGCCCCTGCAGCCGGGTATGCAGCTGGACGCCGACATCCAGCTGGAGCGCCGCCGTCTGATCGAATGGGTGCTGGAGCCCCTGCTGGGCTGGCGCCAGCGCTGGTGAGAGAGACCGCATGACCGAGCCGACCGCCACCGCCGGACCCGACGCCCTGCACGGCCTGCGCACCGGCTGGGGCCGCCGCCGCGTGCCCCTGGTGTTGCAGACCGAGGCTGCCGAATGCGGCCTGGCCTGCCTGGCCATGGTGGCCGCCGCCCATGGCTTGGACACCGACCTGCCGGCCTTGCGCAGCCGCTTTCAGATCTCGATGAAGGGGGCCACGGCCGCCGACGTCTGCGAGATGGGCGCGGCCCTGGGCCTGGCGCCGCGCGCCCTGCGGGCCGAGCCGGAGCAACTGGCCCAGCTGAGCCTGCCGGCGGTGCTGCACTGGGACCTGAACCACTTCGTCGTGCTGACCGGGCTGAAGCGCGGCGTGGCCACGGTGCACGACCCGGCCCGCGGCGTGCGCCGCATGAGCCTGGCCGAGCTGTCGCCGCATTTCAGCGGGGTGGCCTTGGAGTTCACGCCCACTGCGGCCTTCGTGCCCCGGCGCGAGCGCCAGCCGGTGCGTCTGCGCGAGCTGATGGGCCGGGTGCTGGGCTGGAAGCGGGCGCTGGGCCAGGTGCTGCTGCTGGCGCTGGCGCTGGAGCTGCTGGTGCTGGGCAGCCCCTTCTTTCTGCAGTGGGTGGTGGACAGCGCCTTGCCCACCGGCGACCGCGACCTGCTGCTGACCCTGGGCGTGGGCTTTGGCGGTCTGGTGCTGCTGCAGTCGGTGGCGGCCGCGGCCCGCTCCTGGGCGGTGCTGCACCTGTCCTCCACGCTCAAGCTGCAGTGGCTGGGGCAGGTCTTCGCCCACCTGCTGCGGCTGCCGCTGGAATGGTTCGAGCGCCGCCACACCGGCGATGTCTGGTCCCGATTTGCTGCGGTGCAGCAAATCCAGGATGCGCTGTCGATGCAGTTCTCCGAGGCGGTAATCGACGGGTTGATGGTGCTGCTGACGCTGGTGCTGATGCTGGCCTACAGCCCGGCCCTGACCGCCGTGGCGGTGGCGGCGGTGGTCTTGTACGCGGTGCTGCGCTGGGCCCTGTACCGGCCGATGAAAGAGGCCTCGGAGGAGGCCCTGGTGCACGAGGCGCGCAAGAGCAGCCACTTCCTCGAGTCGCTGCGCGGGGTGGGGGCGATCAAGCTGTTCAATGCCCAGGGGCGGCGCCAGTCGCGCTTCCTGAACCTGGTGGTGGACGCGATGAACGCCAGCCTGGTGGCCCGCCGGCACGAGCTGGTGCTGGCGGTGGGGCAGCGGCTGATCTTCGGCCTGGAGCGGGTGGCGGTGGTCTGGCTGGGCGCGCTGGCGGTGATGGACCAGCAGATCAGCACTGGCATGCTGTTCGCCTTCCTGGCCTACCAGGAGCAGTTCGCCACCCGGTTCGGCGCGCTGATCGACAAGGCCGGCGAGCTGCAGCTGCTGCGCCTGCAGGGTGAGCGTCTGGCCGACATCGTGCGCACGCCACCCGAGGAGGATGCCGGCGCGCCGCTGCCCGCGGGCACCGAGCTGGCGGGCCGGCTGACGGTGCGGGGCCTGCACTTTCGCTACGCGGATGTGGAGGCCGATGTGCTGCAGGACATCAGCTTCAGCGTGGCGCCGGGCGAGTCGGTGGCCATCACCGGGCCCTCCGGCGGCGGCAAGACCACGCTGCTCAAGCTGCTGCTGGGCATCTACGCCCCGCAGGGCGGCGAGATCTGCATCGACGGCCTGCCGCTGGCCCGCCTGGGCCGGGCCCGCTGGCGCAACCTGATCGGCACGGTGATGCAGGACGAACCGCTGTTTGCCGGCTCCATCGCCGACAACATCGCCTTTTTCGCGCCCGACCCGGACCGTGAGTGGATCGAGGCCTGCGCGCGGCAGGCCGCGGTGCACGAGGAGATCCTGGCCATGCCCATGGGCTATGCCACCCTGGTGGGCGACATGGGCACCAGCCTGTCGGGCGGACAGAAGCAGCGCATCCTGCTGGCACGGGCGCTGTACAAGCGCCCGCGCATCCTGCTGCTGGACGAGGCCACCAGCGCGCTGGACGTGGATCGCGAGCGCCTGGTGAACCAGGCGGTGCAGCAACTGCAGCTGACCCGCATCATCGTGGCCCACCGGCCCGAGACCATCGCCAGCGCCCAACGGGTGCTGGTGCTGAAGGATGGCCGCCTGGTCGAGGACCGGCCGGTCGGCGGCTGAAGCCGCCGCTCAGCTCACTTCATCGGGCAGGTCTTGATGCCCAGCACCGTGTAGAGCGGGCAGAAGCGCAGGGCGCCGGTGGCCAGCGGCACCACGCCGATCCAGCCCCAGACACCGATGGTGCCGGTCAGGGTGAGGGCGATCAGCACGAGGCCGACGAGGATGCGGGCGATGCGGTCGAAACCGCCGACATTGGCTTGCATGAGTCTCTCCTGGTCTTGGAAGGCACGCTCTTGGGTGAGCGCATGGGCGTACTGTGCGCCCGGCGTCCGGCCCGGTCTGTGACTGCGGTCACACAGCCGACCGCGCGGGGGCCAGGGCGCGCTCAGCCGCCGGAGGCCAGCAGGCGCAGGGCGGCGGCGTCCAGCACCTCGATGCGCTCGCGTCCCAGGCGCAGCCAGCCGGCCCGCTCGAAACGCTTGAGCAGCCGGGTGACGATCTCGCGCACGGTGCCCAGCTCGTCGGCCAGGGCCTGGTGGCTGCTGGCCACCACCGCGCCGTGGCCCAGCAGGGTGCCGGCCAGACGCTGATCCAGGCGCTGGAAGGCCACCGCCTCGGCCAGGGCCATCAGGTCGGCCAGGCGGTCGGCGAAGATGCCGAAGACGAACTGGCGGAAGCCCGCGTCGATCACCCAGCGGTCGAAGCCACGCGGGCTGAGCACCACCAGCTCGGTGGGCTCGGTGGTGGCGCCATGGGCCACCATCAGGCTGTGGCCGAACAGGCAGGAGGTGGAGGCCACGCACAGCTCGCCCGGGCCCACGCGGTAGAGCTCCAGCGAGCGACCGTTTTGCGCGCCGCGGGCCACCCGCACCTCGCCGCTGAGCACCAGCGGAAAGCCTTGGCAGGGGGTGCCTTCCTGGAACAGCGGCGCCTGGGCCGGCACGGTCATCACCGTGGCGTCTTCGGCCAGCACGCTGTCCCGCAGCGCGGCCGGCAGGGCGGCCACGGCCGGGTAGAGGGCGGACAGCCGTTCGGCCAGGGGCAGGGGCGTTGGGGACGGCACGGGCATGGCGGCAGTGTATCGGCGGCAGGGCGGCGTGCAGCTATCGCCGCCATGCAGAGATTCCATCCCGGATCGGGCCACGGCTCAGCACAATGAGAACCGTTCTCAACGATTTCACCCACCCACGGAGTCCGCCATGGCCAAAACCCTCAGCTTCGGCGCCATGCACGTCGGCATCGCTTTCGGCCTGGGCTACGCCTTCACCGGCAGCGTGGCCACGGCCGGGGTGCTGACCGTGGTGGAACCGCTGTGCAATATGGTGGCCCACCACTTCTTCGAAGGCTGGTGGGAGCGGCGCGAGCATGCGCGGGCTCAGCCCGTCGGCGAAGAGGGGGAGGTGGGGGCCGGGTTGGTGGCGGCCTCCAGCCCACCCAGCCAGATCATGGCCTGCTGACGGCTGTCGCCGCACATCTCGGGCGAGGGCTGCAGCGAGCCGCAGACCGCTGGCCGCCGCGGGTCACCGAAGATCTGGCAACGGTCCTGCGCATCCAGCTGAACGCAGCGCACGCCCGCCGGCTTGCCCTGGGGCATGCCCGGAATGGGCGAGGAGATCGACGGGGCGATGCAGCAGGCGGCACAGTGCGGGCGGCAGTCCATGGCGGGATTGTTCCACGTGAAACAGCGGCGGCGGTTTCGCCGTGGGCAGGGTCTTGGCCGGGTCGGTGACGCCAAAGGGTGGGCAGCCTAAAATAGAGGGTTCGCCTCGCAGGAGCCTGCTCGTGCTGTATCCCAAGGAATTCGACGTCATCGTGGTGGGTGGTGGCCATGCCGGTACCGAGGCCGCCCTGGCCGCGGCCCGCATGGGCTGCGCCACCTTGCTGCTCACCCACAACATCGAGACGCTGGGGCAGATGAGCTGCAACCCCTCGATCGGCGGCATCGGCAAGGGCCATCTGGTCAAGGAAGTGGACGCGCTGGGCGGGGCCATGGCCCTGGCCACCGACGAGGGTGGCATCCAGTTCCGCATCCTCAACTCCAGCAAGGGGCCGGCGGTGCGTGCCACCCGGGCCCAGGCCGATCGCATTCTTTACAAGGCCGCCATTCGCCGTCGCCTGGAGAATCAGCCGAATCTCTGGCTGTTCCAGCAGGCGGTCGACGACTTGATGGTGGAGGGCGATCGCGTGGTGGGGGCGGTGACCCAGGTGGGCATCCGCTTCCGGGCCCGCGCCGTGGTGCTCACGGCCGGCACCTTCCTGGACGGGCGCATCCATGTGGGCCTGCAGAACCACAGCGGCGGTCGGGCAGGGGATCCGCCGGCGGTCAGTCTGTCGGCCCGCCTGAAGGAGCTGAAGCTGCCCCAGGGCCGGCTCAAGACGGGCACGCCGCCGCGCATCGACGGGCGCAGCATCGATTTCTCCAAGCTCGCCGAACAGCCCGGGGACGGGGTGGGGCGGGTGGGTCGATGGGGCGAATCGGCCCCAACCGGGCCCGAGGTACCGGTGTTCAGCTTCCTGGGTGAGGCGGCCATGCACCCGCGCCAGCTGCCCTGCTGGATCACCCACACCAACGAACGCACCCACGCCATCATCCGCTCCGGCTTCGACCGCAGCCCGATGTTCACCGGCAAGATCGAGGGCGTGGGCCCGCGCTACTGCCCCAGCATCGAGGACAAGATCAACCGCTTCGCGGACAAGGACTCGCACCAGATCTTCCTGGAGCCCGAGGGCCTGAGCACGAACGAGTTCTACCCCAACGGCATCTCCACCAGCCTGCCTTTCGACATCCAGCTGGCGGCGGTGCAATCCATGCCCGGGCTGGAGAACGCCCACATCCTGCGGCCGGGCTACGCCATCGAGTACGACTACTTCGATCCGCGCGAGCTCAAGTCCACCTTCGAGACCCGGCAGATCCAGGGCCTGTTCTTTGCCGGCCAGATCAACGGCACCACCGGCTACGAGGAGGCAGCGGCGCAGGGGCTCTACGCCGGGGCCAATGCCGCCCTGCAGGCGCTGGGGCGCGAGGCCCTGGTGCTGGCACGCGACCAGGCCTACCTGGGCGTGCTGGTGGACGACCTGATCACCAAGGGCGTGAGCGAGCCCTACCGCATGTTCACCAGCCGGGCGGAGTTCCGTCTGCAGCTGCGGGAAGACAATGCCGACGCGCGAAAGGGCGAGCTGGGCCGTTCGCTGGGCCTGTGGACGATGCGCGCTGGACGC
>NZ_BADL01000085.1 GCF_000333615.1 Ideonella sp. B508-1 | reverse complement strand
CCCGCCGCGTTGGGGTGGGTGATGGTGATGGCTCCGCGTCCCTTGCCGGGCTTGGGAGTGAGGTTGAGATTGCCTTGCGCCATGGGCTCCTCCATTATGAGAAGTGGAACGTGGCACCGGATCGGGTACGTCGTCTTGATCACTCTCTCAAACGGGATATCGCCGTGCAGGCCGTGAACCTGCGCGATGATTCACCAATGTCGATGACGCAGCCCATGACCACGCTAACCCGCGGGCAGTACGCACCATTGCCATATCGGTCTTCCCCGGCGCCACGTTCCACCTTGCCACGCCGCCAGCGGCTGCGCCAACCCGTGTTTCTTCGGGACGATTTGCGGCGCGGGCGGGCCGATTACTCCGCTAACCCCTCAGTCGAGGCGACAAATTGCAGCAAGCTGCAATTTGCGCCTCACCTCGAACGTTAGGCGTCTGAATTGAATCCAGTGCAGCACACCCTCAGAGTCGTAGATCCACAAGGCGAGGATGCCCTATCCTTGCTGCGTGAAGCCGCAATTGAGGCCCGGGCCTTGTACCCTGAGCTTCACGCCGATGGTGCACCATGGCCCGGAAATTCACCCACCCCGCCAGGCGGAACATATGTCATTGCCTATGATGCTGAAGTACCAATCGGGTGTGGTGCACTGCGTCCAATCGATTCAGCCGTTGTCGAAGTACGTCGCATGTACGTTCGGAAGAGTGCTCGCTGCGCCGGCGTCGCTCGAAAGATTCTTGAGGTCTTGGAGGCTTCAGCCACTCGAATGGGGTACAAAGTCATGCGTCTTGAAACCGGCAATCGTCAACAGCCGGCGATGGCTTTGTACGAGTCGTTTGGCTTCGAAAGAATTGTGCCTTTTGGTGAGTATGCCAATGATCCCACGAGCGTCTGCTATGAAAAGCATCTCCCAAATCGCGCAGACGCCTAACAGGTCGTTCAACGCGGACGCCAACACAGGCCATGCCTTCGGCATTCTCCTGGCCTGTGTTGGTACCCTCCGCGCTTCGCGCTCCGGCGCCGGTTAACTTTGGCGTTAGGCCACAACAAACAACCAGCATAGCCATTCGTTAGGCTTTTATATGGACCGAATGAGCATCCCCTTCTTCCAGTCATTTCAGACTGGCCACACCTTCAGGAAAGGCGACCCGCATGCGGCGGCATGGAAGTTCATTAAGCGGATCGGCACAATTGATAATTTGCGGAGAATTTCCGAAGCCAGCAATACCTCCACCGAAATCGCGGAAGTCGCGAGCCTCAGAATTCGCCAAGCAATTGAGCTGCATGAGGCTGCCGCTAACACGTCCACGCTCACGCGACCTTTATTGCTTTACTACTGCGCACTTAACTTGGTGCGGGGGGCACTGATTGCGCGCCATGGCGAGGCCGGAGCGGCAACGCACGGAATGCGCTACAAAGCAGGCCAAGACCTACTGGCGTGCACTGCCGAGATATCAAAGGCTGGCACATTTCCCAAGCTTGTGGAGAGCATGTGGGGTGGGCATGCCGAGTCGGCAAAGCAACAAACAATTTCCTTAAAGGATGCTTTGTCACAAATTCCTGAACTTCGGCATGAGTTTCATCTAGTCGGCATAACCAAATGCGGCGTAGCCGAGGTGCATATTGAGGCATTCATCAATGCGCCAACGGAACTGAAATACTTTATCCCGGGTGTGGATGCCAAAGATTTCGAGATGAATTGGCAGTCACTATTGCCATGGATGGCCGATAAGTGCCAGCATTCCGGAGATATGAAGCTTGCGCTCATAACCCCTCTTCACAATCCAGAGGCGCTCCAGCAGTTCTGCAACACTCATCTATGGCGCGACCTGCAGCCGCGTCAAAGTCCTGTGTGGTTCGACCAAGTTGCTCACCCATCAGCGGTGCTTTTGCCGCGAGTAGCCTCCTACCTTGCCGGTTTGTTCATTTTGTCTAACGTCTCGCGCTACGAGCCTGAAATTCTAATGCCTGCAGTTGAGCCCACAAATCTAGCCTTTGTCATCGAATCATTCCTAGACTGCGCGGAAAGAAGCATTCCTCTCCTTGTCATTGAATTGCTCGAAGGGCCTGTCTATTTTGAGTAACCTGGCTATCTCCTTCCACTTCGCGCACCAGCCTAACTGTCGGTTCAACGCGGACGCCAACAAGGGCCATCGCTTCGCGATTTTGATGGCCCTTGTTGGTGCCCTTCGTGCTTCGCGCTACGGCGCCGGTTAACCTGGGCGTCAGGCCTCTCCAAATGGCCGCTGCGGCAAATTTCGAAGGTTGGCAATCAATGAGCCATAAAACTAAAAATCCTACGCGCCATGCCCTACTCCCAGGATTCGGGCCGAAGAGCACGCAAGCACTCGCGAAGATTGGAATAACAACAGTTGAACAATTGAATGCGCGCGATGCCTACGAAATCTACGCATGCCTCAAACAAAACGTTTCTGGGACAAGTAGAAATTTTCTCTATGGAATCATAGCAGCGCAAGAACAGAAAGACTGGCGTGAAATCGCCAAGAGTCGTCGAACCGAAATTCTATTGCGCCTCGACGAACTGGGACTTGCACCGAAATGAATACACTCTGCGTAGGCCAGAGTCGGATTTTTTGCCGAGGCAAGCCACAGCACAAGCAGCCCACGGTCGTGGCTTCGCCGCCACCGCTTGGCGTTCGGTGCGGCCTCGGCCACAGTGGTCGGCACATGAACAAACTTCTGGGGGGCAAGGTGGCTCAATACAAATCTGGCCAAGGTTATTCAGCCAATTTCAGCATCAGCCCACAGCCTAACTGGCGGTTCAAGGGGGCGTCACTGCTTCGCAGCGCCGCCCCTTAACCTATACGTTGAGGCTGTAGCAAAACCCTCTGGAGCGCTGATTAGATGCATGGGCTGAAAAATCGACCGCTCAGATCGATCCAGGATCGCCGATCGACGACTTGGCAAGGGGTGAAAAACCCCTGGATTTTGGGTGGCTCTTTGTGATCGGACTTTTTCTACAACCTCGTTAGGCCCGATCCATATGGAGTTGTAGATGAATAGCTACTCGTGCCCACATTGCGGCAAGCAAGCAGTTAGCATCCTTCGTAAGTCATGCCTAGGTCCAGCCACTTCCGCCACATGTAAGTACTGTGGAAACAAAGTGTCAGTTCCCTGGTTTTCAGTTTGTGCAGCAATTCCATTTGTCGCAGCCATCTTGGGCTCTTCAGCTGCCGACTCTCGGGAAGCNTGCGTAGGTAGTCATTCAAATAGGCTTCGCGCCAATGGCTATATTCAATCATCGTTTGTGCCACTCTCAAAGCGATAAAACATGTTGTTTTCGCACCAGCGGCCTAAGGAAGGTCTGCACAACTCGCAACCCGTGGTGCTTGGCGTCGACGTGAAGCGCTGAGACGATACGGGCCATGAAGCAGCACAGCCTGGGTTTGGGACAGACGACCAAGCGAACGCGACGCCGGGAGTTCCTGGACGAAATGGAGAAGGTGGTGCCCTGGTCGGATCTGGTGGCGCTGGTGTCCCCGTACCTGCCCGATGGCAAGCGAGGCCGCCCGCCGTTCTCGCCGGAGACCATGCTGCGCATCCACTTCATGCAGCAATGGTTCACGCTGAGTGACCCGGCGATGGAAGAGGCGCTGCATGACATGCCGGTGCGAGTTCGTGGGACTGGAAGGCTGGGACGAGCGGCTGCCCGACGAAAGCACGATCCTGCAAACCGTCAACGACCTGCTCAGTGCCAAGGGCATGATGCTCAAGGGCGACTCGGTGGTGGATGCCACGCTGATCGCTGCACCGCGTTCGACCCAGAACAGCAGCGGCGAACGCGACCCGCAGATGAAGCAGAGCAGGAAGGGCCAGCAGTGGTACTTCGGCATGAAGTGCCACATCGGCGTGGGCATCGAGTCGGGTCTGGTCCACACCGTGCGCGGCACCAGCGGCGCGGTCAATGACGTGACCGAGGCCAACAGCCTGGTGCGCCCAAGCGACCGCGAGGTCTACGCCGACGCTGGCTATCGAGGTGCCGACAAGCGTCCGGACGCCAGGGCGGGTGTGGCCTGGAACATCGCCATGCGGCCGGGCAAGCGTCGCACGCTGGACCCGGCCAAGCCGATCGAGGCCCTCGCTGAGCAGCTCGAACGGGTGAAGGCCGGTATCCGGGCGCGGGTTGAACATCCGTTCCGGGTGGTCAAACGCCAGTTCGGGCACATCAAGGTGCGCTACCGCGGCTTGGCCAAGAACACGGCGCAACTGCACACGCTGTTTGCGCTGTCCCATCTGTGGATGGCGCAGCGCAAACTCATCGGAGCGGTGGCATGAGTGCGTCCGCAGCATGGCAAATGGTCCGGGTCGCGGACCTGTTCGGGCCTGCGGACCTGGAAATCGCAGCGAATTTGCCATCCACAGCATCACATTCCCATCGTCTCAGCGCACCACCACGCCAAGTTGCGAGTTGTGCAGACCTTTCCTAGGCCTAGCAATGTCCATCTCCCCATTTCTGCTTTCGACCATGCTCTTGCTCAGCTCAACACAGTCACTGGCAGAATCCTTTCGATTTGACCTTTCGCCAAATCAACCTCTGCCAGCTATCTTCAGTCGATCATCGAATAGCTATCTCATCGCGCTGAAAATGCAGTACGAGCTAAATGAAGTAGTCAAAGGCAGGACTTCCGATTTTGAACGCGTTCTCTCCATCGCACATTGGACGAGCACTCGTTGGAGGCACAACGGGGAAAACACTCCGCAACATAGTGATCCAATATCGATTCTTGACGAGGCCACGACTGGAAAACAGTTTCGTTGCGTTGAATATGCAATCGTCCTGGCTGGTGCATTGGGGGCTGTGGGTTATCCCGCCCGAGTTGTCGGACTCATGATGGCTGACGTAGAAACAAGAAGCTCGGGCGCCGGCCATGTAGTAACGGAGGTGTACCTTGCTGATCTTGGCAAATGGGTAATGGTCGACGGCCAATGGGATGTTGTTCCCCTTGTCTCTGGGGTGCCAGCGAGCGCCGCAGAATTGGCCCAGGCAATAACAGCAAATCCGAAATATCTAAGTACTGAGTCGTTCTCATCCATCGATGCAGCCGACTACTTTAAATGGATCAAGCCCTACCTCTACTATTTCACCGCATCGCTTGATAATACATATGACTCGCCCCGCAGCCGGCAGGCTATAAGACTTGCACCATTGGGCGCAAAAGAGCCACGTGTATTCCAGCGAAAATACCCCATGCAGCCCGCCTTGTTCACCCACAATGTTTCCACCTTCTACCCTGCTCCCACCTTCGTCGATGAGACAAAGTAATGAATCTACCGCCTAACCTTTCTACAGGGACTTCCCGCTGAGTCAACGGTGTTCAGTGTTCTTCTTCCCAAGCCGTATTCCTTTCAAGTGAACAGTAGGACGTGGTGATCGAAGGCGCCACCGTGGAAGGACAGACTGCACATCTACAGGCGGGCTTGTGTCGGTGGTGTTCACCGAGGCCCCAGATACGAACCGCTCGGCAGGGCTCCATTCACTCGACGTGCTTTGCGCACGCAAGGGTTACCGAGTTCACCTGCCGCCGGTCTGACCTGTGGTGGGCATCTTCGGGCGCACGTCCGGTTGTGGAATCGAGGGTTTGGGCTTCGGGCTCAGGCCGCGGGCTGGGGTCGGAGACAGCAGCGTGCCGCGGGTGGTTCAGGGATGTGGTCGGGGTTGAACGCCACGCCACGCGTCAGAACGGCCCACAGAATGCGGGCATTCTTGTTGGCCAGCGCGACGACAGCCTTTTGCCAGCCCACGCGCTCCTTGAGCTGCACCAACCACCGGCTGATGCGATCGGTGCGTTTGCCGGCACTCATCACGGCGGACTTGGCGCCCTGGATCAGCAGGGTGCGCAGGTAGTCGTCGCCGCGCTTGGTGATGCGCCCGAGGCTGGCCTTGCCGCCGGTGGAATTCTGGCTGGGCACCAGGCCGAGCCAGGCACCGAACTGGGGGCGTTGTCTAAATTGCTGAAGCCCCCACCCTGGCCACCAGGGCCGAGGCGGGTAACGGGCCGAATGCCTTGCAAGGTGGCCCTTCCTTGGCACGGTCAT
>NZ_BADL01000086.1 GCF_000333615.1 Ideonella sp. B508-1 | reverse complement strand
GCCTTCATGCAACGCGTGGCGGCCAAGGCCGTACACACCTGTCCGCAGTGTCGAGGACCGCTGCAGGTGGTGGCATCCCGCCCGGGCGCCAGGCACCTGCCCGCCCCCGGGTGCGAGTGTGCCCACACCCAGACAGCACGTGGGCCACCCTCATGACATGCCTGGCCTTGCGCGTTGCCCTGTCAGTGCGGGCCCCGACCCGCACGGGGCGCGTGCGTGCCTTCACACCACCAGCACCCTCACTCCAGCCAGAAACCACCGTGGCCAGGCCTGCCCAACCCTCCATGGCCCCCTCAGCCAAACGCCTGGGGGGCTTTACGTCCGAGCCCGGCCGACCATAATGGCCTGAAACAAAGCCCGGGGCGATCCAATCCCCCTGCGGCCTGCAACAAAGACCCACATGGGCAGGGACGGCACGATGGTTCAGTTCAACACGGTTTATCTGCCTCGGCTCGCCGTCGCGCGCATGCCTTCGTCTGCGCTCGGCAGATAAACGCTATCTGTTAGCCACCATGGAACAGGTCGTCGTCACATTCGATCAGGTGTTGCACGTTCACCGAAATCGAGAGAATCGGTTTCATCCCAAACACTCGGTCTTCAGCTTCATGTCCGCCGGAGACTACGTGCCGTACGTCTCCGTTCCTGGGTGGCCATCAATTGAACCTGGCACTACGGTCACCGCATTTCTCAGGCAGCCAGGAAATTGGAAATCTTTAGTCGGCTGGGTCAATCATGCTTCCGGAGAAGTCGCCGCGCCGAATTTCAAGCGCTCCGCTTGGGCTGCCGTACTCGACGGAGTCTGGAGCACTGCCTGGTTCGTCTTATGCCCAACTCAGTTCGGTCCATTGCGCTGGGCTCCGTCGATCATGGGTCTCCTAATCTGCGTCCTCAGCTTGGTACGGGCTCGCCGTGAAAGAATGGAGGCCCTGGAAGTCAAAAGCTCTGCCACAGCGCTGGTGGCTCTCAAGAAACACCAACCAAGTGATTGATTTGCAAAGGTGTTTTTTTAGACGGGTTCTGCTGCGACGAGTTTCATGCCGAGCTTGCTGGCCCGCTGACTGAGGTTGTGCAGTACCCGCTGGCGGTAGCGCTCCTCGTAGTAGTCTTGACCTTGATCGGTGTATTCCTCGCCCTTGGTGAGCATGGCGTAGATCAGGCGAGCGAGCTTGTGGGCGGCGGCCGTCACGGCCTTGGGCTTGTCCATGCGTGAACACAGGCGGCGGAAGTACGCACCCAGGGCAGATTGGCTTGAACGCAGCGCTGCAGCGGCCAGCCGCAGTGCCTGAGCGGCTCGGTTGGCACAGCGTTTGGTCTTGCCGCTCATGACCTTGCCGCCGGTGATCTTGGTGCCCGGGCACAGCCCCAGCCAAGAGGCGAAGTGCTTGTCGCTGGCGAACTTGCGCATGTCGGTGCCGGTCTCCGAGAGAACCGCCAACGCGGTGGTCACGTCGATGCCATCGATGCGGGTGAGGTCCACGCCGCACATCTGGAACAGCCGGGTGCGCAGGTCGAACTTGGGCGCATTGCGGGCCTTGCCGCGCTTCTTGCCCTTGGCGGGCTCCGTGTCGCTGATGTGCAGGCGCTGCAATTGAGCATCGATCTCGGTGTCGCACTGAGCCAGTTGCTGGCCGCAGAAGTCGAAGGCCTCCAGCGCCTGCCGCAGCGCGAACAGATGCTCGTGCGCCAGTGCCGC
>NZ_BADL01000087.1 GCF_000333615.1 Ideonella sp. B508-1 | reverse complement strand
GGCACGGCCGAGGCCGTAACGGCGGCCACTTTCCGAACGGCCGCGGTGTACCAGGACTTCGGCCGCGCGTAATGGATTCGAAGCGCCCGGCCAAGTTCAGCAAGCTCGAGCGCGAGCAGTACGACGTGATGCTGGAGGAGCAGGCCTATCCCTTCGAGGAAAAGGCCATCGGCCTGCACGAGGCCAACGCCGCCCGGGCGCCGCAGGGCCTGTACGACCGCTGGGTGCGTCAGAGCTTCGACGCCCTGCGCTCGCTGCGCCCGGCCCGCTGGGCCAAGGCCGAGCGCGAGGCGCCCTGCGGGGCTGGCGCGGCCCTGACCCACCAGGGTCTGGCCGCCCGCCAGGACGGCAACTTCGTGGCCGCGGGACAGGCCTGGGCCCAGGCCCTGAAGACCGACAGCAGCTGCGCCGCCGCGGCCCTGAACCTGGGCGTGCTCAACGACCTCTACCTGGGCTCGCCCGAGGAGGCGCTGCGCTGGTACCAGCAGTACCAGACGCTGGCCGCCGCACAAGGCCTGGCCGCCGACGCCCAGGTCGGCAAATGGATCACCGAGGTGCAGCGCCGCCTGCCCAAGCCCGCCGCGCCCGCGGCCGCCCCTTCTGCTGCTGCGCAAGCCGCCCCGAAGGCTGCTTCCGCGCCCGCCAAGGAGACCACCCCATGACCTCGCATCCCTCGCTCACACTGGCTCTCGGCATCGGCCTGCTGTTGCCCCTGGCGATGCTGACCACCAGCGCCCGGGCCCAGGACCAGGCCGAGGTGGCGCCCAGCAAGATCATCGGCAACCGCGAGCTGCCCAAGGTCCTGTACTTCGTGCCCTGGAAGAAGCCGCTGACCGATCCGCTGGCCGGCAAGCCCCCGGCCAGCGTGCTCGACGAGGTGCTCTCGCCGATCGACCGCGAGGTCTTCCGCCGCAACGAACGCTTCACGGCCGCGGCCACCGCCGCATCGGCCCCCGCGCCCTGAACCTGCCCCCATTCTTCTTCGACCCTTTCCCCACGCATCGCGCCCCCGGAGTTCCCCGCCATGACCACCTTCGAATCCATCGTCAAGTTCTTCCAGGACTGCGGCCTGTTCATCATCCCCAGCCTGACCATCATGGCCATCGGGCTGAGCATCGCGATCGAGCGCTTCATCTTCCTGCGCCGCGCCCGCCGCGAGAACAGCGCCCTGTGGGCCCAGGTGCAACCCATGCTGCAGCAGGCCCAGTGGAAGGAGGTCTACAGCGTGGCCAGCAAGAGCGACGCCGCGCTGGGCAAGCTGGTGAGCAACGGCCTGCAGCGCCTGCAGAGCTCGCGCAAGCGCGAGGACATCGACGCCTCGATGGAGGAAGGCATGATGGAAATCGTGCCGCGGCTGGAGAAGCGCACCCACTACATCGCCACCTTCGCCAACGTCATCACGCTGGTGGGCCTGCTGGGCACCATCTCGGGCCTGATCAAGGCCTTCACGGCGGTGGCCCAGGTGAACCCGGCCGAGAAGGCCGAGCTGCTGTCGGGCTCCATCTCCATCGCCATGAACAACACCGCCTTCGCGCTGGGCGTGGCCATCCCCTTCCTGCTCATCCACGCCTTCCTGCAGGCCCGCACCGGCGAGATCGTCGACGGCCTGGAGGCCGCCAAGATCAGCTTCCTGAACCTGGTGCAGCGCCTGGCCCCCGAAGCCGGCAGCCGCTGAGCCGCCGGCCCGAGAAAGCGCAACATGCGAGTCCGACGCTTGCGCAAGACACCGGCGGCGCTGGAGGTCACGGCCTTCATCAACCTGATCGTGGTGCTCGTGCCCTTCCTGCTGTCCACCGCGGTGTTCACCCGGCTGGCGGTGCTGGAGCTGTCGCTGCCGGCGAAATCCGCCGGGGTGGAGCAGCTCAAGGTCGACCATCTGCAGCTCGAGGTGGTCATCCGCCCCGACGCCCTGGACGTGGGCGACCGCGTGGGCGGCCTGATCCAGCACATCCCGCACACGGCCCAGGGCCCCGACCTGAAGGCGCTCAATGCGCTGGTCATGCAGGTCAAGGCCAAGTACCCCGAGCAGAAGGACGCCACCATCCTGGCCCAGCCCGACACGCCCTATGAACTGCTGGTGAAGGTGATGGACGCCACCCGCGAGGGCCGCACCGCCCGCGAGGACGGCCAGGTCGTCAAGGCCGAGCTGTTCCCGGCCATCTCCATCGGCGACGCGCCGCGCGGCACCCCCGCCGCGGCCCACGGAGGCTGACGTGCCCACCCTCACGCCCCTGCAGAAACGGGCCGCCCGCAAGGCCCGCAACCACACCGATCTGGACATGAACCTCGTGTCCCTGATCGATGTGTTCACCATCCTGATCTTCTTCCTGCTGTCCAACTCATCCGAGGTGGACATCCTGCCCAGCAC
>NZ_BADL01000088.1 GCF_000333615.1 Ideonella sp. B508-1 | reverse complement strand
GATCCACCACCCCTACCACGCTCCGGGCGATTTCGAATCGCCGGTGGTGCCGGTGTGCAAAGGCTCGACCGTCTACTTCCCCACCATGGCCGCGCTGCGCCAGCGGCAGTGGGTGGACAAGAGCGCCTACACCTACGGCCTGCACGGCACGCCCACCACCTTCACGCTGGAGGCCCGGCTGGCCACGCTGGAGGGCGCCCAGCACGTGCTGCTGGCGCCCAGCGGTCTGTCGGCCATCACCGTGGTCAACATGGGCCTGCTGAAGGCGGGCGACACCCTGCTGCTGCCGGACAACGTCTACAACCCCAGCAAGGACTTCGCCCGCCACGAGATGGCGGCCTGGGGCATTGGCCACCGCCTGTACGACGCCATGCAGCCTGAGAGCCTGGCCCAGGCGCTGGACGAGACGGTCAAGCTGGTCTGGCTGGAAGCGCCGGGCTCGGTGACGCTGGAGTTCCCCGACCTGCCGGCCCTGGTGCGCACGGTGCGCGAGAAGGCGCCGCAGGCCGTGATCGCCCTGGACAACACCTGGGGCGCCGGCCTGGCCTTCGATGCCTTCGAGTTGGGCCAGGGCCTGGGCGTGGACGTGACCATCCATGCGCTGACCAAGTACCCCTCCGGCGGCGGCGATGTGCTGATGGGCTCGGTGGCCTGCCGCGACACGGCCCTGTACGAAAAGCTGGCCTGGACGCACAGCCGCCTGGGCCTGGGCGTGGGCGCCAACGACGTGGAGCTGGTGCTGCGCAACCTGCCCAGTCTGCCGCTGCGCTATGCGGCGCAGGACGCCGCCGCCCGGCGCATCGCGGCCTGGGCGCAGGCCCAGCCGCAGGTGACACGCGTGCTGCACCCGGCGCTGCCGGATTCCCCCGGCCATGCCCACTGGGCGGCGCTGTGCCGCGCCGCGGCCGGCCTGCTGACGCTGGAGATGGACCCGCGTTTCAGCGCCACGCAGGTGGACAGCTTCGTCGATGGGCTGCAGCGTTTCCGCATCGGCTGGAGCTGGGGCGGGCCGGTGAGCCTGGCCGTGCCTTACCAGGGCGGCGCCATGCGCAAGCTGGGCAGCCCCTACCGCGGCACGCTGGTGCGCCTGTGCATCGGCCTGGAGGCGGTGGACGACCTGATCGCCGACCTGGCCGCCGGCCTGGCCCGGCTGGACGCGCGCTGAAGCACGGGCTCCGGGCTCAGCCTCGTCCGTCGGCGGAGGACCACCGCACCCGCCGCTCGCCCAGCGCCAGGCGCTGGATGCGGCGGTGGATGGTGGAGCGGCTGACACCCAGCAGGCGGGCCGCTTCGGACACATTGCCCTGGCAGCGCTGCAGCAACTGCTCCAGCGCCATCGCAGGATCAGCGGTTTCCACGGGATCAGCCGCTTTGCCGACCTGCGGGGGCGGTTCCTGGGGCGGCGCCGGCAGGCGAGGGGGCAGCGCGCGGGTCTGGGGCTCTTCCGCCGCCGTGGCCAGCACCGTCTCCGGCAGATGCTCCGGGCCGAAGCACGGCCCTTCGCTCAGCGCGGCCGCATGGCACAGGGCGTTGTGCAGCTCGCGCAGGTTGCCCGGCCAGCCATGGGCGCGCAGCAGGGCGCGGGCTTCGGGCGTGGGCCGCAGGCCCGCGCGCTGGGCCTCGGCCAGGCGGTCGATCAGGGCGTCCAGGTCCTGACGCAGGCGCAGCGGCGGCAGGCTCAGCTGGGCCGCGTTCAGGCGGAACAGCAGGTCCTGGCGGAACAGGCCCTGGTCCACCAGCACCGCCAGGGGCCGGTGGCTGGCCGAGATGACCCGCAGGTCCAGCGGCTTGGGCTGACGCGCGCCCAGCGGCGTGATCTCCGACTCGGACAGCACCCGCAGCAGCTTGGCCTGCAGGTGCAGCGGCATGTCGCCGATCTCGTCCAGGAACAGGGTGCCGCGGTGCGCGGCCTCCACCAGGCCCGTCTTGCCGCGGCTGGCGCCGCCGGTGTAGGTGCCGGGCAGGTAGCCGAAGAGCTCGCTCTCCAGCAGGGTCTCCGGGATGGCGGCGCAGTTGATGGCGACGAAGGGCCCCGGCCGGCCGCTGGCCGCGTGCAGGGCGCGGGCCAGGTACTCCTTGCCGGCGCCGGTCTCGCCCTGGATCATCACCGGCAGGCGCTGCGGGGCCAGCCGGGCGGCCTTGTGCAGCAGCGCGTCCAGGCGGGCGTCGCCGGCCGACAGGGCGCGCAGCGCCTGCGGCACCGGGCTGGCTGTGGCGGTGGAGGTGGCCGGGGCCGCGTCGCGCACCGGCGTGGCGCCACCGCGCTGCGGCTCGATGGCGTGCGCGAACAGGATGCTGCCGTCGCGGGCGCGCACGATGCGGTCTTGTGCCAGGCGGTGGCGCAGCAGGCTGGGCAGGCCGTCCACATCCAGCTCGAAGAAGCGCTCCAGCGGCAGGCCCAGCAGGTCGCGCCGCTCGGCCCAGGGCAGGCCGATGGCCTGCGCCAGGATGCGGGCCGCGGCCTGCGTCATGCCGCGCACCCGGCCCGCGCCGTCCAGCGTCAGCGCGGCGTCCGGGTCCACGTCCAGAAAGTCGGGTGAGCGGGACAGGCGCAGCACCCAGTCGCTGCGCGAGCGCTCCATCAGGTGGGCCAGCTCGATGCGCCGGGCGGTGGACGTCACCAGGTGCAGGGCCAGGCTCTGGCTGCTGCGCGATTCGGGCGAGCGCAGCAGCGACAGGTCCAGCACCGCGGCCAGCTCGCCGCGGTGGTCGTAAATGGGCGCGGCGGTGCAGGACAGCGGCGTGTGCGTGTAGTCGAAGTGGTCGCTCTGGTGGATGATCAGCGCCTCACCGCCTTCCAGACAGGCCCCCACCGCACAGGTGCCGGCGCGGTCTTCGCGCCAGTCGGAGCCCAGGTAGAGCCCGGCGCGGCGCAGCGCGTCGGCGTCGCCCTCGTGGCCGAGGAAGTCCACCGTGATGCCGTGGCGGTCGGCCAGCAGCAGCACGTACTGCAGGCCGGCCAGCTGCTGGTACAGGCGCTCCAGCCCGCTGCGGGCAATGCGGATCAGCGGCTCGGATTCCTCGCGGTGCACCCGCAGCTGGCCCTCGGGGACGATGTAGGCCTCGCAGGTGGCGGCCGGGTCCAGCCGATGGCGTTCGATGCAGCGCTGCCAGCTGCGCAGCACGGCCGCGTCCCGCGCAGGAGCGCCGCGGTTCAGACCGAGGCCGAAGGACTCGATCTCCTGGACATGGGAGGCGTAGGAGCGTGCGTTCATGCGAGGGGGCCACCGTGGGCGTCACTTGATTGTGGGCAAGGGCCTTGCGGCGCTGCATGGAGGTTTACCCACACCCCGGCGCAGGGGCGTTGAGGCGCTCGGTGCGACAGGTGTCGCGGCGCTGTCGCAGCCGTCCGCTGCCGATGCAACACCTGTGGCGCGGGCGCCGAACAGGGCCAGCCCCGCCACAGGGGTGCAGCGGGACGGGCGCAGAGGGGCCAGCGCAGGGGCCTGTACAAGGGAAGAAGGCACCTCGAACCCGGGCGCAGCGCCGTGCCGATCCGGTGGTTGGCACAGGCATTGCCGAAAGAGCTGCGGCGCCGACGAGCGCTGCAACACGACACAGGAGACACGCATGACCCTTCCTTCCACCTCCGATCCCCGGGCCGCAGCACAGGCCGTGCTGGACGCGCTCAACCAGGGCCTGGCCGCCGAGAAGAGCGAGGCCGTGGCCGGCCTCTTCGCCGACGAGAGCTACTGGCGCGACCTGGTGCTCTTCACCTGGAACCTGAAGACGATGGAGGGACCGGCGCAGATCACCGAGATGCTGCGCCACCAGCTCAGCCCGGCCCTGCCGGTGCGCTTCGAACTCGATCCGAAGGAGACGGTGGAGGAGGCCGACGGCGTGGTCTCGGCCTGGCTGAGCATCGACACCCGCCTGGCCCGGGGCACCGGCCACCTGCGCCTGAAGAACGGCCGCATCTGGACCCTGCTGACCACCATGCAGGAGCTCAAGGGCTTCGAGGAGCCGCTGGGCCTGCGTCGCCCCAAGGGGGCCGAGCACGGCATCCACAAGCACCGCCAGACCTGGCTGGAGAAGCGCGAGCAGGAGGCCGCCGAGCTGGGCCGCAGCACGCAGCCCTATGTGCTGGTGATCGGGGGCGGGCAGGGCGGCATCGCCCTGGGTGCGCGGCTGCGCCAGCTGGGCGTGCCGCACATCGTGATCGACACCCATGAGCGCCCGGGCGACCAATGGCGCGGGCGCTACAAGTCGCTGTGCCTGCACGACCCGGTCTGGTACGACCACCTGCCGTACCTGCCGTTTCCGGACAACTGGCCGGTGTTCGCGCCCAAGGACAAGATCGGCGACTGGCTGGAGATGTACACCAAGGTCATGGAGGTCAACTACTGGCCGTCCACCCGGGCGACGCAGGCGCGCTGGAACGAGACCACCCAGGCCTGGGAAGTGACGGTGCAGCGCGACGGCGAGACCCTGGTGCTGCGGCCCCAGCAGCTGGTGTTCGCCACCGGCATGTCCGGCAAGCCCAACATCCCGAAGATCCCCGGCCAGGACGTGTTCCGCGGCGAGCAGCAGCACTCCTCGCAGCACCCGGGGCCGGACGCTTACCGGGGCAAGAAGGTGGTGGTGATCGGGGCCAACAACTCGGCACACGACATTTGCGCGGCGCTGTGGGAGCACGAGGCCGATGTCACCATGGTGCAGCGCTCGTCCACCCACATCGTGCGTTCGGACTCGCTGATGGAGATCGGCCTGGGCGCCTTGTATTCGGAGCAGGCCGTGGCCAACGGGGTCAGCACCCGCAAGGCGGACCTGATCTTCGCCTCGTTGCCCTATCGCATCATGGCCGACTTCCAGAAGCCGCTGTACGACCAGATCCGCGAGCGGGATGCGGACTTCTACCGCGCGCTGGAGAAGGCCGGCTTCATGCTGGACTTCGGCGACGATGGCTCGGGCCTGTTCATGAAGTACCTGCGCCGCGCCTCGGGCTACTACATCGACGTGGGCGCCTGCGACCTGGTCATCGACGGCAGCATCAAGCTGCAGTCGGGCAAGGGCATCAGCCACCTCAGCGAGACCGCGGTGGTGCTGGACGACGGCACCGAGCTGCCGGCCGACCTGGTGGTCTATGCCACCGGCTACGGCTCGATGAACGGCTGGGTCGCCGACCTGATCAGCCCCGAGGTGGCCGACCGGGTGGGCAAGGTGTGGGGCCTGGGCTCGGCCACCACCAAGGACCCGGGGCCCTGGGAAGGCGAGCAGCGCAACATGTGGAAGCCCACGCAGCAGCCGGGGCTGTGGTTCCACGGCGGCAACCTGCACCAGTCACGCCACTACTCGCTGTACCTGGCCTTGCAGCTCAAGGCCCGCATGGAGGGGCTGCCGGTGTCGGTCTACGGCCAGCAGGCCGTGCACCACACCCGCTGAACCTGGCTCAGACCAGCCGGCCGGTGGCCGCAAAGCGGTCGGTGGCGGCCACGAGTTCGGCAGCGATGCCGGGCTCGTAGGACGAGTGCCCGGCATCGGGCACGACCACCAGCCGCGCCTGGGGCCAGGCGTCGGCCAGCGCATGGGCGTAGCGCACCGGGCAGATCACGTCGTAGCGGCCGTGCACGATGATGGCCGGCAGGTGCTGGATGGCCGGCACGCCATCGATCAACTGCCCGGGCCGCAGAAAGGCCTGGTGGGCGAAGTAGTGCGCCTCCAGCCGGCCCATGCCCAGTGCGGCGGTGTCGTCCGTCATGGCGGCCACCGCCTCGGGTTGCGGGTGCAGGTAGATGCAGGCGCCTTCGTAGCGGGCCCAGGCGCGCGCCGCGGGCAGGTAGACGGCCGGATCGGTGTGGGTCAGGCGGCGCTGGTAGGCCCCCAGCAGGTCGCCGCGCTCGCCCTCGGGGATGAAGCCGGCGAAGGCTTCCCATTCCTTCGGGAAGATGTTGCGCACGCCATAGAGCCACCAGTCGATCTCTTCCTGCGTGCCCAGCCAGATGCCGCGCAGCACCAGGCCCAGGCAGCGCTGAGGATGGGCCTGGGCGTAGGCCAGCGAGAGGGTGGAGCCCCAGGAGCCGCCGAAGACCAGCCAGCGCTCGATGCCCAGCATCTCGCGCAGCTGCTCGAAGTCGGCGATCAGCAACTCGGTGGTGTTGTCCTGGCAGTCGCCCAGTGGGGTGGACTGGCCCGAGCCGCGCTGGTCCAGCAGGACGATGTGGTAGCGGGCCGGATCGAAGTAGCGGCGGCTGCGCGGCGAGGTGCCCGCGCCCGGGCCACCGTGCACGAAGATGACCGGGATGCCGGCGGGGTTGCCGCTGGTCTCCCAGTAGAGGCTGTGGCGGCCATCGACCTGCAGATGACCGCTGCGCAGCGGCTCCAGCGGCGGGTAGAGGATGTCGTCCAGGGTGCGGGTGCTGCTGCTCATCGTGTGTCGTTCAATCCTTGGCCGGGCCGGAGACCTTGTGGCGCATCAGCCGGCCTTTCTCCCGTTCCCAGTCGCGCTTCTTCTCGGTCTCGCGCTTGTCGTGCTGGGCCTTGCCCTTGGCCAGTGCGATCTCGGCCTTCACGCGGCCGGCCTTGTAGTGCAGGTTCAGGGGCACCAGGGTGAAGCCGCGCTGCTCCACCTTGCCCACCAGCCGCTTGATCTGCTCCTTGTGCATCAGCAGCTTCTTGGTGCGGTCGGCTTCCGGGTGCACATGGGTGGAGGCGCTGCGCAGCGCATTGATGCGGCAGCCGATCAGATAGAGCTCGCCGTCGCGGATCACCACGTAGCCGTCGGTGAGCTGCACCTGGCCGGCGCGGATGGCCTTGACCTCCCAGCCTTCCAGCACCACACCGGCCTCGAATTGCTCTTCGATGTGGTATTCGAAACGGGCTCGGCGGTTTTCTGCGATCAGGGCGGACATGGGGGCAATCAGGGTGGGCCGATGGGCCCCTTAAAATCGGACCATTGTATGAAGCACGTCAAGAAGTCCGTCCTGCTCTGGTACACCCCGGCCGAGATGTACCGCCTGGTGACCGATGTGCCGGCCTACCCGCAGTTCCTGCCCTGGTGTGAACGGGGCGAGGTCCTGGAGACGCGTGAGGACGGCGTGACGGCCAAGGTGCACCTGCACTATGCCGGCGTGCGCCACGCCTTCACCACCCGCAACACCCACCAGCCCGACCGGCAGGTGCTGATGCGTCTGGTGGACGGGCCGTTCTCGATGCTGGAAGGTTCCTGGGACTTTCTGCCGCTGGGTTCGACCCAGGAGCCGCCCAAGGCCTGCAAGGTCGAGTTCGATTTGCGCTATGCCTTTTCCAGCCGGCCGCTGGAGCTGGTGCTCAGCCCGGTGTTCGACCGGGTGGCCAACACCTTTGTCGAGTCCTTCGTGAAGCGCGCGGAGCAGGTCTATGGCCCCCGCTGAGATGCCCGCCGTGCTGGACATCGAGGTGGCCTACAGCCCGGCGCCGCGCCAGGTGGACCGCGTCGCCCTGACGCTGCCGGCGGGCAGCACCGTGGCGCAGGCGCTGCAGGCCAGTGGCCTGCTGGCACGGCATGGGCTGCCGCTGGACGACACGCTGTCCGTGGGGGTGTGGATGAAAGCCCGTCCGCTGGAGACGGTGCTGCGCCCGAACGACCGGGTGGAGATCTGGCGGGCGCTGACCGTCGATCCGAAGGAAGCGCGCCGTCAGCGCTATCGCAAGCAGAAGGTGGACAAGGCCGGCTGAGCCCTGCCGGCCTGCCCGGGCGACGGCCTCACTCGCAGCTGGCGCTGATCTGCTGCTGCGCGCGGCCGATCTCGTCGGCACGGGCCTTGTCGTCCAGGAATTCGCGCTCGCCCTTGTCGTTGGCCCGCGCGATGCGGGCGCCGCTTTGCAGCATCTGCAACTGGTTGCGGGCACGCTGGCAGTTCTGGGCCTTCTCGGCGCTCAGGCGCTCCTTGTCGGCATTGGCCTTGGCCTCCTTGGCGGCGGCCTGGCTCTGGGCCAGCTTGTTCTTGCGGGCTTCCAGGTCCTTGTCGGTGCCGGCGGAGGTCGCCGCGGCGACCGGCTGGGCGGTGTCTCCGGAGGCCGTCGGCAGGTGCGCGGCGTTGGGGCGCTGCAGGATGTCCTTGTCCGGGACGTCTGGGCCGGGCGGCCGGTCGCTGACCATCACGTGGCCGTCCCGGTCGCGCCACTTCCAGATGGACTGGGCCGAGGCGGCCGTGGCGGCGAGGGCCAGAAGGCCCAACAGGCAAAGGCGGGACAGCGTCATGACAGGCGGCAGGATCGGGGGAAACATCGCATCCGACGAATGCGGTCGAGAGTGCAGGCGGGAGTGTAAGGCGGTGCTCCGCCTGCGGGCAGGGCAATGTGTATCCATGCGGACAGGAAAGATGTGTGCGCATTCCGTATAATCCGCTTTTGCGTCTGGAGCTTTCCCCATGCGCCTTCTTGGCAAAGCGCTGACCTTCGACGATGTGTTGCTGGTCCCCGCGTTCTCTCAAGTGCTGCCGCGCGACACCTCGCTGGCCACCCATTTCTCCCGCAACATCGTTCTGAACCTGCCGCTTGTGTCGGCAGCGATGGACACGGTGACCGAAGCCCGCCTGGCGATCACGATCGCCCAGGAAGGTGGCATGGGCATCGTCCACAAGAACCTCACGCCCAAGCAGCAGGCGACCGAGGTGGCGCGGGTCAAGCGCTATGAATCCGGCCTGCTGAAGGACCCCATCACCATCTCGCCCGAGACCCGGGTGCACGAGGTGAAGGCGCTGTCCGCCCAGCATGGCATCTCGGGCTTCCCGGTGATCGATGCGGGCCGTGTGGTCGGCATCGTCACGGGCCGGGATCTGCGCTTCGAGACCCGTCTGGACGTGCCGGTGCGCGAGATCATGACGCCCCGCGAGCGCCTGATCACCGTGAAGGAAGGCGCTTCGCTGGCCGAGGCCAAGGAGCTGATGCACAAGCACAAGCTCGAGCGTGTGCTGGTCGTCAACGACGCCTTCGAGCTGCGCGGTCTCTTCACCGTCAAGGACATCACCAAGCAGACCACCTTCCCCAACGCAGCCCGTGATTCGCACGGCAAGCTGCGCGTGGGTGCGGCGGTGGGCGTGGGCGAGGGCACCGAAGAGCGCGTGGAGCTGCTGGTCAAGGCCGGCGTGGATGCGCTGATCGTCGACACGGCCCATGGCCACTCGGCCGGCGTGATCGAGCGGGTGCGCTGGGTCAAGCGCAACTATCCGCAGATCGAGGTCGTGGGCGGCAACATCGCCACCGGCGCTGCGGCGCTGGCGCTGGTCGAGGCGGGAGCCGATGCGGTCAAGGTCGGCATCGGCCCGGGCTCCATCTGCACCACCCGCATCGTTGCGGGTGTGGGCGTGCCCCAGATCATGGCCATCGACAGCGTGGCCACGGCGCTCAAGGGCACCGGCGTGCCGCTGATCGCTGACGGCGGCATCCGCTACTCGGGCGACATCGCCAAGGCCATCGCCGCCGGTGCCAGCACCGTGATGATGGGCGGCATGTTCGCCGGCACCGAGGAAGCACCGGGCGAGGTCATCCTCTACCAGGGCCGCAGCTACAAGAGCTACCGCGGCATGGGCTCGATCGGGGCGATGAAGGCCGGTTCGGCCGACCGCTACTTCCAGGAAAACGACGAGACCACCAATCCGAACGCTGACAAGCTGGTGCCCGAGGGCATCGAAGGCCGCGTGCCTTACAAGGGCTCGCTGGTCTCGATCATCTACCAGATGGCCGGCGGCCTGAGGGCTTCGATGGGCTATTGCGGTTGTGCCACCATCGACGAGATGCGCGACCGTGCCGAGTTCGTCGAGATCACGGCGGCCGGCATCCGCGAAAGCCATGTGCACGATGTGCAGATCACCAAGGAAGCGCCCAACTACCGGGCGGAGTGAGCTCCCGTCGTGACCCTTCGCAGCGCCCGGCCCGTCCGGGCGCTGTCATTGAAGCCTCTGCCTGAAGTCCGATGCGTCCGATGAGCCCAGCCGAGAACCCGCAAAGCACACCTCGCCAGCGGACGGCCGCGATGCCGTTCATCATGCTGACCGTCTTGATCGACATGGTGTCGATCGGGCTCATCATCCCGGTGCTGGCGCCGCTGGTCGGCACCTTCACCGGCTCCCAGACCGACCAGGCCTTCTGGTACGGCATGGTCAGCCTGGCTTTTGGGGTGGCCAACTTCTTCGGTTCGCCGGTGCTGGGGGCCGCGTCCGACCATTTCGGCCGTCGGCCCGTGTTGTTGCTGGGCTTCACCGGCCTGGCGCTGAGCTTCTTCGTCACCGGCCTGGCCACGGCGGTGTGGATGCTGATCGCCGTGCGCTTGGTCAGCGGTGCGCTGCAGGCCAACGCGGCGGTGGCCCAGGCCTATGTGGCGGACATTTCCACGCCGCAGGAGCGGGCCAAGCGCTTTGGCATGCTGGGCGCCACCTTCGGCATGGGCTTCGTGCTCGGCCCGGTGATGGGCGGGCTGCTGGGCCACATCAGTCTGCACCTGCCCTTTTTCGTCGCGGGCAGCCTGGCCATCGTGAACGCGATCTACGGCGTGTTCGTGCTGCCCGAATCCCTGCCCAAGGACCGGCGCGTGTCGATCGACTGGCGCAAGGCCAACCCGGTGGCCTCGCTGCGGCGGCTGGGCGAGACCGAAGGCATCGGCACCCTGGTCGCGGTCATCGGCCTGTCCAGCCTGGCCCAGTTCATCCTGCACACCACCTGGGTGCTCTACACCACCTTCAAGTTCGGCTGGGGGCCGAAGGAGAACGGCTGGTCGCTGTTCGCCATTGGCGTGATGGCCGTGCTGGTGCAGGGGGGGCTGATCCGCGTGGCGGTCAAGCGCATCGCGCCGCAGCGCATCGCGGTGATCGGCCTGGTGTCCTCGGCCATCTGCTACCTGCTGTGGGGCCTGGCCAACCGGGGCTGGATGATGTACGCCATCATCGTGCTCGACATCTTCGGCATGATGGTCAACACCACCCTCCAGACGGTCGTGTCCACCGCGGTGGATGAACATTCCCAAGGGCGCACACTGGGCGCGGTGGCCTCGCTCAACAGCCTGACGGCCGTGGCGGCGCCGGTGATCGGCTCCTTCCTGCTGCAGCTGACCGCCCATTACCCGCATGGCGACTGGCGCATCGGCGCGCCGTTCTACCTGTGTGCCGCACTGCAGGTGCTGGCCACCGTGCTGGCCATCCAGCATTTCCGTCGCCATCCTTCTCCGCTCAAGCCGATCGAGGCCGAGGCGGCTCCCACCTGAGATCCCACCATGCATGACAAGATCCTGATCCTCGACTTCGGCTCCCAGGTGACCCAGCTGATCGCACGGCGCGTGCGCGAGGCCCATGTGTACTGCGAGATCCACCCGAACGATGTGTCGGACGACTTCATCCGCAGCTATGCCCCCAAGGGCATCATCCTGTCGGGCAGCCACGCCAGCACCTACGAGGACCACCAACTGCGCGCGCCGCAGGCGGTGTGGGACCTGGGGGTGCCGGTGCTGGGCATCTGCTACGGCATGCAGACCATGGCGGTGCAACTGGGCGGCGAGGTGAGCTGGAGCGACACCCGCGAGTTCGGCTATGCCGAGGTGCGCGCCCATGGCCACACCCGCCTGCTGGACGGTGTGCAGGACTTCGCCACCGCCGAGGGCCACGGCATGCTCAAGGTCTGGATGAGCCACGGCGACAAGGTCACGACCCTGCCGCAGGGCTTCAAGCTGATGGCCAGCACCCCCAGCTGCCCGATCGCTGGCATGGCCAACGAGGACAAGGGCTACTACGCCGTCCAGTTCCACCCCGAGGTGACCCACACCGTGCAGGGCGCGGCCATGCTGACCCGTTTCGTGCGCGAGATCGCCGGCTGCGCGGGCGACTGGATCATGGGCAACTACATCGAGGAGGCGGTCGCCAAGATCCGCGAGCAGGTGGGTGACGAGGAAGTGATCCTCGGCCTGTCCGGCGGCGTCGATTCGAGCGTGGCCGCGGCCCTGATCCACCGCGCCATCGGTGACCAGCTGACCTGCGTCTTCGTGGACCACGGCCTGCTGCGCCTGAACGAGGGCGACATGGTGATGGACATGTTCGAAGGCAAGCTGCACGCGAAGGTGATCCGCGTGGATGCCAGCGAGCTGTTCCTGGGCCAACTGGCCGGCGTGACCGACCCCGAGAAGAAGCGCAAGATCATCGGCGGCCTGTTTGTCGATGTCTTCAAGGCCGAGGCGGCCAAGCTGAAGGCGGGCGACGGTGGCCACAAGGGCGCGACCTTCCTGGCCCAGGGCACCATCTACCCGGACGTGGTGGAGAGCGGTGGCACCAAGACCAAGAAGGCCACCACCATCAAGAGCCACCACAACGTGGGCGGCCTGCCTGAGCAACTGGGCCTGAAGCTGCTGGAGCCGCTGCGCGAGCTGTTCAAGGACGAGGTGCGCGAACTGGGCGTGGCCCTGGGCCTGCCGCCGGAAATGGTCTACCGCCATCCCTTCCCGGGCCCTGGCCTGGGGGTGCGCATCCTGGGCGAGGTGAAGAAGGAATACGCCGACCTGCTGCGCCGGGCCGATGCCATCTTCATCGACGAATTGCGTTCCACCATCGAGCCGAACTCCGGCAAGAGCTGGTACGACCTGACCAGCCAGGCCTTCACCGTCTTCCTGCCGGTCAAGAGCGTGGGCGTGATGGGCGATGGCCGCACCTACGACTACGTGGTGGCCCTGCGCGCGGTGCAGACCAGCGACTTCATGACGGCCGACTGGGCCGAGCTGCCCTACAGCCTGCTCAAGAAGGTCTCCAGCCGCATCATCAACGAGGTGCGTGGCATCAACCGCGTGACCTACGACGTCTCGAGCAAGCCGCCGGCCACCATCGAGTGGGAGTGAGCCTTTGTCCGACCAGCTGTCGCTGATGGGTTTCGAGGCGCCGCCGCCGGCGGTGCCGACGGACCGGCTGTTCTTTGCCTTGCAGCCTTCCGTGGCAGCCTGTGCGCAGATCACCGCACTCGGCAAGGCGCTGTGCGAGACGCACGGCCTGCACAGCAAACTGATTGCGCCGGAGAGGCTGCACATCACGCTGCACCATCTGGGCGACCATGCCGGCCTGCCCGCCGACGTGGTGGACGCTGCGGGCCGCGCGGCCACACGCATGGCCAGCCCGCCCTTCGAGGTGGTACTGGACTACGCGATGAGCTTTCGCATGCGGCGGGACAAGGCACCGTTCGTCCTTCGGTCGGCCGAAGGTCAGGACGGCGCCCTGATGGACTTCCAGCGTGAGCTGGGCTTGGCCATGGCCCGCGAGGGTCTGGGGCACTCGGTGGATGTCCGCTTCACCCCGCATGTGACGCTCACCTACGCACCGCGCGAGCTGCCGGAATCGCCGGTCGAACCGCTGCGGTGGACGGTGCGGGAGTTCGTGCTGATTCACAGCCTGCTGGGCAAGACCCAGCACCGCGTGCTGGGGCGCTGGTCTCTGCCTGACGTGAATCAGGCCTGAGCTGCTCGGGACTGCTCAGCGCGCAGGATCAATCAGATCCAGCCAGGCCTGGGCCGCATGGGACAGATAGGCTCCACGCCGCCAGGCCAGCGCCATGAGCCAGGTGAGTGACGGAGCGGTGAGGCCCACCACGCGCACACCGCTGTGCCGCCGTTGCTCGGCCATCATGCGGGGCAGGAAGCCGATGCCCAGGCCGGCGGCCACCAGTTCGATCATGAAGTCGATCTGGCTGGTGCGCGCCGCCACATGGGGCGTGAAGCCCACCTGTTGACAGGCCTCCAGGATGATCGGATTGAGCGCAAAGCCCGACTCGAACAGCACGAAGGGCAGGGCCGAGAGTCGAGCCAGTTCGAGCTCTGAGGCCTGGCTCAGGGGATGGGCTGCTGCGATCAGGACCACGATGGGTTCCTGGCGCACCAGCTTGAAATCGAACTCGGCGGGCACCGGCGCGAGCAGGCCGGCCAGATCGATTTCGCCGGCCCGCAGCACCTCTTCCAGCCGCTTGGAGCCGTGCTCCACCAGCCGGATGTCGATGCCGGGGTAGCGGGCCCGGAAGGTGGCGAACACCGGCGCAAAGAGCTGGCTGCTGCCGATGGGGGGCAGACCCAGGCGAAGTTCGCCCCGCTGCAGCCCCCGCAAGGCGTTGAGCTCGGCCAGCAGGTCGTCCTGCTCGGCCAGCAGGGTGAGGGCGCGCCGATGCACGATCTCCCCCGCCGGGGTGAGGCGTGGCGGGTGCACGTCGCGGTCCAGCAGCACGAAGCCCAGATCTTCCTCCAACTGGCGCACGGCCTTGCTGACGGCGGACTGGGTGGCGAAGACGGTGCGGGCCGCCTGTGAAAAGCCGCCCTGGCGGGTCACTTCCACCAGGGCGCGCAGGGGGCGGAGTTTGATGTCCATTCCAAATTGGAATTGAAGTCAGTAGAACAATTCGCTTTCATCATGCTGCGGTGCGCCATACATTGCAAGCCAGCAGGAGGTAATTCCCATGAGCTTGCATGACATGTCCGTGATCGCACGTCGCCAGTGGCGCCACCATCGCCTGGTGCAGATCGCTCTGTTGGTGCTGGCCTGGCTGGCGGGCGAAGCCATTGTTCGGGTCAGCGGCATCGGCCTGCCCGGCGGCATCGTCGGCATGGTGCTCACCCTGCTGCTGCTGGCGACCGGCCAGATTCAGCTGGGCAGCCTGCGTCGCGGCGCCCAGTGGTTCCTGGCCGAAATGCTGCTGTTCTTCGTGCCGGCCGTGCTGGCGGTGCTCAACCACCCTGAGCTGTTCGGCTGGCTGGGCGCCAAGGTGCTGGCCGTGATCGTGCTGGGCACGCTGACCGTGATGGCCGTCACGTCGGTGGTGGTCGACATGGTGCTGCGCCTGACCCATCACGAGGCCACGGCCTGAGGAGCTGTCATGGGCACGTTGTTGCTGACCCTTGGATGGTCGACCATCACCATCCTCATCTACCTGGCCGCCAAGTCCTTTCATCGGCTGCTGCCCCGGTGGTGGAGCGCGCCGCTGGCCATGACACCGGCCGTGCTCATCGCACTGGTGCTGCTGGCCCATGAAGATTACAGCGACTACATCCGCGGTACGCACTGGATGGTGTTGCTGCTGGGGCCGGCCACGGTGGCCTTTGCTGTGCCCATCTTCGAGCAGCGGGCCTTGATCCGCCGCCACTGGCCGGCACTGTTGCTGGGCATGGTGGCGGGCAGTTCGGCCGCCATGGTGTCGGCCTGGGGGCTGGCCACCTTGCTGGGTGTCGGGGGGGAATTGCGCCTGAGCCTGCTGCCGCGCTCCATCAGCACGCCGTTTGCGATGACCGTGTCGGGCGACATCGGGGGTGTGCCCGATCTGACCGCCGTGTTCGTCGTCTTCACCGGCGTGCTGGGCGCCGCGCTGGGCGAGGGCATGCTGCGCTGGCTGCCCTTGCGCAGCAGCCTGGCCCGGGGCGCCTTGTTCGGCATGGGGGCCCACGGTGCGGGCGTGGCCAAGGCCAGCCAGGTGGGGCGCGAGGAGGGGGCCGTCGCGGGGCTGGTGATGGTGCTGGTGGGCGTGATGAACGTGCTGATGGCGCCCGTGCTGGCTGTTCTGTTGCGGTGATCGGGCCCGGGGCGTGGCATCATGCCCGTCCACCGCGACCGATCATGACCGAGCCACAGCGCATCACGCCCACATTCTCCACGCAGGACGAAGCCGCGATGCGGATCGCGCTGGACCAGGCCCAGAATGCCTGGCTGGCCGGCGAGGTGCCGGTGGGCGCGGTCATCATGCGCGACGGCCAGGTGCTGGCCACGGGCTACAACCGCCCCATCACCACGCACGATCCGACGGCCCACGCCGAACTGGTGGCGCTGCGGCACGCGGCCCAACTGGTGGAGAACTACCGCCTGCCCGACTGCGAGCTCTTCGTCACCCTGGAGCCCTGTGCCATGTGCGCCATGGCCCTGATGCATGCGCGCTTCAAGCGGGTGGTCTTCGGGGCGCTGGATCCGAAGACAGGGTCGGCCGGTTCGGTGGTGGATCTGTTTGCCCAGCCGCAGCTGAACCACCACACCCAGGTGCAGGGCGGGCTGATGTCCGATGCCTGCGGGCAGATCCTGCGGGACTTCTTTGCGGAGCGTCGGCGCCAGCAGCGTGCCTTGCGACAGGCGGCCCCTGCGGAGGCGGCGGACCCACCTCTGACCTCGGCCATTCCCGCCGGGGAGGTGCAGGAACTGCCGCTGGATGCCCTTGACGAATTTTCTCCTACCCGTGGTCTGACATGAACCTCGAAGCCAAGCCTTCCCTCACGATCTATTCGCCTGCCGGCGTGGTGCTGAAGGCCGCGCCGGTCAAGCTGGCCGCGGCCCGGTTGAAGGCCCGAGGCTTCGCGGTGCGCATCGACGAAGCGGCGCTGTCCAAGAGTCAGCGTTTCGCTGGCGACGACGATCAGCGTCTGGCCGCCATCCACCGGGTGGCCGCCGAGGCCCCCTCCGTCGCCCTGGCCACGCGGGGCGGCTATGGCCTGTCCCGTCTGCTGGATCGCCTGGACTGGGATCTGCTGGCCCGCAGTGTGGACCAGGGCACGCGTTGGGTCGGGCACAGCGATCTGACCGCCCTGCAGATGGGGCTGTTGGCCCACAAGAAGGCGCCAACTTGGTGCGGTCCAATGGCGGCGGGCGATTTTGGTGCAGAGTCCCTGGACGAGGTGACGCCGGACTGCTTTTGCGAGGCCATGTTCGGAGAGCTCGAAGCCGTGGGCTTTCGCGCGCCGGCCGGTTTCGATGGCCTGAGCGCCAGCGGTGTTCTGTGGGGGGGGAACCTGAGCATGCTGTGTTCCCTGCTGGGCACGCCGCACTGGCCCAAGGTGCGCGGCGGCATTCTCTTCCTGGAGGATGTGGCCGAGCACCCATACCGCGTCGAGCGGATGTTGCTGCAGCTTCACCAGGCCGGTGTGTTCGCCGCGCAGAAGGCCATCCTGCTCGGGGCCTTCACCGAGTGGCGCAAGTCACCCATGGACCGCGGCTACGACCTCAAGGCCGCAGTCGAGCATCTGCGCCAGCAGACCGGCGTGCCCATCCTGACCGGCTTCCCCTTCGGGCACGTGCCGACCAAGGTCACCATGCCTCTGGGCATGCGCGTGCAGTTGGCTGTGGAAGGGCGGGACGCCCTCATCGGCTGGCACTGAGCCGGCTTTCTAGATGACTGGTCTGACCGAGGAAAGATCGCCGACAAAGAGGCGAGACGCCACAACTGGCGTCAACCACCCTCGTTCCCCCTAGTTCTGTGCAGCATTCAAGCAACAAAACAGCCTGTTTGCGTGCCACTAAGGATTAGTGGGGGGACTCCCCGGACGTGACCTTCCGTCACAATCGGTTCACACGTTCCAGGAGCAAGTACATAAAGGCTTCACAAGACCGGCATGTGCCTTGCTCCTGGAGTGGGTCTATCGATCAACCATCTGGAGAGTAGTCAGTGGCACAAATCAAGAAACCTTCTCAGCTGTGGCGGTATTCTGCCGTTGCATTGGCGGTCAGTCTTAGCTGCATCTCGGGCACGGTCCTCGCCCAGTCGAATACCGTTGGCTCAGTGTTCGGTCGCGTGGCGGCTCAGGCTGGCGATCAAGTGGTGGTTAAAAACATCGGCACCGGCTTGAAGCGGGTGGTGTCTGTGAACAGCGAGGGCTCGTTCCAAGCGGTGGCTCTGCCGCCCGGTAGCTACACCGCTACTCTGCAAAAAAATGGCAAGGCCGTTAGCACGGTGTCTTTCGAGGTGCTAGCAGGGCAGGGGGCCGAGGTCAGCTTTGCTGGTTCCTTGGGTGGCACTCAGGTGGTGCAAGTCGTGGGTCGTGCTAAGACGATCGACGTGTCCAGTTCTGAGAACGGAAGCACTTTTACCGCGAAGCAATTGGCGGCCCTTCCTATTGCATCCAAGGACCTGAATGGCATCATCGCCTTGGCCGCCAATACCGTTAAAGCAGATAACCGCTACTCTGGTGGTGTCAGCATCGGAGGTGGCGCTCCTTCGGAGAACTCGTATTATATCAATGGCTTCCCTGTTACCAATGCATTGAGTCAGCTGGGTTCGATTGAGCTGCCTTATGGCGCCGTATCCCAGGCTGATATCAAGACGGGCGGGTTCGGTGCTGAATTCGGGCGTTCCGTCGGCGGGGTGGTGAATATCACAACGAAGAGCGGAACGAATGAATGGCACGGTGGTGTTGGTTTTGAGATTGAACCTAACGCCCTGAAAGCCAAACTGCCCAAGAACTATTATCCGAATACCAAGGCCCTGACCGGATACGACGGTAATGGTGATACGGATGGCAAGCTTTTCCTTGATCATTCAAAAGATACCAAGACGGAGTATACCTACAGCGCTAACGTTGGTGGTCCGCTGATTGAAGATAAGCTGTTCATGTTCTTGGCGGCCGACTACACCCGTACTCACTCCACTGGGGTGAATGCTGATACGGGTAGCTCATTGTTGAGCACGAACGGTTGGCTGGATGAGGTTGATACTAATACTCGTTATCTGGGGAAGTTCGACTGGTTGCTCAATGAGGATCACCAGTTGGAATTGACGTTGATTGGCGATAATTACAAGACCACCGATAAGTATAGTGGTTATGATTATGCCGCCGGTCAAAAGGGGAAGTACGTCTACACTGAGTATGCTAAGAATGCGGCAAATATCACGCCTGCTGTCGGTGGTGATGCTCAAGTTCTGAAGTATACGGGCAACTTCACGGATGACTTTACGCTCACGGCTCTCTATGGGCAAAGTCGCTCCAATCACGCCGATACATTTAGTTTCCCTCCTACTGCTCCGACGTTTGGGTGGAATGCCACGGGGCGGAATCCGAATCTGACCTATGTCCAGCCTGCAGATGCACTGAATCCTCTGCCGGCAACGACAACGCTGATTCCGGATGGGGCGCACGACACGACTAAGTCTTTCCGGTTGGATGGTGAGTTGCGCTTGGGTGACCATACGATTCGTGCCGGCCTGGATGAGAACCGGCTGAAGTCCGAAGGTGCCGGCGAGACGGTTGCAGGTGGACATTCATGGTTGTATCGCAGCACTTCTAATGGAGCTGCAAACCCCGGCGGTGATGGTCCGATCAGCGGCTTTACCAATGCAGTGAACGGTAGGTACTACTATGTCATTGATTACATCTTTGACGATGCGACTGCGGCGCAATCCAATCAGTCTGCGCAGTACATTGAAGATCGCTGGAAGGTCACCAAGGACTTGTTGCTGACCGCGGGGCTGCGTAACGAGAGTTTTGTTAACAAGAACGGCGACGGTCAGACCTTCTTGAAGTCCGATAATTTCCTGAGCCCACGTTTTGCTGCGGCGTGGGATGTCAACGGGGATGCTTCAATGAAGGTATATGGCTCTGCCGGCCGTTACAGCCTGCAGATCCCGACCCATGTGGCCGTCCGAGGCGCCAGTCGGTCGTTGTACACGACTCAGTACTTTGCCTACACGGGGGTGGATCCCGTGACCGGCTTGCCTACCGGGCTTACCTCTATGGGACCGGCTGCTTCGGCTAACAATGAGCTTGGGCAAGCTAAAGATGTAAAGAGTGTTTCCGCCCAAGGGATTAAGCCGACCTATCAGGATGAATTGACGCTTGGCATTGAAAGCGCGTTGACGGAAGACCTGATGGGTGGGGCAAAGGTGACATATCGCACTTTGCGTCAGACGATTGACGATATGTGCGATTCACGCCCTTTCTATGCGTATGCGGATGCGCATGGTATTAATACTGATAATTACTCGTATACGTGTGCGTCTTTCAACCCTGGAAAGGATAATACCTTCTTGGTTGACTATGCGGGCGATCAGAAGACGTACACAACGGT
>NZ_BADL01000089.1 GCF_000333615.1 Ideonella sp. B508-1 | reverse complement strand
GGGGCTGGACGCCAGGGTGACCACTAGAATCGATTGAAACCCTGCCCCTCGCGGGGCACCCACCCATCGGAGCCCGCCGCCTTATGACGCAAGAGCCCAAGGATGCCGCTGGCGCGGCCTCGACCGCCGCCCTGCGCATCCTCAAGAAGTACCCGAACCGGCGTCTGTACGACACCCAGGCCAGCTGTTACATCACGCTGGCCGACGTCAAGCAGATGGTGCTGGACGGCATCGAGTTCGAGGTGCGGGACGCCAAGACCAGCGAGGACCTGACCCGCAGCATCCTGCTGCAGATCATCCTGGAGGAAGAGGCGGGTGGCATGCCCATGTTCAGCGCCCGCTCGCTGGCGCAGATCATCCGCTTCTATGGCCACGCCATGCAGGGCGTGATGGGCAACTACCTGGAGAAGAACCTCCAGGCCTTCGTGGACATGCAGGGCCGGCTGGCCGAGCAGGCCAGCGGCCTGTACGACCCCAAGAGCTTCACGCCCGAGATGTGGACCCAACTGATGAGCGGCCAGGCCCCGGTGATGCAGGGCCTGATGGGCAGCTACCTGGAGCAGTCGCAGCAGCTCTTCCAGCAGATGCAGGAACAGATGCAGAAGCAGGCCGGGAGCCTGTTCGGCGGCTTCCCGCCGCCGCCGGCGCAGAAGTAGTTCACGCACCGGGGCTGGGGCGGGTTTGAGACAATCCCGCCCCATGAGCTCCGCACCCGACACCGCCGCCACCACCCCGAACACCCCCGGCGACGCCCCCACCATCGGCTTCGTCAGCCTGGGCTGCCCCAAGGCGCTGACCGATTCCGAGCTGATCCTCACCCAGCTCTCGGCCGAAGGCTACAAGACCGCCAAGACCTACCAGGGCGCTGACCTGGTCATCGTCAACACCTGCGGCTTCATCGACGACGCCGTGCAGGAGAGCCTGGACGCCATCGGCGAGGCCCTGGCCGAGAACGGCAAGGTCATCGTCACCGGCTGCCTGGGCGCGCGCGAAGGCGCGGACGGCGGCAACATGGTGCGCGAGGTGCACCCCAAGGTGCTGGCCGTGACCGGCCCGCACGCCACCCAGGAGGTGATGGACGCGGTGCACCAGCACGTGCCCAAGCCGCACGACCCCTTCGTGGACCTGGTGCCGGCCGCCGGCATCAAGCTCACGCCCAAGCATTACGCCTACCTGAAGATCAGCGAGGGCTGCAACCACCGCTGCACCTTCTGCATCATCCCCAGCATGCGGGGCGACCTGGTCTCGCGCCCGGTGGGCGATGTGCTCAACGAGGCCCGGGCCCTGTTCGAGGGCGGGGTGAAGGAGCTGCTGGTGGTCAGCCAGGACACCTCGGCCTACGGCGTGGACGTGAAGTACCGCACCGGTTTCTGGAACGGCGCGCCGGTCAAGACCCGCATGCTGGACCTGGCGGCCAAGCTGGGCGAGCTGGCCCGCGAACACGGCGCCTGGGTGCGCATGCACTATGTCTACCCCTACCCGCATGTGGACGAGGTCATCCCGCTGATGGCCGAGGGCCTGGTGCTGCCCTACCTGGACGTGCCCTTCCAGCACGCCCACCCGGATGTGTTGAAGCGCATGAAGCGCCCGGCCAGCGGCGAGAAGAACCTCGAGCGCATCCTGCGCTGGCGCGAGCTGTGCCCGGAGATCGTGATCCGCTCGACCTTCATCGCCGGCTTCCCGGGAGAGACCGAAGAAGAGTTCCAGTACCTGCTGGACTTCCTGCGCGAGGCCCAGATCGACCGGGCCGGCTGCTTTCGCTATTTCGCGGTGGATGGCGCCACCGCCACGAGCTGCCGGGTGCGCTGCCCGACGCCGTGCGCGAGAAACGCCGTGCCCGCTTCATGGCCGTGGCCGAGCAGGTCTCCATCGAGCGACTG
>NZ_BADL01000090.1 GCF_000333615.1 Ideonella sp. B508-1 | reverse complement strand
TACCTCAAGGCCTATGTGCCCGTGGCCCAGATCGGTCGCCTGCGCCTGGGCCTGCCGGCCCATCTCTGGACCGACGCATTCCCCGGCCAGCCCTTCGCGGCCACGGTGAAGAACATCGGCCAGCGCGCCGAGTTCACGCCCAAGGAAGTGCAGACGCCCGATGAGCGGGTCAAGCTCACCTATGCCGTCAAGCTCTACCTGGACCAGAACCCCGAACACCGCCTGACCCCGGGCGTGCCGGCCGACGCCGTGGTGCGTTGGAAGGACGGCGTGGCCTGGCAGCAGCCGCGCTGGTGAGCCGCCCCATGACCGGAGATGCCACCGCCTCGCCGCTGGTGCTGCGGGCGCAGGGCTTTGGCAAGCGCTATGGCCGGACCCATGCGGTGCAGGGCCTGGACCTGGAGGTGCGCCGCGGCGAGATCTTCGGCCTGATCGGGCCGGACGGTGCGGGCAAGTCCAGCCTGATGAAGGCCGCGGCCGGCGTGCTGAGCTTCGAGGAGGGCACGCTGGAGGTCTTCGGCACCTCGCTGGACAGCGACGCCGCGGCCGAGCGCATCAAGGACCGCATCGGCCTGATGCCCCAGGGCCTGGGCCAGAACCTCTACGCCGACCTCTCCATCGAGGAGAACGTCGACTTCTTCGCCCGCCTGCGCCTGGTGCCCAAGGATGAACTGGCCGAGCGCAAGCAGACCCTGCTGGCCATGACCCGGCTGGACAAGTTCCGCGACCGGCCGATGAAGCAGCTCTCCGGCGGCATGAAGCAGAAGCTCGGCCTGGTCTGCACCCTGATCCACCAGCCCCAGTTCATCATCCTGGACGAGCCGACCACCGGGGTGGACCCGGTCTCGCGGCGCGACTTCTGGGCCATCCTGGCCGAGCTGCTGCGCAGCCAGGGCACGACGGCGCTGGTCTCCACCGCCTACATGGACGAGGCCAGCCGCTTCTCGCGCGTGGCCCTGATGTTCGGCGGCAAGACCCTGGCCGTGGGCGCACCGGACGAGTTGCGCCAGCTGGCGCGCGGGGTGGTCGTCTCCGTCACCGGCGGCGACCAGGTGCGCACGCTGGACCGCATTGGCGAGCGGCACCCGCAGGTCGAGGCCCTGGGCCCGGCGGTGCGCGTCTTCGTGGACGACCAGGACGAGGCCGGCGGCCGCGCCGAGATTGAGCGCACGCTGGACGGCCCGTCCCAGGGCTGCAGCCTGGACGTGAGCGCGCCCGAGCTGGAGGGTGTGTTCATCGCCATGCTGCGCCGGCGCGAGCTGGTGACCCTGGTGCCGCCCAAGCTGCCATCGGCACGCCGCGCCGCGGTGCAGAACCACGATGGCGCTCTGGCCATCGAGGCGCGCGGCCTGGGCCGGCGCTTCGGCGACTTCAAGGCCGCCGAAGACGTGAGCTTCCAGGTGCGGCCGGGCGAGATCTTCGGCCTGCTGGGCGCCAACGGCGCGGGCAAGAGCACCGTGATCAAGATGCTCACCGGCATCCTCTCGCCCACCAGCGGCAGTGGCCAGGTGGCCGGGGCCGACATGCGCCAGGCCGGCTTTGCCATCAAGGAGCGCATCGGCTACATGTCGCAGGCCTTCTCGCTGTACATGGACCTGACGGTGCTGGAGAACATCCGCCTGTACGCCGCGGTCTATGGCCTGAACGAGGCCCGCACCCGCGAGCGCACCGCCTGGGTGCTGGAGATGGCCGGCCTGGGTGGGCTGCAGGGCATGCGCGCCTCGCAGCTGCCCATGGGGCAGCGCCAGCGCCTGGCCCTGGGCTGCGCACTGGTGCACGAGCCGCAGGTGGTGTTCCTGGACGAACCCACCTCCGGCGTGGACCCGGTGGGCCGACGCAGCTTCTGGGACATCCTGTTCCGCCTCTCGCGCGAGGAGGGCATGGCCGTGCTGGTCACCACCCACTACATGAGTGAGGCCGAGCACTGCGACCACCTGGCGCTGATGTACGCCGGCCGCGTGGTGGCCGACGACTCACCCGCCGGCATGAAGGCCGCGGTGGAGCGCGACGCCGGCCACCTGCTGGAGATCCGCAGCAGCCAGCCCACCGAGACCCTGGCCTGGCTCAAGCAGCAGGGTTGGCAGCGCAGCGCGCTGTTCGGCACCCTGGTGCACTGCCTGCCGGCCGACCCGGCGGTGGATGCCGCCACGCTGCAGGCCCGCCTGGGTGAGGCCGGTCTGCCGGCCCAGGACGTGGCCACACGGCCGCTGTCGATGGAAGACGTGTTCGTCTACCGCATCACCGATCTGGAAGCCCGGGAGCGCCGCGCATGATGAACTTCAGCCGCATCGCCGCCGTGGCCAGCAAGGAATGGCGCGAGATCGTGCGCGACCGCCTGTTCTTCACCCTGGCCTTCGTGGTGCCGGCGGTGCTGACCCTGCTGTTCGGCTATGGCCTGTCGATGGACGTGGAGAACATCCCGATGGCCATCGTGGACCACGACCGCACGCCGCTCTCGCGCGAGTACGCCCACCGCTTCATCGATTCGCGCTACTTCCGCTTCCAGGGCTATGCCGACGACGAGCGCCAGCTCGACCGGGCCATCACCGCCGGTGAGCTGCGTGCGGTCATCGTCATCCCGCCGAAGTTCCAGCAGGACCTGCTGGCCAGCCGCGCGGTGCAGGTGCAGACGCTGATCGATGGCACCTTCCCGTTTCGCGCGCTGACCACCAAGGGCTATGTCACGGCCATCAGCAGCGCGATGACGCTGGACGTGCTGGCCGACACCCTGGCCCGGGCCGGCGGCGTCACCACCGCGCAGGCCCGCGCCACGCTGCAGCCGGTGGCGCTGCAGGTGCGCTACCTCTACAACCAGAGCGTGGCCAGCATCTGGTCGCTGGCGCCCAAGCTCATCATGGCCATCATGATGATCTCGCCGCCCTTCCTGACCGCGCTGGGCGTGGTGCGGGAGAAGGAGAGCGGCTCCATCTTCAACATCTACGCCTCCACCGTGCGGCGCAGCGAGTTCCTGATCGGCAAGATCACGCCCTACGTGGGCATCTCCTGGCTGAACGTGTTGCTGTTGTGGCTGATCGCCACGCTGGTCTTCGGCGCGCCCTTCAAGGGCGACTTCGCCTTCTTCATGTTCGCCTCGCTGCTGTATGTGACCTGCACCACCGGCATTGGCCTGTTGGTGTCGGTGGCGGTGCGCACCCAGGTGGCGGCCATGATGGGCACGGCCATCCTGACGGTGGTGCCGGCGGTGCTGTATTCGGGCGTGCTGATCCCCATCCCCTCGCTGTCGGCCGCGGCCAAGGTCATCGCCCACCTGCTGCCGGGCATGTACTACACCGACATTGTGCTGGGCGCCTTCCTCAAGGACGTGTCCTGGAGCGGGCTGTGGCTGAACATGGTGGTGCTGGCGCTGTATGCCGCGCTGCTGTTCGGCGTGGGCTATGTGCTGTTCCGCAAGCGGGTCAAGGCATGAGGGGCGTGGCATGAAGGGCTATTTCAGCGGACAGGACATCGGCGTGTGGCTGCGCCGCCTGCGCGCCATGAGCTGGAAGGAACTGCTGCAGCTCTGGCGCGACCCAGTGCTGCTGTTCTTCATCGTCTACTCCTTCACGGTGGACATCTACAACGCCGGTTCCGGCGTGACGCTGCAGCTCAACAACGCGGCCTTCGCCGTGCTGGACACCGACCGCAGCGCCGCCTCGCGCGAGCTGGCGGGGCGCTTCCAGCCGCCGCACTTCAACCCGCTGGGCTTGGTGGGGCAGGAGGGCCAGGGCCAGTCTCTGCTGGACAGCTCCGATGCCCTGTTCGTGCTGGACATCCCGCCGCAGTTCGGGCGCACGCTCTCGCGCGGCGAGACGGCCACCGTGCAGATGCAGGTGGACGCCAGCAACTCGGTGCTGGCCACACTGGCCACGGCCGACGCCACCCAGATCGTGGCCAGCTATGGCCTGGAGACGGGCATCGCCCGCCTGGGCTTTGCCAGCACGGGCACCGGGCAGATCGCCGGCGTGCCGATGATCAGCAATGTGCCGCGCGTCTGGTTCAACCCCAACCAGAACGACGCCTGGTTCATGGCCATCTCCGAGCTGCTCAATGTCATCACGGTGTTCGCCATCCTGCTGCCGGCTGCGGCCATGGTGCGCGAGAAGGAGCGCGGCACCATCGAGCAGCTGATCGTCTCGCCGCTCACGCCCTTCCAGGTGATGGCGCCCAAGGTGCTGGCCATGACCGGGGTGATCCTGGCGGCCACCGCGCTGGCGCTGGGCGGGGTGCTGGTGGGCGTGTTCGGCGTGCCGGTGCGGGGCAGCCTGCTGATCTTCTTCGCGGCCACCACGCTGTACGTCGTCGCCTTGTCCGGCCTGGGCCTGTACATCGCCACGCTCACCCGCAACATGGCCCAGGCCAGCATGCTGTCCATCCTGGTGCTGGCGCCGATGATCTTCCTCTCCGGCGCCTGGACGCCGCCCGAGGCCATGCCCACCATCGCCCGCTGGCTGATGGTCATCTCGCCGCTGTACTACTACATCGACGTGGCCTACGGCGTCATCCTGAAAGGCGCCGGGCTGGACGTGCTGGGCCCCAGCTTCGCCGGCATCGTGGTGCTGGGCAGCCTGGTCTTGGGCCTGGGCCTGTGGCGCTTCAAGCGGCAGTTCGACTGAGTCCCTTGCCAGCATGAAAAAAGGGCCAGCCCGGTGGGCTGGCCCTTTGTCGTTGCAGCCCTGATGTTTCCGATCAGGGCGCGCCTGCGGCTCAGCGCTTGGGCAGGCCCTTGAGCAGCTCCTTCACGCCGGCTTCGAGCTGTTGATCCTCGCCGCGCACGATGCGGGCCGGGTCGTTGGCCACCTGCACGTCGGGTTGGATCAGCGCCTTCTCCATGTAGTTGCCCTGCGCGTCGCGGAAGCCCACTTCGGGGATGCCGAAGTAGAGGTCCGGGTCCTGCAGCGTTTCCCACCAGACGGCGGTGCCGGTGCCGGCCACCGGCATGCCGACCAGCTTGCCGATGCCCAGGTGGTGGTAGGTCCAGGGGAAGAGGTGGGCGTCGGAGTAGTTGCTCTCGCTGATCAGCACCAGCGAGGGCTTGGTCCACTTGCCGGTGGGCTCCCAGCCCAGTTCCTGGCCGCGCGGCACGAACTCCAGATAGCGCTTGCCGCTGAGCAGGGTGGCCAGCTCGTCGTGCAGATTGCCACCACCGTTGAAGCGGGTGTCCACGATCACCGCCTCCTTGCCGCTGTCTCGGCCCAGCAGCTCGGAGTAGGTGTGGCGGTAGCTCTGGTCGTCCATGCCACGCACGTGCACATAGCCGATGCGCCCGCCCGAGAGCTTGTCCACCAGGGCCCGCTCACGCTTGGTCCAACGCTGATACAGCAGCTCGTTCTGTTCGCGGCCGCTGATGGGCTTGACCACCTGTTCGAAGCGCTGGCCCTTGGCCGGGTCGAACACCGACAGCAGCACCCGCTTGCCAGCCTTCTGGTTCAGCAGCGAGTCGAACTCGGCGCCCGGGGCGATGGTCACGCCGTCGATCTTCTCGATCACCATGCCGGCGGCCACGCGGGGGCCGTCGCCGGCCTCCAGCGGGCTGCCTTCGATGACCTCGGTCACCTTCAGGCCGGCGCCGGTGTAGGCGTCGTCGTAGAAGGCGCCGAGCTGGGCGGTGGCGTCCGCATTGGCGGGATGGCCGGTGTAGCCCGAGCCGGTGTGCGAGACGTTGAGCTCGCCCAGCATCTCGCTGAGCAGCTCGGCAAAGTCCTCGTCATTGCTCACGTAGGGCAGCTGGCGCTCGTACACCTGGCGGTAGTAGGCCCAGTCCACCCCGCCCATGTCGGCGGTATAGAGCTTGGCCTGGGTCTGGCGCCAGACGTGGTCGAACATGTAGCTGCGCTCGGCCGCGCCGTCCAGGTTCAGTTCGGCGGTGAAGGCCAGCGGTTCGGCCTTGATCGGGCCGTCCTCCTTGGGCACCTTGAACTTCTGGATGCGTCCGCCCACCAGCACGAAGCCGTTCTCGCCCTTGGCGTCGAGCTGCAGGTCCATGGCCTGCGACTCGCCCCGGCCGCCCTTGGGCGCCGGGAAGCTGGCCACCTTCTTGTTGTCGTCGGCGCGCGGGCGGTTCACCCACAGGTCCACGCTGTCGGCGGTTTCCACCAGGTAGTACAGGGCCTCGCCATCGTTGGACAGGGCCGAGGCGCGGATCTCGCCGGCATTGGGCGTCAGGCGGGCGATGCGGTCCTCGATGGGCCCCAGCTCCAGCTTGACGGGCGGCGGCAGCTTGATGGCGTCATCGTCCTTGCCCTTGGCTTCGTCCTTGCCGGCCTTGTCGTCGGCCTTGGCATCACCCTTGTCACCGTCCTTGTCGCCGTGCTTGGGCTTGTCCTTCTCTTCTTCCTTCTTCTTCAGCGCGGCGAACTCGCTCTTGTCGAGCCTGAAGCGGTCCCAGGCCTCGCGGGTGAAGAACATGGCGTAGATATCGCGCTGGTTGGAGCCCGAGGCGCCGTGCATGCCGGTGCGGTCGGTCTGCCAGGTCATCATCTGACCGTTGCGGCTCCATTGCGGCAGGAAGTCGTCGTAGCCGCTCTGGGTCAGGTTCACCAGCGGGCCCTTGCCCTGGGCATCGACCAGGCCCACCTCGGCGCCCCAGCGGTTGCGGTCCACAAACTGCACCAGCAGGTGCTGGCCGTCGGGCGACCAGTCGAACCACTGGTCGCCGTCGGCGTAGGAGTAGGTCTGGTCACCCGGCAGCACCGTGCGGGTCTGGCCGCTGGCCAGGTTCAGCACCTTGATGGTGGTGCGGTTCTCCAGATAGGCCACTTCCTTGCCATCGGGCGAGTAGCGCGGCTGGAAGTTGTCCTTGCCGTTCTTCAGCAGGGTGCGGATCTTGACCTGGGCCGCGCTGTAGAAGTTGGGCGCATCCTTCTTCTTGCCCGGCAGGCTGGCCTCGTAGAGATTCCAGGAGCCATCGCGCTCACCGGCAAAGACCAGGCGGCGGCCGTCCGGGCTGAAGCTGACCGAGCGCTCCTGGGTCGGGGTGTCGGTGATGCGCTTGGTGTCGCCGAACTCGGTGGAGGTGACGAAGACCTCGCCACGCACCACGAAAGCCACTTCCTCGCCGTTCGGGCTGGGGGCGATCTCGGTGACGCCATCGGTGTAGCGCTTGAGCACGCGGTCGCGCGCCAGGGTGTCGGCCGCGATCTGCACCGCCACCTTCTGCGGCTCGGCGCTGCCCGGGGCCAGGCGGTAGAGCTCGCCGTCGTAGCCGAAGGCCAGGGTGCCGTCCTGGGCGATGGACAGGAAGCGCACCGGGTTGCGGCTGAAGTGGGTGACCTGCACCGCCGCGTCCGGCTGGTTCAGCGGCATCTTCCAGACGTTGAAGGAGCCGCTGCGCTCGCTCAGGAAGTACACCGCCTTCTCGTCGGGCGACCAGACCGGGTTGCGGTCTTCGCCACCGAAGGTGGTCAGCTGGTGGTGCTGGCCGGTCTTGACGTCGTAGAGCCAGATGTCATGCGCCACCGGCGAGATGTGGTGCTTGCGGTAGAGGTTCTCGTAGCCCTTCCAGTCCTCGTAGAGCATCTCGGTGCCGGCGCGGTTCATCTGCGCGGCCATGGCCGGGGTGCTGAGCAACTGGACGGGGCGACGGCCGCCCTCGATCGAGACCTGGTAGAGCTCGCTGGCGCCGCCCGAGGGGAACATCAGGTTGTCCTTGGCGTCCATGCGGGCGGCCGAGAACAGCACCGACTGGCCATCGGGCGTGAAGCCCAGCGGGGTCTCGTTGGCGGAATGGGTGGTCAGGCGCCGGGCGGGGCCGCCTTCGGCCGAGACCAGGAAGACGTCGTCGTTGCCGTAGAGATTGGACGCGAACGCGATGCTGTGGCCATCCGGCGACCACACCGGGTGGCTGTTGTGCTGGCCGTTGGCCACCAGCAGGTGGGCGGCGCCGCCGGCCGCCGGCACGGTGAACAGATTGCCCTGGAAGGCGAAGGCGATGCTGCGGCCATCGGGCGAGATGGCCGGCGTGCGCATCCACAGCGGTGCGGTGACCGGCCCCAGACGGGGGGCGGCAGCCAGGGGCGGGGGGCCGCCGGCCTGTGCGGGCGCCGGGGTGGTGGCGGCCCAGGTGGTCAGCGAGGCCAGCGCCAGGGTGAGGGCGGCGGCCTGGGCCAGGGGAGAACTGCGGCGGTGCGCCGTCAGGCGGTGCATGAGACCCATGTAAGTCCTTTTTGGGGGCGGAAACTGCAGGTTTCGGCGCGTTGACGCCGGGAGGTCGCGGGGTGTGGCATCACATCCAAGCGGCGTTTGAGGGGGGAAGGTAACGCTTTGTTCCGTGGTGCTGCACTGCAGGTTAGGGAGAGGGTTGGTCCGCAGGCGGCCCGGGCCGGGCGTCAGTCCACCGTGTGGTGCATGCGGATGCGGTGCACGAACCAGGCCACCGCGGCCACCACCGGCACCACCGCCACGCCCACCACCACCTCGGGCTGCAGGTGGAAGGGCTCCAGCCATGGCAGCGTCTTGGCGGCCTTGGCCAGGTAGCCCACCAGGCTCAGCGTGTAATAGCTGATGGCCACCACCGACAGGCCTTCCACCGTCTGCTGCAGCTGCAGCTGCAGGCGCTGGCGGTGCACCAGGGCCTTGAACAGGGCCTGGTTGCTGGCCTCGCGGGTCATCTCCACCCGCACGCGCGAGAGGCTGAGCGCGCGGTTGATCCGCTCGGCGATGTCGGTCAGTCGGCGGTCGGTGCTGTCGCACAGGGCCATGGCCGGCTGAAAACGCCGGCCCAGAAAGCCCGAGAGCGTGCGCAGCCCGGGGATGCGCTGTTCGCGCAGGCCGTTGACCCGGTCCTCCACGATGGCGTGGTACGCCCGCGTGGCCGAGAAGCGGTAGCGGGTGCGCGAGGCGCTGTGCTCCACCTCGGCGGCCAGCCGGGTCAGGGCTTCCAGCGCGCCCGCGTCGTCATGCTGGTCCTCGTTGGACATGGCGTCCACGATGCCCTGCAGCTGGGCTTCCAGCGCGGCCAGTTCGCCGGCTTCCTTTTGCGCCACCGGAAAGCCCAGCATGGCCAGCATGCGGTAGGCCTCCATCTCGGCCACGCGCTGCACCGCGCGGGCGCCCTGGTCGGGCGGCAGTCCGTGGTCCAGCAGCACATAGCGCACAAAGCCGTCGCGCCCCAGCTCCAGGCGGGTGAACAGCGTGGCCCCGCCATCGGCGATGTGCGAGCCGTCAGGGC
>NZ_BADL01000091.1 GCF_000333615.1 Ideonella sp. B508-1 | reverse complement strand
CTGGCTGTCCTCGTGGCGCAGGCCGCCGCGCAGCGTCAGGTCGCCCCAGCTGTACTCCAACTGGGCAAAGGGGGCCAGGCTGCGGTACTTCAGGGGCGGCACCCAGGTGCGACCGAGGCCATGATGGGCTTGTGCAGCCAGCCCACGCCGTAGTGCTTGCTGTAGGCGTGGAAGTTGGTGCGGAAGTCCGAGCACAGAGGGATCTTCAGATGCGCCGCGGCCTGCAGGGCCGACCAGCCCATCGG
>NZ_BADL01000092.1 GCF_000333615.1 Ideonella sp. B508-1 | reverse complement strand
CGTGGTCGTGCCCGCTAACCAGATTCGATCCATCGCGGTATCGGGTTCAGCGCAGGCGCCTTCGGTGACCGCCGTGGAGCGCGTGGTGGCGGAAACTGGT
>NZ_BADL01000093.1 GCF_000333615.1 Ideonella sp. B508-1 | reverse complement strand
CTGGGGGTCGGCCGTCACCGCATTGCCCATGGACATCGCGCCGGGGCTGACCGCCAGTTTCTCGGTCAGCGCCGCCCGCGCCCCCGGCAGCAGCGACAGCGTCAGCAGGCCCCAGGCGGCATGCCGCCAGGCTCGCACCATCCCCATGACCGTGGCCCGATCAGAAGTTCAGCGGCATGTTCATGCCCAGGCTGAAGTCCGGCGAATCCGAGGTCAGCCCCACGCCGGCGGTGAAGTTCAGCGTGGTCTTGGGCGACACCCGCAGGCCCAGGCCCAGGTTCAGCATGCCCGAGGTCTGCATGGCCGTCTTGGAGCTGGTGCCGTCGGCGAACTTCAGCGTGCTGCGGGCGGACACCGTCTCCTGCAGGGACATGGTGGTGGACACCTTGTAGGACAGGGCATAGGAGAAGCCCATGCCGAAGCCGATGCTGGAGCCCGGCCGCACCTCGGTGAGGGTCATGCCGTCGCGCTGCTGGCTGAGGTTGCGGGCCGGCAGGTTGCCGGTGAAGTTCAGCGAGCCGAAGACCGCCACCGGGTCGTAGACCTGGGACGCGTTGGCACCCACCGTCAGCGCCGTGTTGCCCGAGCCGGTGGCCAGGTTCTGCCCGACGATGGTGGTGTAGGGGCTGCGGCCGGTGGGCAGGCGCAGCGTGGCCGTGGTGGTGAAGATGGCGCTGTCGCGGCGCTGCTCGAAGGGTTGGTAGCGCAGGCCCAGCGTCACGTCGCCCAGGCCGTTGGACAGGCCGCTGAAGTTGTTGCTCTGCGAGTAGCGGCTGATCAGCGGCAGCGTGGCGGTGGCGGTCAGGTTGTCCATCACCCCGTAGTCCACCGCGAAGGTGTTGGTGACAGTGTGGGCCCGCGTGTTCTGGATGTCGAACAGGGTCAGCGTGCTGTCGGTGAACTTGACGTTGATCGTCTCGCTGCCGATGTAGCTGTAGTTCAGGTCGTAGGTGATCGCCGTCTGGCCGGTCTTGAGCAGGGAGTAGGCTTTCTCGGTGGAGGTCAGCGTCTCCTTGAGCAGTTGGTCCTGGCTGACATCGCCCTCCTTGGTCTTGAGGGCATCGCGCGCGGCATCGGTGCCGGTGGCCGGGGTGGCCGCTGGTGCACCGGGCGCCGCGGGTGGTGTGGCGGGCTGAGCTTGCGGCTGGGATTGCGCCATGGCCGAGACGGCCAGGCCTGCCAGCAGCAGGCTGAGCAGGGCGGAGGGGGACACGCGAGCGGTGCGGCGGACGGAGAGGACTGCAGTGTTCATGGACGGCGGAGGAAGAGAGAGCCCAAGCCCTGTTGCACAGCGCGCTCCAGGGCTTCCTTGTTGGGCGAGGGACCGAGTCGCACGGACTCACGGATCTGGTCGTCGGCGACGACCCCCATCTCGGTGTCGGTCAGGGCCAGCTTGCGCGGCACCGGCGCGTCACCGGGCGGGTAGATGAGGAACAGGGTGTTGCGGTCCCACAGCGAGGCGAACTCCTCCTGCGACAGCACCAGGTGGCCCATGGCGGGATCGGCCAGGAAGACCCGACCGTCGCGCAGCCCGCGAAACACCACGAAGTGCTTGAAGCCGGCATAGTCGATCGGCACGATGGCCGGGTCCTTCAGCGCGGCCAGGTCCGACAGTTCGCCCCGGAAGCCCGCGCTCTTGCTGCCCAGGGTGGCCACGTAGCGCTTCATGTCCAGCAGCGAGAAGCCGCGCCGGGCCACGATCTTGTCGCTCTCGNCAATAGTCAGCATGCCCTCCATGGCCTGCTGCTCGGTCACCTCATAGCCCAGGTGGTAGCGCAGCACGGTGGTCAGCGCGGCCGAGCCGCAGCTGTAGTCGTAGGCCTGGTGAACGATGTTGTCGAACTTGAACTCGCTCTGCGGCCGCAACGCGACCTGCTCAGGCGCCACGCCGCCGCCCACCGCGTTCATCGGCAGGGTCACCTGCTCCTGGGGCTGGTCCCGGGGCTCGATGCGGGACACCAGCCCGCTGCCCATGATGGCGGAGGCAATCACCCCCAGGAGAATCATCCACATCGTTCGCTCGTCTCTTCTGTCTTGGGGGTCACCGGGCCCACAGCAGCACCCGGCCGGTCATCGCGCCACTGCCGTTGAGCGTGATGCCGCCCAGGCTGCTGGCCGTGTTCAGCGGGGCCGTGGGGTCGGACTGCACCGAGAGGGCCCGCACGCCGAAATCGTCAAAGCCCACGAAGCTGGGCAGGCCCAGCGCCAGCTGGCTCGTGCCATCCGAGGCGGTGACGGCATTGAGGGTGACGGCATAGAGATCCATGATCCCGCCCACGCCGTACATCACCAGGTAGTGGGGTTGGGCCGCCTCACCGAAGGCCGCGGCCAGGTTGGGCAGGGGGATGCCGCCCGTGAGCAGGCCGCTGTTGAGTTCCAGGTGGACACCCACGCCCAGGCCCGCGCCACGCACGTCCGACAAGGCGGCATCGTCCAGGGCCTGCGGCGCAGCCCGCACGCTGCCCACCAGGGACAGCAGGGCCATCAGCAGGCCGGCATGCAGCAGCAGGGTGCGACCCATCTCAGTTCCCCGGCCGCAGCCGCATGTCCAGGTAGTTGATCTGGAAGCTGCTGATGCGGCTGCTGCCCAGGTCCATCGCCCCGTTGACCGTGCTGTCGAAGCGAACGTTGTCGATCAGCAATCCCGCCTTGGCCGCCCCGGCCTCCGCCGTGCTCCAGTCCACCTTCAGCTGCAGCAACTGGCCGCCCTGCCCGTCCCCGATCACCTGCAGCACGGCCGGTTGGCTGCTGACATCGGCCAGGGCCCAGGGTTGCTGGGTGAAGTGGCCGTTGTCATCGACCGCGCCGAGATGGATACCGCTGAGGGTCAGGGCCTCGCTGCCATCGGCCCGTCCCCGGGCCCGCCACGAGAGCGCGCCGAGGTCGGCCCGCAGGGCCACGCCCAGCAACACGCCGGAGCCACTGCCGCTGCCGGGTTCGGTGCTCATCTGCACCCCGCCGCCGTACAGCGCCAGGTCCTGCAGCACCAGCGCCCCCAGGGCCTGTGTGCTGCCACCCGCAGGCGTCACCGCCAGATCGGCGGCGGCCTGCCAGCGCTGGAGCCCGGCGGCGTTCTGCGGCAGATCCAGGTGCAGCACATCGGCCAGGCCGTTGCCCCGGCGCTGGATCCACAGGGCATAGGGGTCGTCCAGCAGGTGGTCGGGATCGTCCGAGCGCGACAGCGCCAGGTCCCCCAGCCTGAGGGTCGAGCCATCGGGCGCAGCATAGGTCAGGCTCAGCTGTCCGGACAGCGAGAAGTTCTGCAGATTGAAATTGAAGCCGTCGCGCCCCTGCACGGCGGCCAGGTCGCGCTCGCTGAGCGCCTCCATGGCCGCGGCCGGGACCATGGCCCAAGAGGCCATGACCATCCCCAGCAGTGCCAGCGGCAGGCGCGTCAGCATCACGGCCCCTTGCCGGTGTTGGGCGGCACGGTACCGGTCGTGTTCAGCGCGCTCAGGCGGTCGCGCCAGTTGAGCCAGACGCCGGCCTGCGCGGTGTCCGGCGCCGCCAGCCCCGCCACCAGGCTGGGGTAGTTGACGGCCTGGTTCTGGATGGCCAGGAAGAAGTCGCGGCTGGCCCCATCGGCATTGCCGGCATGCAGACCGCCGATCTGCGACAGCGCCAGGGTGCAGGGGGCGCTGCTGACGCAGGTGGTGCCGTCCCAGCGCTTGCACGCCCAGCGAGTCCTTGCGCGAATCGATGGTGCCGGCCGAACCGGCATCGATCAGCAGGCTGCCACTGACCACATTCAACGAGGTGCCCACGTCGCCGCTGATGCCCCCGAACCCGATATGCATGCTCACCACCTGCTGGCTGCTGCCGCTGCCGGAGGTGACGAATTCCAAGTACGGGTCGGTG
>NZ_BADL01000094.1 GCF_000333615.1 Ideonella sp. B508-1 | reverse complement strand
GCTCATGCCATGGCGGTGATCAGCGGCGCCAGGCGCGGCGCGTTGCGCAGCGGCCGGTAGGCGATCTTCTCCACCAGGAAGTTCAGCACCGAGCAGGCCACGATCGCAATGGGCAGCGAGATCAGCAGCAGCGCCCAGCCCGGCAGCCCCGTGTCCGCCAGCGCCGTGACCACCGACCACGACACCATCGCGCCCACCATCAGCACCTCGCCGTGCGCGAAATTGATCAGGCTGATGATCCCGTACACCATCGTGTAGCCCAGCGCCACCAGAGCGTACATGCTCCCCAGCACCAGGCCGTTGATGATCTGTTGAACGAAGATGTCCATCTGCAGACTGCTCCTGCCTTGTGTTCAAGAAAAACCGGTCGGGACGCCCAGGCGCCCTGGGCATCTACCGCCATGCAAGTCGGGTGCCATGCCGGGCACCCCGCGCCTCAGTCCGCCGGGTCCGGTCCGGTGTCCGGGGCGGATTCTGCCTGCCGCGCGACCTCGTTGAGCCGGCGCAGCTCGGCCAGCTTCTCGCCGATGCGCAATTCGAGCCCCCGGGGCACAGGCTGATAGAAGGGGGGCGGTGACAGGCCGTCGGGCCAATAGGACTCGCCGGCGGCGAAGGCGCCGGGCTCGTCGTGCGCGTAACGGTAGGCGCGCCCGTAGCCCAGGTTCTTCATCAGCTTGGTGGGCGCGTTGCGCAGGTGGATGGGGATGGGCCGGGTGCCGTCCTGGGCCACGAAGGCCCGCACCGCCTTCCAGGCGGTGTAGACCGCATTGGACTTGGGCGCCACCGCCAGATAAACCACCGCCTGCGCCAGCGTCAGTTCGCCTTCGGGGCTGCCCAGGCGCTCGAAGGTCTCGGCCGCATCCAGCGCGATGCGCAGGGCCCGCGGGTCGGCGTTGCCGATGTCCTCGCTGGCCATGCGCACCACGCGGCGGATGATGTAACGCGGGTCCACCCCGCCATCGAGCATGCGGGCCAGCCAGTACATGGCGGCGTCCGGGTCGGAGCCGCGCACCGATTTGTGCAGGACCGAGATGGTGTCGTAGAACTGGTCGCCGCCCTTGTCATAGCGGCGCAGCTGCTCGCCCAGCGAACGCTCGAGGCTGGATTCGTCCAGCTCGGCCACCGGCCCGGCCTGGGCCACCAGGTTCTCGTAGGCGTTGAGCAGGCGGCGGGCGTCGCCATCGGCATAGCCGATCAGGCGGTCGGCCGCGCTCTCGGTCAGCGGCGGCGCCTGCAGCGCTTCCTGGGCACGGGCCAGCAGCTGCCGCTGCTCGGCCGGCTCCAGCGCGCGCAGCACATGCACGGTGGCACGGGACAGCAGGGCCGAGTTGACCTCGAAGGACGGGTTCTCGGTGGTGGCGCCGATGAAGGTGAACAGGCCCGATTCGACGTGCGGCAGGAAGGCGTCCTGCTGGGCCTTGTTGAAGCGGTGCACCTCGTCGACGAAGACGATGGTGCGATGGCCGGCGGCCCGAGCACGCTCGGCCTCGACCACCGCCTCGCGGATGTCCTTCACCCCGGCCAGCACGGCCGAGAGCACGGTGAAATGGGCCTTCACCGCCTGGGCCATCAGCCGGGCCAGCGTGGTCTTGCCCACACCGGGCGGACCCCAGAGGATCATCGAATGCAAACGTCCCTGCTCGAAGGCCACGCGCAGCGGCTTGCCCGGGCCCAGCAGGTGGGTCTGGCCGATCACCTCATCGAGGTGGTGCGGTCGCAGGCGCTCGGCCAGCGGGGCCCCGGCCTCGAAGGCCGGGCCGGTGGCCTGGGCGGGGAAGGTGGCGGGCGCTGACAGGTCTGCCCCGGGCTCCTCGGCATCGAACAGCGCGTTCTGGCGGCTCGTCGTCATGGCGTCATTGTCGCAGCCTGCCCCTCGGCCCGGAATTGGCCTGCGGAGCCCCCGCTTTTCAGCGGCTCGGCCCTGAGGCGCTCGCGCACACTGCGGCCATCGCACCGAACGAACCGCCCCTTCAGGAGCCTGTCCGATGACTGTCACCGCCACCACCGACACCGCCGCCAAGACCCCGATGGGGGTTTCGAGCCTGACCGGCGCGCCGCGTGAATACCTCTCCTTCAAGCTCGGGGCCGAGGAATACGGCATCGACATCCTGAAGGTGCAGGAAATCCGCGGCTACGAAAACCCGACCCGCATCGCCAACGCCCCGCACTTCATCAAGGGCGTGGTGAACCTGCGTGGGGTGATCGTGCCGATCATCGACATGCGCCTGCGCTTCGGTCTGCCCGAGGCCCAGTACAACAGCTTCACCGTGGTGATCATCCTGAACATCGCGCACCGCACGGTGGGCATGGTGGTCGACTCGGTCAGCGACGTGCTGGAGCTGCCGGCCGAGACCATCAAGCCGGCCCCGGAATTCCACGGCGCCATCGACGCGGCCTACATCACCGGCCTGGGCACGATCAAGAACGGCGATGTCGAGCGCATGCTGATCCTGATGGACATCGAGCAGATGATGACCGCGCCCGACATGGGCCTGATGGACACCGACACGATGATGCACTGAAGCCTGCGGCCCGCGGGCCGGCTTCCATCCTCCCCCGGCGGGCGTGGTCTTCCACGCCCGTTGCCATTTGAGGGCCGGACTCAGGGGCCGGAGACGTCGGCGCCCGCCGGCACCGCGAAATGGAAGGTGGCTTGAGGCAGGCTGGGCAGGATCTGCAGATCGGCGAACTGCAGCACCGAGCGCTGGCCAAAGCTGTCGGCGATCTCGATCACCGAGAGGCTGCGCCCCTTGAAACCCACGCGCAGCGACTGGATGGTGCCGTCCTTGCCCTTGGGCGTGGCCAGCACCCAGCTCAGGCCGTCCTGGTCGGGCTGGTCCTTCAGGTCGAAGTCGCGCTCGATGGACTGGCCAGCCAGGATGGCCGCCGGCGTGCTGCCCAGCGCATCACCGAGCTTGCGCACGGTGACCTGGTTGAGGTCGGGGTCGTGGAACCAGACCTTCTCGCCATCGCTGACGATGGTCTGGGCATAGGGCTTCTGGTATTCAAAGCGGAAGCGGTTGGGCCGGGAGAACTCGAAGCGCCCGGTGGAAACCTTGGTGCGGTTGCCGTTGGGCGCATGCACCGTCTGGGTGAAGCTGGCCCGCCCGGCCTTGGCGTCCTGCACGAAGGCGCGCAGGGCATCGGCCGCGCCCGCGGCCAGGGCCAACTGGCTCCAGCCCAGACCCAGCCCGAGGCCGAGCCCCATCAGGGCGCGGCGGGAAACGAAAAAGCGGTGTGACATCGGATGAGGATCTGCCTGCGCAGGCCGAAAACGCGGCCCGGCGGCCGGAGCTCACTCCTCGCGCTTGGGCAGGAGGATCTCGCGGTTGCCGTTGCCCGCCATGGAAGATACGAGCCCGGATTGCTCCATTTGTTCCAGCAAACGGGCCGCGCGGTTGTAGCCGATGCGCAGATGGCGCTGCACCAGCGAGATGGACGCCTTGCGATGCTGCAGCACCACGGCCACGGCCTGGTCGTACATCGGGTCCGATTCGGCATCGGCACCCTCGCCCCCGCCGCCACCCGAGCCGCCCTCGCCATCGAGCGTGCCGCCTTCGAGGATGCCCTCGATGTAGTTGGGCTCGCCCTGGGCCTTGAGGGCCTCGACGACGCGGTGCACCTCGTCGTCCGAGACGAAGGCGCCGTGCACCCGCACCGGCAGGCCGGTGCCCGGGGCCAGGTAGAGCATGTCGCCCATGCCCAGCAGGGCCTCGGCGCCCATCTGGTCGAGGATGGTGCGGCTGTCGATCTTGCTGCTGACCTGGAAGCTCATGCGTGTCGGGATGTTGGCCTTGATCAGACCGGTGATCACGTCCACCGACGGCCGCTGGGTGGCCAGCACCAGGTGGATGCCGGCCGCCCGCGCCTTCTGGGCCAGGCGGGCGATCAGTTCCTCGATCTTCTTGCCGACCACCATCATCAGGTCGGCCAGTTCGTCGATGATGATGACGATGTAGGGCAGGCGCTCCAGCGGCTCGGGCTCTTCCGGCGTCAGGCTGAAGGGGTTGGGAATGAGCTCGCCGCGGGCCGTGGCCTCGTCGAGCTTCTTGTTGTAGCCCGCCAGGTTGCGCACGCCCATCTTGCTCATGAGCTTGTAGCGGCGCTCCATCTCGCCCACGCACCAGTTCAGCGCGTTGCCGGCCTGCTTCATGTCTGTGACCACCGGGCACAGCAGGTGCGGAATGCCTTCGTAGACGCTCATCTCGAGCATCTTGGGGTCGACCAGGATCATGCGCACGTCGCGCGCCTCGGCCTTGTAGAGCAGGCTGAGGATCATGCCGTTGATGCCCACCGACTTGCCCGAACCGGTGGTACCGGCCACCAGGCAGTGCGGCATCTTGGCCAGGTCGGCCACCACCGGCGCCCCGATGATGTCCTTGCCCAGGGCCAGGGTCAGCATCGAGGCGGCGTCGTTGTAGATCTGCGAACCCAGGATCTCGGCCAGGCGGATGGTCTGGCGCTTGGCATTGGGCAGCTCCAGCGCCATCAGGTTCTTGCCGGGGATGGTCTCGACCACCCGGATGGACACCAGCGACAGCGAGCGGGCCAGGTCCTTGGCCAGGTTGACGATCTGCGAGCCCTTCACGCCGGTGGCCGGCTCGATCTCGTAGCGGGTGATGACCGGGCCGGGCTGGGCCGCCACCACGCGCACCTCGACACCGAAGTCCGAGAGCTTCTTCTCGATCAGCCGGCTGGTCATCTCCAGCGACTCGGGCGTGACCGTCTCCACCCGGCTGGGCGGCTTGTCCAGCAGGTCGACCTGCGGCAGCTTGGTGTTGACCAGCTCCTTGAACAGCGGGGTCTGGCGCTCGCGCTGGACGCGCTCGGACTTGGGCACCTCCAGCACCGGCGGCTCGATCACCAGCGGGGCCTGGGCCTGCTGCTCGACCTCGCGCTCGAAGGCCACCTCCACCTCGGCCTCGCGCTCGCGCTGGGCCCGCTCGCCCAGGCGGATGTCCTCGGCCTGTTCGCGCAGCTGATGACGGTGCTCACGCACGCCGTCGATCCAGCCCCCCAGGGTGTCGGCCACCCGCAACCACGAAAAGCCCAGCGCCATCGGCAAGGCCGCCACCAGCATCGCGATCCACAGCACGCCCGAGCCGCCGAAGCCCAGCCAACGCATGGACAGCGGCCCCAACACATAGCCCAGCGCACCGCCAGCATGGCCCGGCAGGCGGGATTCCCAGCCGTAGATGCGGGTCCACTCCAGGGCGCAGCTGGCCATCATCAGCAGCACCAGGCCCGCAGTGCGGGTGAGCCAGCGGTAGCGCGGACGGGGGGCGCCCCCCTCTCGCAGCGTGGCCGCCAGGCCAGCCAGCCAGGCCCGCGCGCCGGCGGCCAGCAGCCACCAGACCGAGAAGCCGAAGAGCATCAGGCCGATGTCGGCCGCCCAGGCCCCGGGCGCGCCCAGCCAGTTGTGCAGCGGCGCGCCAGTGCCGGACGTGGTGAAGGCCGGATCGCTCCCGCTGCGGCTGCTCAGGGCCAGGGCGGCCAGGACCCACAGCCCGCCGCCCAGCGCCAGGCGAAGGCGGGACCAGGGGCCCGGCGCCACGGGCGCGGCGCGCTCAGGGGGGGTGTTGCCCAGGGGCAGGGTGCGGCGCATCAGTGGCCGCCCTTCCGGTGACGCCCGGGGCGCACCCACTCTCGTTCCAACATTCGGTTCCTCAAGCCGCGCGGCTCTTCAGGCGCAGGCCGCCCGTGTCCAGATTCTCGATCACGCCGCGCTCGGTCAGGTCCTTCATGACCCGGCTGACCATCTCGCGCGAGGCGCCGACGATCTTGGCCAGGTCCTGGCGCGACACCTTGCCGCGGATCACCTTGTCGCCATTGTCTTCCTCGGCCATGTCCAGCAGGGCCCGTGCAACACGTCCATACACATCCAGCAGGGCCAGGGATTCGATCTGGCGGTCGGCGCTGCGCAGCCGTGTGACCAGGCCGCGCATGATGGCGTAGGACAGACTGGAGTTCTCAGGCAGGCAACGGGCGAATTCGGGACGCCCCAGGATCAGCATGTCGCACTGGATCTCGCAGCGCACCGAGGCCGAATGGGGCTGGTTGTCGATCAGGCTCATCTCGCCCACGTAGTCACCCGCCTCCAGCACCGCCAGGATGACCTCGCGGCCACGCTCGTCGGACGTCAGCACGCGGGCGCGACCATTGAGCAGGATGAAGAGCGCATTGCTCTTCTTGCCCTGCTCCACCACCAGTTCACCGCGCCGATAGCGCCGCTTGACCACGCCATCCGCCACCAGCTGGGCCTGCTCTTCCGTCAGCATCGAGAACAGCGGCACCCGACGGATCAAGTCCAGGTTGGTCAGCATCGACATCAATCACCTCCTCGCACTCTGTATTTGGCGGGCCTTGGCGACGCGCCAACGGCCCGTTCTCTAAAATGCCCGAACGTCATTCTTGTGTACCCCCGAGCATATCCGGTCCCCGGCCCCTCGGCGGCACGCCTTCAGCGAGCGTCCCCTATGAGCACCACCTCCACCCATGCCCAGGTCCTGATTCTTGGCTCCGGCCCGGCCGGTTACACCGCCGCCATCTACGCGGCCCGCGCCAACCTGAAGCCGCTGCTGGTGACCGGCCTGGCCCAGGGCGGCCAGCTGATGACCACCACCGAAGTGGACAACTGGCCCGCCGACGTGATGGGCGTGCAGGGCCCGGAGCTGATGCAGCGCTTTCTGCAGCACGCCGAGCGTTTCCAGACCCAGATCGTGTTCGACCACATCAACGAGGTGAACCTGTCCCAGCGCCCGTTCACCCTCAAGGGCGACTCGGGCACCTACACCTGCGACACCCTGGTGATCGCCACCGGCGCCTCGGCCAAGTACCTGGGCCTGCCGTCGGAAGAGAGCTTCATGGGCCGCGGCGTGAGTGGCTGCGCCACCTGCGACGGCTTCTTCTACCGTGGTGACGAGGTCTGCGTGGTGGGCGGTGGCAACACCGCCGTGGAAGAGGCCCTGTACCTGTCCAACATCGCCGAGAAGGTGCACCTGATCCACCGGCGCGACAAGTTCCGCGCCGAGGCCATCATGATCGACAAGGTGATGGAGAAGGTGGCTGCCGGCAAGATCGTCCTGCACCTGCACAAGACGCTGGACGAGGTGCTGGGCGACCAGAGCGGCGTGACCGGCGTGCGCCTGAAGGACGTCAATGGTGGTGCCGACGAGGAAGTGACCGTCAAGGGTTGCTTCATCGCCATCGGCCACCAGCCCAACACGGACATCTTCAAGGGCCAGCTGGAGATGAAGGACGGCTACCTGGTGACCCGTGGTGGCCAGAACGGCTTTGCCACGATGACCAGCGTGCCGGGCGTGTTCGCGGCCGGCGATGTGCAGGATCACATCTACCGTCAGGCCATCACCTCCGCCGGCACCGGCTGCATGGCGGCCCTGGATGCACAGCGCTTCCTGGAGCAGGGCGCGCACTGAATTTCCCTGCCTGGCGGAAATCCGCTAGAATCGCAGGTTTTCTTGCGCAGACCACCGACGGCTGCAGCGGGTCAGGCACTTCCGGTGCGTGATTGGCAGCGGCTTCGGCCAGGGAAGTTTCGGGCAAGAACGGGTTACCGCCACCCTTTTGGCGAGGTGAGGCGAGTGGCTGACAGGGTCCTGGACCAGTCAAGTGCTCGCTGTATGACAAGTATCGGAGTGTCCTCATGGCACGCGTCTGCGAAGTCACGGGCAAGAAGCCCATGGTCGGGAACAATGTTTCCCACGCCAACAACAAAACCAAGCGCCGGTTCCTGCCGAACCTGCAATACCGTCGTTTCTGGGTCGAGAGCGAAAACCGCTGGGTGCGCCTGCGCATCAGCAACGCCGCCCTGCGTCTGATCGACAAGAAGGGCATCGATGCCGTTCTGGCCGATCTGCGTGCCCGCGGCCAGGCCTAATCACAGACTAAGGAGCGACAACCATGGCAAGCAAAGGCGGCCGCGAGAAGATCAAGCTGGAGTCCACTGCAGGCACCGGCCACTTCTACACCACGAACAAGAACAAGAAGACCACGCCCGAAAAGCTGGAATTCATGAAGTTCGACCCCAAGGCACGCAAGCACGTGCTGTACAAGGAAGTGAAGCTGAAGTAATTCAGCCCCCTCCCCTCGAGAAACCCGCCCTGCTCCGCACGGCGGGTTTTTTGTTGTCTTGATCGACGTCTTGATCGACCATGAAAAAAGCCCGCACAAGGCGGGCTTTGGGAATCAGGAAGGCAGACCGGTCAGGCGCGGGCGGAACGCAGCTGCAGCGAGAACTCGCGCAGCGCCGCGACGCCGCTGCTTTCGGCCCGGTGGCACCAGTCCTGCAGATCGGCCACCAGCTGCTCGGCCGACACATTGGTGCGGGTCCAGAGCTGACGCAGTTCCTCGCGCATGGTGACCAGCTTCTGCAGCACCGGCGACGTGGCCACGGCGCTCTCCACCTGCGGCAGCAGATCACTCGGAATCTTCTCCACGTCGCGGTGCAGCCAGCGCTGCGCCACGCGCAGATTGCTCCAGGCGGAATTGCTGCTGCCCTGGGCCTTCACCCGGGCGATTTCACCGGCACAGGCGCGGCGCAGTTCCTTGGCGTAGTTGGCCATCACCTCGTAGCGGTTGGCGATGATCGCCTCCAGCGTCTTGGCATCGGCCACCGGCTTGAGCGAGCCCAACTGCAGTTGGGGCGCCGTCTTGCGCACCTTGGCCCAGCCCAGCATTTCCAGGGCACGGATGTAGCCCCAGCCGATGTCGAACTCGAAGGGCTTGACCGAGAACTTGGCCGAGGTCGGGTAGGTGTGGTGGTTGTTGTGCAGCTCTTCGCCGCCGATGATGATGCCCCAGGGCGAAATATTGGTCGAAGCATCGACCGCCTCGAAGTTGCGGTAGCCCCAGTAGTGCCCCACGCCATTGACCACACCGGCGGCCCAGAACGGGATCCAGACCATCTGGATGGCCCAGATGGTGACGCCGATGGCCCCGAACAGCGCGATGTTGATCAGGAACATCAGCAGGATGCCCTTGGCGCTGTGCTTGGAGTAGACGTTGCGCTCCATCCAGTCGTCGGGCGTGCCGTGACCGTACTTGCTGAGCGTCTCATCGACCTTGGCCTCCGCACGGTAGAGCTCCGCGCCACGGCTCATCACGGTGCCGAGGCCGCGGGTGATGGGGCTGTGCGGGTCTTCCTCGGTCTCGCACTTGGCGTGGTGCTTGCGGTGGATGGCGACCCATTCCTTGGTCACCATGCCGGTGGTCATCCACAGCCAGAAGCGGAAGAAGTGCGAGGGAACGGGCCCCAGCTCCAGGGCGCGATGCGCCTGCGAACGGTGCAGGAAGATCGTGACACCGGCGATCGTGATGTGGGTCATCACCGCAGCGTAGAGCACGACCTGCCACCACGTGGCGTGCGTGAGGCCGTTTGCTGCCCAGTCCAATACTGCAGAAAACACCGTGTTCAATTGATCCATTGCCTACCTTGATTCGCCTGCGGAGTGCTGGCTAACTCCCTATTGTAGAGGACAGCCCGCCGTTCGCCACCCCGAACAGGGGCGCGAAAACGCCCGTTTCACACGCGTTGCCGGCAGAAAAACGTGCATTGCAGACCAAAAAGGTCGGAATCACGCCCAAAGCGGAATGTGGGGGTCACCTGCCCGGCTTCAAGCCTTGCGCTGCCAGGCGGCGGCAAAGAAGCCGTCGGTGGCGTGGCGGTGCGGCCACAGTCGCAGCATGCCCTCGCGCACCAGGGTCTCGGGCTGCTCGACCTGGGCCGAAGCCAGCAGCTCGGCGGCCGACAGGGGCTCGAAGTCCGGATGGGCCGCGGAGAAAGCCTTGGCAATGTCCTCGTTCTCGCGTGCGAGCAGGCTGCAGGTGGCGTAGACCAGCCGGCCGCCCGGCTTGACCAGGCGCGCGGCGCTATCGAGGATGGCCGCCTGCTTGACGGTCAGCTCGTCAATGGCCTTGGGCGACTGGCGCCACTTCAGATCGGGGTTGCGGCGCAGCGTGCCCAGGCCGGAACAGGGTGCGTCCACCAGCACGCGGTCGATCTTGCCGGCCAGACGCTTGATGCGCTCGTCGCGTTCATGGGCGATCTGGGCCGGATAGACGTTGGACAGGCCGCTGCGGGCCAGCCGCGGCTTGAGCCCCTCCAGCCGGTGGCCGGACACATCAAAGGCATAGAGGCGACCGGTGTTGCGCATGGCCGCGCCCAGGGCCAGGGTCTTGCCACCGGCCCCGGCGCAGAAGTCCACCACCATCTCGCCGCGCTTGGCGCCCAGCATCAGGGCCAGCAACTGGCTGCCCTCGTCCTGCACTTCCACCTCGCCCTGCACGAACAGCGGCAGCTTCTGCAGAGCCGGCTTGCCCTGCACGCGCACGCCCAGAGGCGAATAGGGCGTGGGCTCGGCCTCGATGCCGGCCTCCTTCAGTGCGGCCAGCACGGTCTCGCGCTTGGCCTTCAGGGTGTTGACCCGCAGGTCCAGCGGCGCGGATGCCTCCATCGCCGCCACGAAGGCCGGGAACTCCTCGCCCAGCTCGGCCTTGAGCGCATTGGCCAGCCAGTCCGGCAGGTTGACGCGCACCTTCTCGGGCAAGGTGGCGGTGTCCAGCTCGCGCACCTGGGTCAGCCAGGCCACCTCGTTGGGCCCCAGGGCGCCGCGGATGAAAGTGTCGCTGCCCTGCCAGGCCAGGATGGCCAGGCGGCGCTCCAGCGCGCCGGAGCCACTTTGCGCCAGGTGGGCCCACAGCAGACGGCGGCGCAGCACAGCGTAGGCCGTCTCGGCCAGGCTGTGGCGCTCGCGCGGTCCCAGGGTGCGGTGTTTGCGGAAGAAGGCCGACACGACAGCGTCGGCGGGTTGGTCGAGTTTGAGCACCTGGCGCAGCAGATCGGTGGCCAGGTCCAGCAGGGCATTCGGATGCATGGGCCGGATTATCCCAGCCCGCCTCACCCGTCGCTCAGAACAGCCACTGGGGCACGCCGTCGCGCTGGCGGACACGCCCGTCGGCCAGCAGCAGTCGGTCCTCGACGAACCAGCGCACCGCCAGCGGGTAGATCACATGCTCGCGCGCGAGCACCCGGGCCGACAGGCTGGCCTCGTCGTCGCCCGGCAGCACCGGCACGGCGGCCTGGGCCACGATGGGGCCATGGTCCAGCTCGGCCGTCACGAAGTGCACCGTGGCGCCGGGCCAGCTTGCAGCCTTGCTCGATGGCCCGTCGATGGGTGTGCAGGCCCGGGAAGGCCGGCAGCAGCGAGGGGTGCACATTGAGCAGGCGGCCCTCGTAGTGGCGGACAAAGCCGGCGCTCAGGATGCGCATGAAGCCGGCCAGCACCAGCAGATCCGGGGCATAACCATCGATCACCCGGGCCAGTTCGCCGTCGTAGGTTTCGCGGTCCGGATGGCCGCGGTGGTCCACCACCGCCGTCGCGATGCCACGCTGCGCCGCCCAGGCCAGCCCGGCGGCCTCGGCCTTGTTGCTGACGACTGCCGCCACCTCGGCCGGCCAACCCTCGGCGGCACAGGCCTCGACGATGGCCTGCATGTTGCTGCCACGGCCCGAGAGGAGGATGACGATTCGCTTCATGAGGGCCGAGAGTGTAAGGCTCTGCCAGAATCGGCCGCTTTCCCTGCCCTGCCGTACCGCGCATGAAACCCCAGTTGCAAGCGTCCCTGCTGATGATGGGATCGTCCTTCCTGTTCGCCCTGATGGGGGTGTGCGTGAAACTGGCGTCGGCCCGCTATGGCGCAGGCGAGATCGTCTTCTACCGCGGTCTGGTGGGTGCCTTGTTCATCGGGGGTCTGGTCTTCTGGCGCGGCGGCCAACTGGGCACGCGGTATCCCACCATGCACCTGGGGCGCAGCATCGTGGGCGTGGGCGCGATGGCGCTCTGGTTCTATGCGATCGGCCAGCTGCCCCTGGCCACGGCCATCACGCTGAACTACATGTCCTCGATCTGGATGGCCCTGTTCCTGATCGGCGGCGCGGTGCTGGTGGGGGCCTCCGACCGGGTGGACATGCGCCTGGTGGCCACGGTCCTGGCGGGCTTCGTGGGCGTCGCCCTGGTGCTGCGACCGTCCCTCAGCCATGACCAATGGCCAGGCGCCCTCCCTAAGGGTGCTCGGGGATGATGT
>NZ_BADL01000095.1 GCF_000333615.1 Ideonella sp. B508-1 | reverse complement strand
GCAGAGCGGTCCTGGTGGCGGCGCCGCACCTCGGCGTCCAGCCCGGCGTGGTAGGGCAGCGCGGCAATGCCCTGGTCCTGCAGCCACTCGGCCGTCTCCTCCACCTTGCGCCGGCTCTGGCAGTAGACGATGCCGGCCTCGCCGGCGTGCTCGTCCTGCAGCCAGCGCAGCAGCTGGGCCCGCGCGTTGTCCTTCTCGACGATGGTGTAGCGGATGTTGGGCCGGTCGAAGCTGCTGATGAAGGTCTGCGCGGCGTGCAGCGCCAGGCGCTCAACGATGTCGGCCCGGGTGTGCTCGTCGGCGGTGGCCGTCAGCGCGATGCGCGGCACGCCGGGGTAGCGCTCGGCCAGCAGGCCCAGCTGCAGGTATTCCTCGCGGAAGTCGTGGCCCCACTGGCTCACACAGTGCGCCTCGTCGATGGCGAAGAGGCTGAGCTTGCCACGCTCCTGCAGCGAGTCGAGCATGGCCAGGAAGCGCGGGTGGGTGATGCGCTCGGGTGCGGCGTAGAGCGTCACCAGCCGGCCCGAGAGCAGCTCGCGCTCGACGTGCTGCACGCCCTCCAGGTCCAGCGAGGAGTTCAGGAAGGCCGCGTGCACGCCGGCCTCTTCCAGCGCGCCGACCTGGTCCTGCATCAGCGCGATCAACGGGCTGACCACCACGGCCACGCCCAGGCCGGCGCGGTGGCGGGCAATGGCGGGGATCTGGTAGCACAGGCTCTTGCCGCCGCCGGTGGGCATCAGCACCAGCGCGTCGCCGCCGTCGATCACCTGCTGCACGATGGCGGCCTGGTGGCCGCGGAAGGCGGTGTAGCCGAAGACTTCCTGCAGGATGTCGAGGGGAACGGTCGAAAGCGGGGCGGGCATCGCCCGTCATGGTACCTGCTGCGCCCTGCCCGACGGCGGTTGATCGGACTATGCTGGCCGAACCCTCACCTGGAGACGCCATGGATGCCACCACCCTGCGCCAGCAACTGATCCGCTCCATCGACGACGCGTTGGCTGGCCCCAGCGCCCAGACCTTCTCGCGCCCGCCGCTGTACCAATCGCACTTCGCCGGTCTGTCCGACGGCACCGCCGCGCAGCAGCTGGGCTGCGGCGTGGATGTGGTGCCCCCGGGTCAGCGCAGCTGCCCCTACCACCTGCATCACGCGCAGGAGGAGATGTTCGTGATCCTCGAAGGCCAGGGCACGCTGCGGGTGGCGGGCGAACACCTGCCGGTGAAGGCCGGCGACGTGATCTTCATCCCCGCCGGGCCCGAGTACCCGCACCACCTGCTCAACACCTCGGACGCGCCGCTGAAGTACCTGTCCATCAGCACCCGGCAGCGGCCCGAGCTCTGCGAATACCCTGACTCGGGCAAGGTGATGGCCTGGGGGCCCGGCGTGAAAGTGCTGCAGCGCCCGGCCGACGCGCTGGATTACTGGGACGGCGAGCCCTGACGGACCGGCGACCCGCCACCGGCGATGCACTGGCCGATGGCGAAGTCGCAGCGCGCCCCCGGGTCGGCCAGCACCTCACAGGTGGACATGCGGCCGGATGCGGCGTTGCGGGCCTTCTCCTGCTCGGTCACCTGGGCGGCCAGGGCCTTCAGCTCGTCCTCGCGGTTGACCAGGGTGGACCAGACCAGGTAGCGCGAGGGCCCGCCGCAGGCCCGCGCGCCCACCGGCAGGGAGCGGCAGTGCATGTCGGCGCTGCAGCGCGGCGCGCTGGTCAGCTCCTGCAGCTGCAGCAGGGGCGGCTCCGGGGCGGCGCTGCTGCAGCCCGCCAGGACGGCGACGCCCAGCGCGGTGGCCAGGCGGGACAGGGTGGGACGGTGCGGGAAACGCAAGGGCAGGGGTGACATGGGCGGCGCAGCGGGGTGGGGTGGCCACCGGCGGCGGCCCGTCCCCGGCACTGTAGCCGGGGATCGGCTCGCCAGCCTGTCCCGCGCGTTCAGGCGCCCAGCAGTTCGGTCCCCCGCACCAGCAACGCGCCCCCCACCAGCAGCCAGGCCCACAGCAGGGTGCCCAGGGCCAGGGGCCGCAGCCCGGCCGCCCGCACGCCCGACCAGCGGGTGTTCAGGCCCAGGGCGGCCATGGCCATGGCCAGCATCACGGTGCCGGCCTGGCTGGCCTCGGCCTCCAGCGCGGCCGGCAGCCAGCCGGTGGAATGCAGCCCCACCATGGCCAGGAAGCCCCAGGCGAACCAGGGGGTGTGACCGCCGCGGCGGCCCGTGGCCGCGCCGGCCTCACCACGGGCCAGCCAGCGCGAGGACAGGACGAGCAGGAAGGGCGCCAGCAGCATCACCCGCACCATCTTCTCGATCACCGCCACGCTGGCCACGTCCGTCCCCATGGACCGGCCGGCGGCCACCACCTGGGCCACCTCGTGCACCGTGGCGCCCAGGTACAGGCCCAGGCCGGTGGCGCCCTGCGGCAGGGCCGCCCAGTGCGCCGCCACCTCGCCCAGCCACGGATAGAGGAAGACCGAGAAGGTGCCGAACAGCACCACGGTGCTGACCGCCACCGTGGCCTCGCCGTTGCGGGCCCGCACCACCGGCTCGGTGGCGATGACGGCCGCGGCCCCGCAGATGGCGCTGCCCGCGCCGATCAGCAGGGACGTGGTCCCGTCCAGTCCCAGCCAGCGCGGCCCCGCCCAGGCCGCCAGCGCGAAGGTGGAGGTCAGCATGACCGCCGCCAGCAGCACGCCGGTGAGGCCCACATGGGCCAGGTCCTGCACCGTCAGGCCCAGGCCGAACAGCATCACCCCGGCGCGCAGCAGGCGCTGGCGCGACAGGGCCGCGCCGTGCTCGGCCGGGCCCAGCCAACGCTGCGGCAGCCCGTTGCCCGCCACGATGCCCAGCAGCAAGGCCAGGGTCAGCGTGCCGATGCCGTGGTGGTCGAACACCGGCCAGTGGCCCATGGCCTGGGCGGCCAGCGCCAGCAGCGCGCACAGCGCCAGGCCGGCGGCGTGGCGGCCCAGCCAGCGGCGGCCATGGTGCAGGGGGCCGGGCGACAGCAGCAGGGTGGCAGGGGTGGACGGCATGGCGATCTCCGGTTTGGTACAGCGATGCGCCAGTGTTCCGGGGCCGGATCAACCCGTCCAACAGATAGTTTTTCTCATATCGATCGACTTAATCGTTATAAAGTGCCGCCATGGACGTGCTGCACCTCACCCTGCGCCAGCTGCAGATCTTCGTGGCCGTGGCCCGCAGCGGCAGCACCACCGCGGCGGCCGAGGCCATCGCCCTGTCCCAGTCGGCCACCAGCGCCGCGCTGCAGGAGCTCGAGCGCCTGCTGTCGCTGCAGCTGTTCGACCGGGTGGGCAAGCGCCTGCTGCTCAACGACAACGGCCGCGCCCTGCTGCCCCGCGCCGAGGCCCTGCTGGCCGGCGCGGGCGACATCGAGCGCCTGGCCCAGGACAGCGACGCCCAGCGCGCCGCGCTGCGCATCGGCGCCAGCCTGACGGTGGCCGACCACGGCGTGCCGGCGGTGCTGGCCGCCTTCCTGGGCGATCGACCCCGCGCCGCGCCGCACTGGCAGACCACGGTGACCGTGGGCAACACCGCGCAGATCTGCGCCGCGGTGGCCAGCCATGCGCTGGACATCGGCCTGATCGAGGGCCCGCACCACGACGCCAGCCTGGTGGCCCAGCCCTGGCTGGAGGACGAGCTGGTGGTGGTGGGCACGCCTGCCGTGGCCGCCACCCAGGGCGGCACGCTGGCCGAGCTGGCCGAGGCCGTCTGGCTGCTGCGCGAAACCGGCTCGGCCACCCGGGAGATCAGCGACCAGGCCCTGGCGCCGCGCATCGGCCCCTACCGCCGCCGCATCGAGCTGGGCAGCAACGCCGCGCTGCGCCAGGCCGCGCTGGCCGGCCTGGGCCTGGCCTGCCTGTCGCGACAGGTGGTGGCCGAGGACCTGGCCCGCGGCCAGCTGCAGACGGTGGCCGCCCCGCTGCCACGCATCAGCCGCCAGTGGCACTGGGTGCTGCAGGCCGGGCGCCAGCCCACGCCCGCGCTGGCCGCGCTGATCGCCCTGCTGCCCACCCTGGCCCAGACCGACGGCCCTCCCCCCTGACAGGGGTGGCCGGCCAGGCCGATCGGCGATAATCTCGCCCCTTCAGCGACGGGAATTCCGGGGTGCCAGCACGCCCTGCCCGTGCCCGTCCCCACAGGAGAGCCCCACCTTGGCCAGCGTCAACAAAGTCATCATCATCGGCAATCTGGGCCGCGACCCGGAAGTGCGCTACACCCCCAGCGGCGCCGCCGTCTGCAACCTGCGCCTGGCCACCACCCGCAACTGGAAGAACCGCGAGAGCGGCGAGCGCCAGGAAGAGACCGAATGGCACTCGGTCGTGCTGTACGACCGCCAGGCCGAGATCGCCGGCGAGTACCTGAAGAAGGGCCGCCCGGTCTACATCGAAGGCCGCCTGAAGACCCGCAAGTGGCAGGACAAGGACGGCAACGACCGCTACACCACCGAGATCGTGGCCGAGACCATGCAGCTGCTGGGCGGCCGCGAAAGCATGGGCGGCGGCGAAGGCGGTGGCATGGACGAGGAGATGGGTGGTGGCAGTGGTGGCGGTGGCGGCTACAGCCGTCCGGCCGCCCGCCCGGCCGCCCCGCCGCGGGCCCCGGCCCCCGCCCCGCGCCCCGCGCCGAAGTCGTCCACCGGCTTCGACGACATGGACGACGACATTCCGTTCTGACCGACACCCCGGTGCCGCGCCAGGCACCGGCATTGCAGGATCAGCCCTGCGTGACCAGGATGTCGCCGCGGGGCTCGTTCATGGCGCTCAAGGCCTGGAGGCGGGCCCCGCCTGCGGGCACGATCTGCCAGTGACGGCCCCCGTTGGCCGACACCCAGAGCTCCCCCATGCTGCGCAGCAGCCACAGCCGGCCCGCTTCGTCGAGCCGCAGGGACCAGATGTCGTGCAGAGGCAGCGCGGGGGTCGTCGCCTCGGGCAGGACCGTCAGGAAAGGGGCTTCGACCCGCTGCGGCATCCGGGCGGCCGAGGCGCGATAGTGCCAGCTCTGGCCCCGGTCCCGGGAGACCGCCTCGCGCCCGTCCGCCCCGGACAGCACCAGGGCATCGCGCGCGGAGTCCGGCACCGGCGACTGCAGGCCGCGGGGGCCATCGCGGCCCAGGCGCTGCCAGCGCTGGCCGCCGTCGACGGAGCGCAGCACATCGCCTTCATGGCCCAGCGCCAGCACGCAACCAGCCCCGCAGCCCAGCACGGTCAGCAGGCTCTGGTGGCTCAGACCGACGCCCACCGGCTGCCATTGGCGGCCGTCGTCGGCGGAGCGCAGCATCACGCCGCCCACGCCCACCGCGACCAGGGTGGCCGCGTCCACGCGCAGCAGCCCGCGCAGCTCGGGCGCACCGGGCAGTTCCACCTCCTGCCAGCCGCGCCCGCCATCGCGCGAGCGCACCAGTCGGCCACCGGCGCTGACACTCAGCAGGGCGGTGTGCGAGGCCGGCGCCCACGCCGGGTCCGCCGCCTCGCCCCCGGCGCAGTGGGCGGCCGGGGGCAGGCGCTCACAGTCCACCCGGACCCGCGAGGCGTAGCCCGCGGCCACCAGGGTGAGGCCCAGGCCGCCCAGCAACAGGTGGCGGCGGCGCAGGTGGACGGCCCGGGAGCGCATGGGGTTCCGATGGGGCGGCGGCTCAGGCCGCCGCGTCGCTGAAGCGGCTGGCCACGCGACGGCGCAGGCCCAGCGGGTTGGCCTGTTGCAAGGCCGCCGGCAGCAGGGCATCAGGCAGGCCGTCGTAGCAGACCGGACGCAGGAAGCGCTCGATCGCCGCGGTGCCCACCGAGGTGCTGCGGCCGTCGGACGTGGCCGGGTAGGGGCCGCCGTGCACCATGGCATCGCAGACCTCCACGCCGGTCGGGAAGGCATTGGCCAGGATGCGGCCCACCTTGCGCTGCAGCAGGGGCAGCAGGCGGCGCGCCAGGGGCAGGTCCGCGTCGTCCAGGTGCAGCGTGGCGGTGAGCTGGCCTTCCAGGTTCTCCAGCAGCGCGATCATCTCGTCCGCATCGGCGCAGACGACCAGCACGCCGAAGGGACCGAACACCTCCTCAGGCAGGTGGCCGCTGGCGCGCAGGCCGGCGGCGCTGTGGCGCAGCAGCGCGGCGCGCGAACGGGCCGGCGCAGCCTGGCCCTGGGCCAGCAGCTGGGCGCCGGGCACCTCGCACTCGCGCGCGGCGCCGCGCTCGTAGGCGGCGGCGATCTGCGGGTTGAGCATGACGCCGGCCGGCGCATCGGCGATGGCGGCGCTCGCGGCGCCGACGAAAGCGTCCAGACCCGGGCCTTCCAGCGCCAGCAGCAGGCCGGGGTTGGTGCAGAACTGACCGGAGCCCAGCGTCAGCGATGCGACGAAGTCGCGCGCCAGCGTCTCGGGCCGGGCCGCCAGGGCGGCGGGCAGGAGCAGCGTGGGGTTGATGCTGCTCATCTCGGCATAGACCGGGATGGGCTGGGGCCGCGCGGCGGCCACGCGCATCAGGGCCTGGCCCGCGTTGCGAGAGCCGGTGAAGCCCACGGCCTGGATGGCCGGGTGCTGCACCAGCGCCACGCCCATCTGATGGCCCGATTCCACCAGCAGCGAGAACACGCCGGGCGGCAGGCCGGCGGCGGCCACGGCGGCCATCACCGCCCGGCCCACCAGCTCGGAGGTGCCGGGGTGGGAGGGGTGGGCCTTCACGACCACCGGGCAGCCGGCGGCCAGTGCCGCGGCGGTGTCGCCGCCGGCCACCGAGAAGGCCAGCGGGAAGTTGCTGGCGCCGAACACCGCGACCGGCCCCAGGCCCACCCGCTGCAGCGCCAGGCGGCGGCGCGGCGGCTGGCGCTCGGGCAGGGCGGGTTCGATGCGCGCATCCAGCCAGTCGCCGGCACGCACATGGTGGGCGAACATGCGCAGCTGGCCCACGGTGCGGGCCCGTTCCCCCTCCAGCCGGGCGGCCGGCAGGCCGGTCTCGGCCATGGCGCGCTCGGTGAGCTCACCGCCCAGCGCGTCGATGCGCTGGGCCATGTCGTCCAGCAGCGCGGCGCGGGCCTCCAGGCTGATCGCCTGGAAGGGGTCGAAGGCGGCGCGCGCGGCCTCGGCTGCGTCGTTCACGTCCTGCGGCAGCGCGCTGGCGAACACCGGCGCGGCAATGGGCTGGCCGGTGGCTGCCTCGGTGGCCGTGAAGTGCGCCCCTTGGCCGCGGCGGGCCTGGCCGTTGATGAGCATCGATCCGTCGATCGCCATGGGAATCCTCTGGATGTGGGGGAAGGGATCAGTCCGGCTGGCAATCCCAGCGCAACTGCAAGACCAGCGACTGGCCGGGGGCCAGCTCGACCAGGCCGGGCCGGTCGGGGAGGTGGAAGGCATCGATCGGGTGGGTGACCGGTTCAAAGCAGAAGGCGTCGCCCGCCTCGGGCCGGTAGACCACGCAGCACAGCCCGGGCAGCGGCTGGTCGCCCAGCCAGGCCTGGGCCTGGCCGTGCAGGCTCAGACCCAGGGTGGGCCAGCGCAGGCGCACCCGGCCGTCCCAGCCGGTGAAGGCGTTGTCGATCAAGCGACCCGCGCCGGCAATGCCGCGGTGGAGGTCCCAGTCGGCGGGCAGTTCGCGGGCATGGCTCAGCGGCAGGCGGTCGGGATGGCTGTGCCACACCCCCTGCACCGCGGCCTGCACCTCGCAGGGCTGGGTGCGCGGGAACCAGGGGTGCAGGCCCAGGCCGTACGGCAGGCGCTCGGGCCCCAGGTGGCGCACGCTCAGCCGGTGGGTCAGGCCCCCGCCGTCCAGGGTCAGCTGCTGCTCGGCCTCGAAGTCATGCGGGCCGCCGTTGAAGCCGCGCGAGCGCAGCCGCATCACGGCCTGCCGGGACGATGGCGCGACCAGTTCCCAGGGCTGCAGCCAGGCGTCGCCATGGATGGGATAGGGGTCACCCGCGGTGTTGGGCCACAGGGGGTGGAAGTGGCCGTCCTGCGTGAAGCCGCCCTGGCTGACGCGGTTGGACCAGGGCGCCAGCGGCTGGCAGGCGCTGGCACCGGGGTGCAGGCTGCGCCCATCCCAGGGGCGCAGCAGATCCACCCAGCGGCCGCGATGCGCCCGTTGCCAGGCGGCCAGGCCGCCGCCCAGGCCGGGCAGCAGGCCCAGGCGCTGCCCGGCTTCCTCCAGCCAGGTCACCGGCGGCGTGGTCCCGGAGGTGGTCATGGGCTCAGCCGCGGAACAGCGACGCCACCTGGCCGCGCGCGCTGGTGCGCACCGCGAACACCGAGCCGGCCAGCGCTTGCACCGCCAGTTGCTCTTGCGTCAGGCCGACGCGGGCGGTGCTGATGAAGAGGGTGTCGAGGTCGGCGCCGCCGAAGGTGCAGTTGCTCACCTGGCGGGCCGGCAGGTGGATGCGGCCCAGTTCCTCGGCGCTGTCCGGGTCATGGCAGGACACGCAGCCCCCGCCCCAGTGGGCGATCCAGATGCGACCCTCGGCGTCGGTGCACATGCCGTCGGGGCAGCCGTCGGACGCGGGCAGGCGCAGCCACAGCCGGCGCTCGCCCAGCGTGCCCGTGTCCGGGTCGAAGGCGTGGGCGTAGACGCAGCCCTGCACGGAGTCGTTGAGCAGCAGCGTGCGGCCGTCCAGGGTCCAGGTCGGGCCGTTGACCACCGCGATGCCCTGGGCATGCCGCGAATGCCGGCCATCGGGGTCCACCCGGTAGAGGCTGCCCGTGGGCGCGACGCAGTCGAAGTCCATGCTGCCGACCCAGAAGCGCCCCTGACGGTCGCACTTGCCGTCGTTGTAGCGGTTGCCCGGCAGGTCGGGTTCGGGGTGGCACAGCCGCTGCAAGGCCTCGGGCCCCAGGGCCGGGTCAAAGAAGGCCAGGCCGCTGCGCAGGGCCACCAGCAGGCCCGGGCCACCGGCCCGCTCGGTCACGGCGGAGATGGGCTCGCCGAACGACCAGCGCTCACTGCGCTGCGTGACCGGCTGGTAGCGGTGCAAGTGCCCCCCCAGGATGTCCACCCAGTACAGCGCCTGCTCGGCCATGGACCACAGCAGGCCCTCGCCCAGCAAGGCCTCGGCCGGCACCCGGCACTCCGGGGCCTCGTGGGCAGGAAAACGCAAGGCCGTGCTCAATGACATGGTGGGCGCATCCCCTTCTCTTCTTGCTGGCACCGATTGACGCGGCAAATGGTATCAGTGCATATTGATAATCAATTAATAACTTTTTAATTCGAAAAGATATCCAAATACGTATGAATA
>NZ_BADL01000096.1 GCF_000333615.1 Ideonella sp. B508-1 | reverse complement strand
CAGCCCAACGACCTGATGCCCTGGAACAGCGACACCACCCGCATGCCGGCGGTGATGCACAGCGAGTACCTGCGGCGCTGCTACCTGCGCAACGAGCTGGCCGAGGGCCGCTTCCCGGTGGAGGGTCGGGCCGTGTCGCTGGCCGACATCCGGGTGCCGATGTTCGTCGTGGGCACCGAGAAGGACCACGTCTCGCCCTGGAAGTCGGTCTACAAGATCCACCGCCTGGCCGACACCGAGATCACCTTCGTGCTGACCAGCGGTGGCCACAACGCCGGCATCGTCAGCGAGCCCGGCCACCCGCACCGCCACTACGCCATGCTGACCCGCCCGGACGACGGCCCCTGGCTGAGCTGCGGCGACTGGCAGGAACAGGCCCTGCCGCAGGACGGCTCCTGGTGGACCGCCTGGCACACCTGGCTGCTGGGCCACAGCAGCGGCACGGTGCCGGGCCGCCTGCCGCTGGAAGACGCGACGCTGGGTCCGGCGCCGGGCCACTACGTTCACCAGCACTACCTGGACTGAGCCCGCGCCGTCTCAGCCCATGCCCCAGGCCCCGGCCCGTCCCCGCGGCGGCTTTGCCCGCTTCCTGCACCGCCAGCACGGCAGCCACCGCTTCCGGCGCCTGGCCTGGTGGGGCCATGCGGTGGGCGGCGCCTCGCACCGCCATGCGGCGGCCCAGGTGGGCGGCGCCCTGCGGGGGGCCGCGCGGCTCTCGCCCGAGGCGGCCCTGGCGCACTGGCACAGCAGCACGGAGGGCCTGAGCGAGGCCCAGGCCCAGCGGGTGCGCCGCCGCGTCGGCCCCAACCAGGTCGGCACCGAGAAGCCGCTGCCCTGGCCCTTGCACCTCTGGCAGGCCTACCGCAGTCCCTTCAGCCTGCTGCTCACCGCCCTGGCCGCCATCTCCTGGCTGACCCAGGACCTGCGCTCGGCCATCGTCATCCTGGCCATGGTGACCCTGGCCACCGGCATGCGCTTCGTGCAGGAGCGGCGCAGCAGCCATGCCGCCGATGCGCTCAAGGCCATGGTGAGCAGCCAGGCCAGCGTGCTGCGTCCCGGCCAGACGGCGCAAGAGGCGCCGATGGCCCAGCTGGTGCCGGGCGATGTGGTGCAGCTGTCAGCCGGTGACATGGTGCCGGCCGATGCCCGGGTGCTGTCGGCCAAGGATCTGTTCGTCAACCAAGCCGCCATGACCGGCGAGAGCCTGCCGGTGGAGAAGCACGCCCGCGCACTGGAGACCGTGACCGATCCACTGGCGGCGGACAACCTGGTCTTCATGGGCACCAACGTGGTCTCGGGTTCGGCCACGGTGCTGGTCGTGGCCACCGGCTCGCTCACCTTCTTCGGCGCGCTGGCCGGCCACGCCGCCAGCACCGAACGCGTGCCCACCCAGTTCGAAGCCGGCATCAACCAGGTCAGCCGCCTGCTGCTGCGCCTGATGGCCGTGATGGTGCCGCTGGTGCTGCTGTTCAATGGCTGGGGCCATGGCAACTGGCTGGAAGCCTTTCTGTTCGCCCTGTCGGTGGCGGTGGGGCTCACGCCCGAGATGCTGCCGATGATCGTCACCAGCACGCTGGCCAAGGGCGCGGTGGCCATGGCGCGGCGGCAGGTGATCGTCAAGCGGCTGGACGCGATCCAGAATCTGGGCGCCATGGACGTGCTGTGCACCGACAAGACCGGCACGCTGACGCAGGACCACATCGCGCTGTCGCATGCCATCGATGCCTGGGGCCGCCCCGACGACGGCCCGCTGCGCTGGGCCTGGCTCAACAGCCAGCACCAGACCGGTCTGAAGAACCCGATGGACCGCGCGCTGCTGGCCCGCGGCGACCTGGCCAGCGCCTGCGGTGGCTGGACCAAGCTCGACGAGGTGCCCTTCGACTTCCAGCGCCGGCGCATGTCGGTGGTGCTGCAACCGCCGGCCGCAGAGGCTGCCGCCCGCCTCGTCTGCAAGGGTGCGGTGGAGGAGGTGCTGGCCTGCTGCCAGGCCGTGGTGGCCCGCGAGGGGCAGGGTGAGACGGCACAGCCGCTCACGCCCGAGCGGCTGGCCGAGATCCGCGCCACCGCGGCACGCCTGAGTGCCGAAGGCCTGCGGGTGGTGGCCGTGGCCTGGCGCGAGGCACCGCCCCAGGCGGCCTACCATGTGACCGACGAGACCGCACTGACCCTGGCGGGTTTCGTCGCCTTCCTGGACCCGCCCAAGGACAGCACCGCCCCTGCGCTGCAGGCCCTGGCCGCGCACGGCGTGACGATCAAGGTGCTGACCGGCGACGGCGATGCGGTCACCCGCCAAGTCTGCCAGCAGGTCGGCCTGCCGGTGACGGGCCTGCTGCTGGGCGCGCAGGTGGCGGCCCTGGACGACACCGCACTGCAGGCCGCCGTGCAAGAGGCCAACGTGTTCGCCAGGCTGGCGCCGCAGGACAAGGAGCGCATCGTGAAGGCGCTGCGGGCCCAGGGCCATGTGGTGGGCTTCATGGGGGACGGCATCAACGACGCCCCGGCCCTGCACGCGGCCGACGTGGGCATCTCGGTCGACTCGGGCGTGGACATCGCCAAGGAGGTGGCCGACATCATCCTGCTGGAGAAGAGCCTGCTGGTGCTGGACGCCGGCGTGGTGGAGGGCCGAAAGACCTTCGCCAACATGCTCAAGTACATCAAGATGGCCGTCAGCAGCAACTTCGGCAATGTGCTGTCGGTGCTGGCGTCCAGCCTGCTGCTGCCCTTCCTGCCCATGCTGCCCATGCACCTGCTGGTGCAGAACCTGCTGTACGACTTCAGCCAGGCGGCCGTGCCCTTCGACCGGGTGGACGCCGACCTGCTGGACCGCCCGCAGCGCTGGAACCCCGACGAGCTGGGCCGTTTCATGCTGACCTTCGGCCCCATCAGCTCGGTCTTCGACCTGGCCACCTTCGCGCTGATGTGGTGGGGCTACGGCGCCCAGACAGTCGCCCAGCAGACGCTGTTCCAGAGCGGCTGGTTCGTCGAGAGCCTGCTGACCCAGACCCTGGTGGTCCACCTGATCCGCAGCCCGCGCCTGCCCTTCATCGGCAGCCGCGCCGCGCCGGCCCTGCTGGCCACCACCGGCGCCCTGGCGGTGCTGGCCCTGTGGCTGCCCCAGGGGCCGCTGGCGCCCTGGCTGAAGCTGCAGCCGCTGCCGGCCAGCTACTTCGCGGTGCTGCCACTGCTGCTGCTGGGCTACATGGCCGGGGTCCAGTGGGCCAAGCAGCACTGGGTGCGCCGCCACGGCTGGCAGTGAGCGCCCCGCCCGCCGCAGCGCATCCTCAGGGCTGAGGTTGCCTCCGCCTCGCGTCGCCTCAAGACTGTCCCGCAAACAGTGGACGGCAGACCGAGGGAGAGACGAGCACATGGACCTGATCCAGGCCCTGAGCCGAGGCCCGCAGCAATGGCGCGGCCTGGGACGCAACCACGAGGACGAGGAGTTCACCGGGCGGATGGCCTTGCAGCCCCTGGTGGAGGAGCGCGGCGTGCTGCTGCGCTACCGGGCGCTGCGGCTACCGGACGGTCGCCTGGTGCACGAGGAGGCGACGCTGCTGGCCCGTGACACCGAGGGCCGGCTGTGCCTGTGGCCGGTCATGAGCGAGCTACCCGGCATCTGGTGCCACCGCATCGTGCTGCCTGCGGGGCGGCAGGACGCCGCCCCCGACACGCAGGGCCGCTGGGAGGTCTGCTTCGCCACCGGCCCGCGCGAAGCCCAGGACAGCTTCCGCGAGGAGATCCGGCTGACACTGGACCCCGCCGGCGAGCTGCGGTATGCCCATGCCTGGGGCCTGCCCGGCGGCGACTTCGGGGAGCGCTCGGCCTGCGCGATGCGGGCCCTGCCCTAGGGCGGCGTCAGGCCCCGGCTCAGTGGGGCTGTTCTTCCAGCACCCGCAGGATCTGGCGGCCGTAGGCCTCGAGCTTCTTGGCGCCCACGCCGCTGACCTGGCCCAGCTCGGTGAGAGAAGTCGGCGCCTGCTCGGCCATCTGGCGCAGCGTGGCGTCGGTGAAGACGATGTAGGCCGGCAGGTTGTGCTCGCGCGCCACCTCGGCCCGCCAGGCCTTGAGCGCCGCGAAGCGGGCCTGGCCCTCGGCATCCAGCGTGGCCAGCACCGGCGCGGCTGTGCTGCGGCTGCTGCCGGTGCTGCTGCGCGAGCGCCGGCCGCGCGGCGTGGGCGCCTTGGGCTCGCGCAGCTCGATCTTCACCTCGCCGCGCAGCACGGCGCGGGCGCTCTCACCCAGCGCCAGGGTGTTATACTCGCCCTCGCTGAGCACATGGCCCAGGGCGATCAGCTGGCGGATGACGCCGCGCCACTGGGCCTCGCTCAGCTCGCGCCCGATGCCCCAGGTGGAGAGCTGCTCGTGGCCGCGCTGGCGCGTCTTCTCGGTGGACTGGCCGCGCAGCACGTCGATCAGGTGGCCCGAGCCGAAGCCGAAGCCCGAGTGCTGGTGGCAGCGGTAGATGCAGGACAGGGCCATGCGCGCCGCCTCGGTGGCATCCCAGCGGGCGGGTGGCTCCAGGCAGTTGTCGCAGTTCATGCAGCGCCAGCCCTCGGGGCGCTCCTCGCTGAAGTACTGCAGCAGGCGCACGCGCCGGCAGTCCAGGCTCTCGCACAGCGCCAGCAGGGCGTCGAGCTTGCCGCGCTGCAGGCGCTTGAACTCGTCCTCGGCCGTGCTCTCGTCGATCATGCGGCGCTGGTTGACCACATCGGCCAGGCCGTAGGCCATCCAGGCCTGGGCCGGCTCGCCATCGCGCCCAGCACGGCCGGTCTCCTGGTAGTAGCCCTCGATGTTCT
>NZ_BADL01000097.1 GCF_000333615.1 Ideonella sp. B508-1 | reverse complement strand
CTAGAGCCTGACCTGCCGCAAGGAGCGACCGTCATGAGCGATCCTGTTACGCCGACCCACCGCCCCCTGGAAGGGCTGCGCGGCCTGGTGCTGGGCGTGGCCAACGAGCACAGCATCGCCTGGGGCTGCGCCCGGGTGCTGGCCGAGCGCGGCGCCCGCCTGGCGCTGACCTGCCTGAACGAGAAGTCCGTGCCCTACGTGGCCCCGCTGGCCGAACGCATCGGCGCGCCGCTGCTGCGCTGCAATGTGGAGGAGCCGGGGGAGCTGCAGGCCGCGGTGAACGCGGCGGCCGACGCGCTGGGCGGGCTGGACTTCGGCATCCACTCCATCGCCTGGGCACCCAAGGACGACCTGCACGGCCGGGTGGTGGACAGCACGGCCGAGGGCTTCAACCAGGCGATGCGGGTGTCCTGCCATTCCTTTGCCGAGATGGCGCGGCTGATGGAACCGCACCTGGGCGACGGCGGCGCCCTGGTGACCATGAGCTACATCGGCGCCGACGAGGCCGTGCCGCACTACGGCCTGATGGGGCCGGTGAAGGCGGCGCTGGAGTCCCTGGTGCGCTACATGGCGGTGGAGCTGGGGCCCAAGAACGTGCGGGTGCATGCCGTCTCGCCCGGGCCGGTGCCCACCCGGGCGGCCTCGGGCCTGCTGGCCTTCGACGAGCTGATGACCCGCACGGCCCAGACCGCGCCGCTGCGCCGGCTGGTGACGCTCGACGAGATCGGCCGCTGCGTGGCCTTTCTGGTGGGGCCGGACGCCAGCGGCATGACCGGCCAGACCTTGTATGTGGATGCCGGCGACCATGCGGTACGCTGAGGCCGGCGCCGTTCCCCGTTCCTATCCCTCTTCTGCACGGATGTGTCCATGAGCGAGAGCCTGCACGACAGCGACCTGATCGAGAACGTGACCTACGACGAGCTGCAGGTCGGCCAGAGCGCCACGCTGCGGCGCACGCTGAGCAATGCCGACATCCAGGCCTTCGCCCTGGTCTCGGGCGATGTGAACCCGGCCCATGTGGACCCGGCCTACGCCAACGGCACGCGCTTTCACGGGGTGATCGTGCACGGCATGTTCGCCGGCGCGCTCATTTCCACCGTGCTGGGCACCGAGTTCCCGGGCCCGGGCACCATCTACATGTCGCAGACGCTGAAATTCGAGCGCCCGGTGCGGGTTGGCGACACGCTGACCGTGACGGTGACGGTGCGCAGCAAGGACGACACCCACCACACCGTGGTGCTGGCCTGCGCGGTGAACAACCAGGCCGGCGAGGAGGTGGTGTCCGGCGAAGCCCTGGTGAAGGCGCCCAAGGACAAGGTGGTGCGACCGCGCGCCGCCCTGCCGACGATGCACCTGTTCGACCCCGAGGCCCGGCTGCAGGCCTGGATCGCCAGCCTGGCCGGCGGCGCGCCGGTGCGCTGCGCGGTGGTACACCCCTGCGACGACGGCTCGCTGCGCGGCGCGCTGGAGGCGGCCCAGCACGGCCTGATCGTGCCAGTGCTGCTGGGCCCGCGTGCCCGCATCGAGGCGGTGGCCGCGGCCGGTGGCCTCTCGCTGGAGGGCGTGGAGCTGCGCGACACCGCCCACAGCCACGACAGCGCGGCCCTGGCCGTGTCCCTGGCCGCCGACGGCCAGGTGGCCATGCTGATGAAGGGCAGCCTGCACACCGACGAGCTGATGGAAGCGGTGGTGGCTGAGCATCGGCTGCGCACCGAGCGCCGCATGTCGCATGTCTTCCGTTTCGAGGTGCCGGCCTATCCCAAGCCCCTGCTGGTGACCGACGCGGCGCTGAACATCACGCCGGATCTGGCGGCCAAGGCCGACATCGTGCGCAACGCCATCGACCTGGCGCACGCGCTGGGTGTGGCCCAGCCCAAGGTGGCCATCCTGTCGGCCGTGGAGACGGTGACGCCGCGCATCCCCTCCACCGTGGAAGCGGCGGCGCTGTGCAAGATGGCCGACCGCGGGCAGATCGCTGGTGCGCTGCTGGACGGCCCGCTGGCCTTCGACAACGCGATCTCGGCCGAGGCGGCCCGCATCAAGGGCATCGTCTCGCCGGTGGCGGGCCAGGCCGACATCCTGATGGTGCCCGACCTGGAGGCCGGCAACATGCTGGCCAAGCAGCTCGAGTACCTGGCGGGCGCTTCCAGCTGCGGCGTGGTGCTGGGCGCACGTGTGCCCATCGCCCTGACCAGCCGGGCCGACACCGCTGCCTCGCGCATGGCCTCGGCCGCGCTGGCCGTGCTGGCCGCCCGGAGCGCCCAGGCATGAACGCCGCCGACGCCCTGGCCCTGCCACCCGGCCTGAACCGGGTGCTGCGCGGGCACGCGGCGGTGCTCTCGGTCAACGCCGGCTCGTCCTCGCTGAAGTTCGGCGTCTATGCCGAGCACGGCCCGGCCGTCTGGTCGGGCGAGTTCCAGGGCCTGGAGCCCGGCGGCCAGCCCCGGCTGTGCGTGGGCGGGCACGACGCCCTGCCGCTGCCCGCGCGCGAGGGCCTGGGCCGCTTCGAGCTGGCCCTGGCCCTGCTGGTCGAGACCCTGGGGCAGGCCGGCATCCGCCTCAAGGGCGTGGCCCACCGCATCGTCCATGGCGGCCAGCGCTTCGTCGAACCCTGCCTGCTGGACGAGGCCACGCTGGCCGCGCTGGCTGAACTCAACCCGCTGGCCCCGCTGCACCAGCCGCACAACCTGGCCGGCGTGCGCGCGCTGCAGAAGGCCCTGCCGGACCTGCCCCAGGTGGGCTGCTTCGACACCGCCTTCCACGCCGGCATGCCGGCGGTGGAGCACCGCCTGCCGGTGGACCGCGGCCTGTGGGACCAGGGTGTGCAGCGCTACGGCTTCCACGGTCTGTCCTACCAGTTCGTGCTGCGCGAGCTGCAGCGCCGCACACCACGCGCTGGCGGCCGCGTGCTGATGGCCCACCTGGGCAACGGCGCCAGCCTGTGTGCAGCGCGGGATGGTCACTCGGTGGCCACCACCATGGGCTTCTCGGCCCTGGACGGGCTGATGATGGGCACCCGCAGCGGCAGCGTGGACCCCGGCGTGCTGCTGCACCTGTGGCGCCAGGGCCAGACGGTGGACGAGGTCGAGACCCTGCTCTACAAGCGCTCGGGCCTCAAGGGCGTCTCGGGCCTGTCGGCCGACATGCGCACCCTGCGCGCCAGCGACGCGCCGGCCGCCCGCGAGGCCATCGAGCTGTTCACCTACCGCCTGCTGCGCGAGGCCGGGGCCCTGCTGGCCGTGCTGGGCGGGGTGGACATGATCGCCTTCACCGGCGGCATCGGGGAGCATGATGCACAGTTGCGCGAGGACCTGCTGACCCGGCTGACCTGGCTGGGCACCCGGCCCGATGCCGCGGCCAACCACGATGCCAAGGGAGACCGGGTCGCCCCCATCCACGCCGCCGGCAGCCCGGTGGAGGTGTGGGTGGTGCCCACCGACGAGGGCCGGGTTGCCGCCCGCGCCACCTTTGCCCTGCTGCGTCAGCAGGGCTTGGCCTGAAGGAGTCCCCGCCATGTCCGCTCTGTCGTCCCTGCCCGTCAACCTGGCCTTGCAAGGGGGTGGCGCCCATGGCGCCTTCACCTGGGGCGTGCTGGACGCCCTGCTGGAGGACGGCCGCATCCGCCCCGTGGCCATCAGCGGCACCAGCGCCGGGGCGATGAACGCGGTGGCCCTGGCCCAGGGGCTGTTTGACGATGGAGCCGAAGGCGCCCGCGCCAGCCTGCGACGCTTCTGGAAGGCGGTGGCCGACAGCGTGCCGGCCCTGGTGGGCATGCTGCCCATGCAGAACCTGGGCACCGGTGCCGTGCCCTGTATGAACCTGGCCCTGGACAGGACCCGCCATCTGGGGCCGGCCAACTTCAACCCGCTGGACATCAACCCGCTGCGCGAGGTGGTGCAGGCGCAGTTCAACTTCGAGCGGCTGCGGCGCGAGGCACCGGTCAAGCTCTTTGTCGCTGCCACCGAGGCCGACACCGGCCGCACCCGCCTGTTCACCGAGGACGAGCTGAGCTGCGAGGTGCTGCTGGCCTCGGCCTGTCTGCCCACCCTGTTCCACCCGGTACCGATCGACGGCGTGGCCTACTGGGACGGCGGCTACAGCGCCAACCCGGCGGTGCTGCCGCTGGTGGCGGAAGGCCGCGCCCGCGACACCCTGCTGGTGCTGCTCAACCCGCTGCACTATGCGCAGACACCCCAGACCGGGGCCGACATCCAGGCCCGACTCAGCGCGATGAGCGTGCAGGCCGGCTTTCTGCGCGAGATGCAGTTGCTGGCCCAGGCCCAGCAGCGGGCCCGGCGCCGCTGGTGGCCGGCCGACCGGCTGGACCGCCTGCTGGCCCGCAGCCGCTTTCACCTGCTCGACGGCGGTGCCCTGCTGGGCGAACTGTCCGTCGAGAGCAAGATGATGGTGCAGCACGACTTCCTGCTGACGCTGTTTGAGCAGGGCCGCGCGCTGGCCACCCAGTGGCTGGCCCGCCACGGCACCCAACTGGGTCAGGCCGCCACGGTGGATCTGTCCCGCGTCTTCACCTCCTGTGGCGCGGTCAGCCCCCTGCCGGCCCTGCCCGCACCCGACCTTCTCTCCCCGAGGTCTCCATGAAAGACACCCTCACCCCCGTGCTGTCCGCCGAGGAGCACGCCCGCCGCACCGCCACCCTGTTCGACAGCCGGCTGCATGCGGCCCTGGCGCCGGCCAGCAGCGGGCTCTCGCCCATCTCGCTGGCCCTGGCGGGCCTGGACTGGGCCCTGCACCTGGCCAGCCAGCCGGCCCAGGCCACCCGCCTGGCCACCGCGGCCCAGCAGAGCGCGCTGCACTGGTGGGCCGACACCTTGCACAACCGGCCGGAAGACGACACCGACCCGCGCTTTGCGCACCCGGGCTGGAAGCACTGGCCCTGGGCCCCGGTGGTGCATGCCTACCATGAGGCCGAGGCCTGGTGGGACGACGCCACCCGACTGCGCGGCATGGAGCCACACCACCAGGAGATGGCACGCTTCTACGCCCGCCAGTGGCTGGACATGCTGTCGCCCAGCAACACCGGGCTCTGGGGCAACCCGGAGGTGCGCGAGCGCACCCGCGAGACCCTGGGCAGCAACCTGGTCAACGGCTGGATCAACGCGCTGGACGGCTGGCGCCAGCAGCATGGCCTGGCCCCGGTGCGGCCGGCCGACCTGAGGATCAGGCTCTTCTCTTCGAGGCCGTAGCGGCAAAGATTGCTCCAGTTCTTGTAGACGTAGTACCGACTGACCTCGTGTTGCTTGACGGCCTGGGTGACGAGGCCGCCAAGTCCTTCGTGAACGAGGATGCCTTCTTGAAGCTTCTTGAAGTCAAGGAAGCTGGCCATCACTGCAACGCGGCGCCGGTGTTCAGCGTCGCTCCTGGCCTTCAACTCGGCGTTCAAGAGCAGCCCCTCCCGACTCAACTTGATGGGCCTGAGCAGATGCTCATCTTCAAGGCG
>NZ_BADL01000098.1 GCF_000333615.1 Ideonella sp. B508-1 | reverse complement strand
GCTTACGAAATGGCGGTTCAGGCCCGTCTGGCCATGGTGGCCACGGTCACGGGCCTGCGGCTGTGTCAAACACCGGAGCAGCTCAAGCCCGCCTGCGACGCACGGCTGACGGTGCAGGAGCAGCCACTGCCCACCCGGCCTCGGGGCGGGCGCGGGGTGCGGCTGGATTGAGCGAGGGGCAGGCCGGCGCGCCGCCCCACCACACTGCGCTCAATACACCTCGGGGACGATCATCTCCGCGGGCACGGGTTCGCGGTGGTAGTCCTCGTGGCGCTCGCGCGCGGGCAGCACCACCGGCGGCTTGACGATCTCGTGGTAGTCGAACTGCTCCAGCAGGTGGTGGATGCAGTTCAGCCGCGCGCGCTTCTTGTCCACCGCCTGCACCACCCACCAGGGGGCTTCGGGAATGTGGGTGCGCTCCAGCATGTCTTCCTTGACCTTGGTGTAGTCCTCCCAGCGGCGGCGGCTTTCCAGGTCCATGGGGCTGAGCTTCCACTGCTTGAGCGGGTCGTGGATGCGGCTCAGGAAGCGCAGGTGCTGCTCGTCGTCGGTGATGGAGAACCAGTACTTGATGAGCCGGATGCCCGAGCGCACCAGCATGCGCTCGAACTCGGGCACCGAGCGGAAGAACTCCTCCACCTCGTCCTCGGAGCAGAAACCCATAACCCGCTCCACGCCGGCGCGGTTGTACCAGCTGCGGTCGAACAGCACCATCTCGCCCGCGGCAGGCAGGTGCGAGACATAGCGCTGGAAGTACCACTGGGTCTTCTCGCGGTCGTTGGGGGCGGGCAGGGCCACGGTGCGGCACACGCGCGGGTTCAGCCGCTGGGTGATGCGCTTGATCACGCCGCCCTTGCCGGCGGCGTCCCGTCCCTCGAACAAGATCACCACCTTCTGGCCCGTAGCCTGCACCCAGTCCTGCAGCTTCACCAGCTCACCCTGCAGGTGGAACAGGCTCTTGAAGTAGGACATGCGGGCCGAGCGCTCGTCGTCGCTGCGGATCGGGTCGTGGCCATCGGCCGTGTAGTGCCGGTCCTCGATCTCCAGCTCCAGCTCCTCGTCGTAGCCGTCGAGCAGATCCTGGCGGATGCGGTCGACCAGGGTGCCGTGGTCCTCGGCGGGCGGAATCGGGTTCATGGGGTGCTTCGGTGCAGTCGCAGACTGCATGAGTCTGACAGCTCTGCGTGACACCGTCGTGTCATCTTCGGGACGGGCTGGCCGCTAGGATGCGAGGGCCGTTTGCCTTCTTCGGAGCCCCTTGCCCATGTCCACCGACGCCCCCATGCAGCCGCCCGTGCCCTACCTGGTCACCGGCGAGGAAAGCCAGGGGCTGATTTGCGGCTACCAGTTCATCGAGGGCCAGGCCCCGCGCACGCTGGATACCCTGGCCGCAGTGGAAGCCGCAGAGGCCGCCGGCACCGACGGCTTCTGCTGGCTGCACTTCAACCTCAACCACGTGGCCGGCCTGCGCTGGCTGCAGGAACACGGCGGCCTGAGCGAGGCCTTTTTCGAAGCCTTGCACGAGGGCTCGCGCTCCACCCGCATCGAGCGCGATGGCGACACCCTGTTCGCCGTGGTCAACGACGTGGCCTACGACTTCAACTTCGACGCCAGCGACGTGGCCACGCTGTGGGTCAGCGTCAGCCCGGGGCGGGTCATCACCGCGCGCTGGCATCCGCTGCGTTCGGTGGACCACCTGCGCATGGTGGTCAAGAGGGGCGAGGAGCAACTGGCGTCCAGCGTGGACATCCTGGACCAGCTGCTGCGCTTTCAGGCCGACGAGCTGCAGCGCATCGCCCGCCGCGTGGCCGACCGGCTGGAGGACATCGAGGACGAACTGCTGGCCGGCCACCACCAGCGCCACACCGCCGAACTGGCGCGGCTGCGCCGCCTGGCCGTGCGCCTGCAGCGCCTGCTGGCGCCCGAGCCCAGCGCGCTGATGCGCACCCTGGCCAGCCCGCCCGCCTGGGTGCAGGCTGAAGACCGCGCCCAGCTGCACCGCGCCAGCGAAGAGTTTGCGCTGGTGCTGCGCGACATCGCGGCCCTGCAGGAACGTATCAAGGCCATGCAGGACGAAGTGGGCGCCCGGGTGGCCGAAGAGAACAACCGTACCCTGTTCATGCTGACCATGGTGACCGTGCTGGCCCTGCCCATCAACCTCATCTCCGGCCTGTTCGGAATGAATGTGGGCGGCATTCC
>NZ_BADL01000099.1 GCF_000333615.1 Ideonella sp. B508-1 | reverse complement strand
CAGGATCCTGACGACCTGTTGGGCGAGCAAGGCGCAGCCGTGGCGATGGCCATTACGGCCAATGTGGCCGTGGCCAGTGCGGTGCCGGCCACGCGCACCCGAGGCGGCCACAATGCAGCTGATCCCCACACCAAAGGCCAGGTGCCTGCGCGTGAAGGCGAACACAAGGTAGGAGCCTCTGACCGCACGGACGCCCAACGTGGCAAGGGCTCGACACATTCGGCTGTCGCCCGCACGTTGCGCAAGATCGGCAAGCCGGTCAATCAGGTCAAGGGGCTGATCGGTGAGCATGTGGTGGATTACCACGAGCTCAAACGCCTGGACGGGGACTGGACGCACGACGCGCCTCAAGGCCAGTGGCGCCCGGAGAGCGTCAAGAAACTCAACGACAAACGCCGCGGCGACAACCAGCACAAGGGGCCGATTCACATCGTGCTCAGCGACCTGGGCGAGGTCAATCGCCCCGGCATTGATGCCGTGTGGGAGCATGGCGGCCAGTACACGGTGACCGAAGCCAAGGCCAGTGCCAGCATGGGCGCGGTCTATGGCTTCGGCAAGTACAAGGAGAAGCAGGGATGGATTCCTGTCATCGACACCAAGGACCCCAGGTTGCAAGAACTGCATTACGTGCTCGCTGACTACTCAGACAAGGGCGACAAGGAAACGCCAACCATGCAGATGTCTAAGGCGTGGGTTGCAGACCGGGCTACGCGCGAGGGCGGGTTGACGCCATCCGCTGAGATTGCACTGACAGTAGACAGAACATCCAGGCGAGTCGCGCTGGTCACCCTCGAATCTTCGGGTGCAACGGCCCATGCATACGCTTTGGAGGATGTGGCCTTTGGTCGTATAGACGCTGAAGTGCATGTCCACGCTGACCACGGTGTAGCGTTGCAGTGGTCGGCAGCAGACATCGATGCTGTTGAGCAGGCGCGCAAAGACGCACGCAACCTGGGCCGAAAGGCAACTCCCGAACATAGACAACAGACCTCAGGCCGCTCGAAGAACGAGAGCAAGAAATCCTCATGACCGAAGCCGAATTCCGCCAGAAGCGTCGCCAGAAATTCCTGACAGAGAAGTATTTTGTCTTGAATGTGGTTTGGTTAGCCACGCTGATTGGTGAGCAGACCAAGGCGATAGCGGAGCGAAAGTCCGAAGGAGATACAGATGCCTTTGGTGAAGGGCAGATCTTCAAGGACAAGTTGAAACTGGTCCGCTTGCACTACACCGCAGGCGAGCCCATCGAGGCTCTCAAGCCCCTGTACGCCGAGGCCCTGCACTGGTTCGAGGCGTGGCACAAGGCGGAGCACAAATACTGGCTGCATCGCATCGAGACGACAGGTAACCGCGAGTTGGACCCAAACCAGTCACCGGTGGAATTGGGCGACCTATTCCAATTTCAACTCGCGCTGGACATGATCAGCCTGGGCATCCTGCTCGGCGAAGGCGACGGCATTCGCCGGGTTGCGACCCTGCTTAGCAGCACGCGCGGCACCGACATGCTGATGGAGTACATGTTCGAGACCATCGTGCCGGATCCGCGCGACATTGAGGTCTTCTTCCACGAGGAGCCCTACGGTGCCTTGGTGGATGCGATCTACACCGCCGACACGCCCGCGGAGTCTGTCGCCTACGTCAAGAAGTACCTTGACGGCTGGTATAAGGCCTTCGAGGGCGTACCCTGGCACGATGGGCATCTCGTGCAGAAAGAGCATCAACAGCCTTACGAGGGCTATTGGGCCTTCGAAGCAGCCGCTGTCTGCGTGCTGCACGGCATCGACGACAGCAGCTTCCGGGATCACCTGGTCTATCCCAAGGACCTGGCCGACTGGGCTCGGGCCCATCGCGTGAAGGACAAGGTCCAGCTGTCTGCCTCGACTGCGGCCGCAGCGGAACAACGCCTGCGCTGCGAAGCCGGCCAACCCTGCCCCAAGACCGGCTTCTGGTTCACCCCCGCCCGCACGGGCAGCCGCCAGCGCTTTGACGCCGGACAGGTGATGCCCGAGGTGGGCGGCGACTACGGTGCCACCATCTGGCAGTGGGACGAGGAGCAGGGCTGATGTGCAGGGTCAGAGACCACAGCGGGCCAGCCTCCCCATGACCACCAACCTGCTTGGCCAGCCCATCGGCGGCTACCCGGCCTACACCCTCAGCCTGCAGCAGAAGCGCCAGGCCACCTTGCTCTACCACTGGATGAGCCTGGACTACCTCAAGGGCTTGCTGGCCATGATCGACGCGCTCATCCAGGGCGCGGACGTGCATCTGGAACTGGCCAGGCGCCAAGGGCGTGACGCGCTGATCGCCAACCCACGCTGGGGTGTGCGCGACACCTCGGCCAACTGGTCCACCCATGTGTACCCGGCCCTGGAGGATTTCAAGAAGTCCACTCTTCGATTGATTGCCTGGCGAGCATCCGAGGCTTATTGCGGTACCGGCGCCAACCAATGCGGCCGCATGATCTCCGAGTTCTCTTCCATGTGGATGACCCCGGAGGAGGAGGCGCAATTCAACCGGCAGTGGGAAGCCATCTATCGTTACGCAAGTCAAATCGACGATGCGGTGGGTGTAGGTGGTACGCGCGATCTCGATGACTTCCTCATGGTCGTGAATTGGCAGGAGAACGCCGACAGGTTCCCGCGCCTGCCCAAGTTCCGTGTCCGAACCGATGTGGAAGGCATTTCAGGCAAGAAGCCGCCCCGCACCGGGGTGTACCTGGCCCAGGACGACCCCAACGCCACCTTGCAGTTCGCCTGGACGGGCAACGATGACGGTGTGCTGGGCAACGCGATTGTCTTCAACGACGTTGGGCAGCGGCTGTTGGCCGCGGTGGGCCGCGACAATTTATGGATCGACGACACCCAACTGATTCCGGCCGCGATCCAGGAAATGGAGAGGAACCCCAAACTCGACACGGGCATGTCTGATCTGGCAAAGGTCCGAGCCAAGCCTCATCTGGCAAAGGAAGCCATTGCCTTCGCTGCCTTCGCCAAACGCCCGTGCAAGTGGTATTTCGTGGAGCCCGTCAATGGCGAGTTCGACGATGAAGCTGAGGTGAAGGCCGCACCCAGTCCTGTTTCGCCCGCGCGCCTGCGCTGCGAAGCCAACCAACCCTGTCCCAAGACCGGCTTCTGGTTCACCCCGGCACGCGCCGGCAGCCGCCAGCGCTTTGAAGCCGGGCAGGTCATGCCCGAAGTCGGCGGCGACTACGGTGCGACGGTCTGGCAGTGGGACGAACTGCAGGACTGAGCCGAAAGGACGGACCATGCCGCAGCAGCGCACGCCTGAAGACCGCGACACTTCCCCGTCCCCGAAGGACTCGCACTTCGGCATCAAACGCTCCTCGCTGAGCCAGCTCTGGGAAGTGCGGCTGTACCGCCGTGGCGTGACTCACCGGCGGTGTTTCAGCGCAGCGCGCTATGGCGACATGGACCAGGCGCTGGCGGCGGCCCTGGTCTGGCGGGATGCCCGTCTGGCCGAGCTGGCCCCGTTCACCGAACAGGAGCTGTGCATGCGCCAGCGGGGCAACAACACCTCGGGCACTCCGGGCGTGACACTGATGACGGTCCGCCGCAAGCGCGCCGATGGCCACGTGGCCGAGGAGCAGCACTGG
>NZ_BADL01000100.1 GCF_000333615.1 Ideonella sp. B508-1 | reverse complement strand
GGAAATGGGTGGCACTGTCCCTGACGCTGGTCGGGCTGTTTCCGAGCCTGGGCTCACTGGTCAAGGGCGTCTTGAAGATATTCTTCGTGTTTGTTCGCCGATACGGCCTGAACCTGTTGATCAAGGCCGTGGACGATGCGATGACCTGGGTGATCACTTATTTGCGCAAGCGCGAGGTGCAGCAATACCTGCGGCGCCTGAAGGTGGACGAGGTCTTCAAGTGGCTGGCCGACCAGGTCAAGGCGGTTCGGGGACAGGTCAGCACAACCAAGCTGCTGCAAGCCTTTGACAAGGGCATTGCCACCATGAAGGGTCTGCTGGGCAAGGTGGCGTCATTGCCTGTGATCGGCGCGCGGGCCCAGGCGACCATCGACATGGTTGAAAAGGTCCGCAAGGGCGCAGACAGCTATCTGGGCCGGGCCTTGGACCCCCTGCAAAAAATCTTGGACCGCATCATCCATCGCCTGGAGATGGAGAACCTGGTGCAACGCTCAGGCATTCTGGATGCCAAGAACGTGCACTTCCGCGGCGCGCTTCCCGAAACCCGCGCGGTCACGCTGATGAAGGAAGCCGATCCGCCTCCCAGTTGGCTGAGCAAGGGCAACGAGGGTGAATGGTCAGAGTTAGATCCAGCGTCTGTGCGAAAGGGTATAGATGACGCCGTCTCCAACGGCTGGCCACGCCCGACCCCGAAGAACATCCAGTCCTTCCACAAGATGGCCCCCGTGGAGATCAAGGGCCCGGCCAGGCTCTACCGCGTCACTTCGCCCAGCAATGGCGCCATGGGCGACTGCTGGGTGCCTGAGGACGTGTGGAACAAGATCATGTCGTCTCCGGACCCCAAAGCGGCGTGGCGCAAGTACCTGGCCGTCTGGCCGGATTGGAACCCCAACGGCCAGTTTGTCGTGATGGAGGTCCCGGCCGGTCAAACGCTCAAGGCTTGGCGCGGCCCTGCATCAAGTCAGGTGAAGAAGGATCTCCCAGATCAGCACCTGGAAGGCGGCTGGGACCAGGTGGTGGTCCAGGTCGAAGCAGGGCACCACGACACCACACGCTATTACATGCGTGGCGGAGGCCATGGTGAGACACTGCATCCACCCGGGCTGACGCGCCAGGAATGGATGGCCTTGAGCGAGTCCAAGCGCGGGGCCTACACGCCCATGCGCGAGCAGATCAACCACCCCAACGTCAAGGGCCCGCTCGACACGGGCTGGGGCTCGACGGACTTCGACGCCCAGTTGCGAGACACCAAGATCGGCCTGCCGGCGCTGCCGGGGCAGGTCACGAACTGAGATTGCCCATGACCACCAACCTGCTTGGCCAGCCCATCGGCGGCTACCCGGCCTACACACTCAGCTTGCAGCAAAAGCGCCAGGCCACCCTGCTCTACCACTGGATGAGCCTGGACTACCTCAAGGGCTTGCTGACCATGATCGACGCGCTCATCCAGGGCGCGGACGTGCATCTGGAACTGGCCAAGCGCCAAGGGCGTGATGCGCTGATCGCCAACCCACGCTGGGGTGTGCGCGACACCTCCGCCAACTGGTCCACCCACGTGTACCCGGCCCTGGAGGACTTCCGGAAGTCCGTGCTCAAGGACATCGCCAACCGCGCGGTTGAAAGCTATGAGTTCACTGGCGCCAACCAATGCGGCCACATGATCTCACCACCATGGCCTGCGAGTGCCCGCGCCACATCGCCGGCCTGCTGCGCCAGCTGATGCACTTCGAGGCCTACAGCCGCGAATGCACCCACAGCAGCCCCGACGATGCCGCTCTGCACGCCCACCTGGCCGAGGTGAGCACCCGCTGCCGGCTGGCCTTCGAGGAGGCGCTGGCCCGCGTCATCGCCCACGAGGGGCTGCTGCCCGGCGACTGAGCCCGCACAATCTCAGCCCATGTCACGCCCCGCCCTGCCCCGGCCGCCCGTCGCCGACCCGCTGATCCGCCTGGCGGCCGGCCGCTGGAGCGGCCCGCTGATCCGTGCCCTGGGCCCTGCCAGCCCGAAGGCCCTGCCCCGCGAGACCGGCGCGCTGCACGCCGAGGCCC
>NZ_BADL01000101.1 GCF_000333615.1 Ideonella sp. B508-1 | reverse complement strand
GCACGTCACGGGAATTGGCGAGGGGCAGGCGGTGCACACCCGCGCGAAGCGGATTCAACGCCCCGACCTGGGCACGCCACCGCCCTCCCCGGCCAGCTCGCTGGCCAGCCGTCAGGCGGCGCTTTCGCGCGCGAAAGTCAGTTCAGGCGCCGGCCAGGCGCCCCGGCAAGCGGATGCGCGCAGCACCCGACCGGGTGCGGAGGCGTGAGCGGATTGAAGCCCGAAGGGGCCGAGACGGCCGCAGGCTGGCTCGGTGCGCAGCACGAAAGCCCGACCCGGCCGCCAGGCCGGGGCACGCCCAGGAATTCAGTAGCCCAACCAGCCCAGGACTTCAGCGCCTGAGTACGAGGGCCGATCACCGACATCCAGCAAGAACTGCTCGAAACCACCATCCGTGTCGTGGTGTGCGATTTCTGCCCGAGCTTCCTCGCGGCTCACTTCGGCCTCGATCGCTTCTTCGTAGGTCATCTGTGGCTCACTTGAAGCTGAAGCAGCTCGATGTGTTGAAGGTGGCAAACAGCGCGTTGTCGCAGGTCGGGTCCACGAAGTAGGCCACCAACACCACCCCCGCGAAGAAGCTGGCGATGCTCAGCATGATCGTCAAAGCGCGCTTGGTGGGTTCGCTCATGGGCTTCCTTCTCGCCGGAGCCGTCAGGCCAGGCGTTGAATGCGGGTGAACTTGTGCATGTTGCACTCGCCGTGGTGCTCGCACAGCCAAACGCCGTAGTCGAAGTCATTGACCACGATGTGCACGGCGGCGTCAATGCCATCGGCGTCCGGAATCCAGTCTTCGTGCGCCGCGACCATCGCGCTGATCTGAGCGCGCAGCGCCTCGCTAGGCACGAAGTCCGTTGCCGGCTTCTGTCTCACGGCTTGCCCCATCAAAGCACCTCTTGGCCAACAGCTTCTGCGGCACCCCACAAGCGAAGGTCCGCAGGCGGCGGGGCGTTCAAATCGCACTGGCGAATCAAGTCCGCCAGGACGTACTTGCGCTTCGGCGACAAGACGATCTTGCCGTCAGCGGTTGTTTCGAGAGTCATGTGTTGCCCGACACCAATTCCAAGGTGTTTAAGGACTCCCGGAGGCATCACGATTGCAGTGCTGTTCCCCATCTTCTTCAGCACAACTTCCGAGGGTATTCGTGTTCGCCTTGAGCGCGATTCGACAGGGCGCAGTTCAGTCACGCCAAGCATCGCCGCATGGCCGTCTATGAACGCCCGCGCCTGGGCGAATGCTTCGGCCGCGAACCACTCCGTATACCCGTCCCACACTTCGCCGCGCTCGATCCGCATAGCCGTCGCGCTCAGGTCGCGGCACAGGTAGTGAAGGATCTTCTCGACCGATTCGGCCCGCCCTGTCGTCACAACGGCCTCCAGGCTGCGCCC
>NZ_BADL01000102.1 GCF_000333615.1 Ideonella sp. B508-1 | reverse complement strand
GTCCAGCGGTTGTTCCACTCGATGCCCTTGCGGGTGGTGGCGCCGCTGGCCTCAGTGGCGCCGGCATCGCCCACATAGACCAGCTCGGAGCCGAACTTCAGGTGCCACCAGGCCAGGGAGCTTTGCAGGCCCGGCACGGCCTCG
>NZ_BADL01000103.1 GCF_000333615.1 Ideonella sp. B508-1 | reverse complement strand
TCAGCGAGCACCACCGGTCAGACCCGAGGAGTGAGCGTGAGCCTTGACCCCCAGCACTCCGGCCGCCTGCGCAAGGCGCCCGAGAACTTCATCGACCAGGACGGTGTCCGGACCGTGTTCCGCGAAGCCAAGGACGGGCGCCGGGACTTCATCCGGGGCGCCTTTGCCGCGGCCATGGCCACCGCAGCTGCGCCGGCAGCGCTGGCCCAGGCCAACCCGGTTCCGACAGAAGGCGGGGATCCCAACATCCTGAATCTGCCGAGCTACAGCAAGGGCCTGGGACAGCCGGTGGCCTCGGAAGGGGGCTATGGCAAGCCTTCGCAGTACGAGGCCAATGTGCAGCGTCGCCCCAGCCCGGGGTTGACACAGACCACCCAGGCCTCGGTCTCGTTCGCGCCGCTGCAAAGCTTGTTCGGCATCGTCACGCCCAGCGGCCTGCATTTCGAGCGTCACCACCAGGGCTGGTGGGACATGGACCCGTCCAAGCACCGTCTGATGCTCAACGGCTCGGACGACAAGATGCTCAAGCGCCCCATGGTCTTCACCATGGACGAGATCATGCGTCTGCCTTCGGTGAGCCGCTTTCATTTCATCGAATGCGGCGCCAACACCGGCATGGAATGGGGCAATGTGGCGGTGCCCACCGCCCAGTACACCCACGGCATGCTCAGCTGCAGCGAATTCACCGGCGTGCCGCTGAAGATCCTGCTGGACATGGCGGGTGCGGACTACAAGCGGGGTCGCTACCTGCTGGCCGAGGGGGCGGATGGCTCCAGCATGACCCGAACCATCCCGATGGAGCTGGTGGAAAGCGGCGAGGTGCTGGTGGCCTATGGCCAGAACGGCGAGATGCTGCGGCCTCAGCAGGGCTACCCGCTGCGCCTGGTGGTGCCGGGTGTGCAGGGTGTGAGCTGGGTGAAGTACCTGCGGCGCATCGAGGTGGGGGACAAGCCCTACGCCACCAAGGATGAGGCCGTGCACTACATCGATCTGCTGCCGGGTGGCCAGCACCGCCAGTACAGCAGCACCCAGGAGTGCAAAAGCGTGGTCACCACGCCCTCGGGTGGCCAGGTGCTGCTGGACAAGGGCTACTACCAGATCAGCGGTCTGGCCTGGTCGGGACGCGGCAAGGTCAAGCGCGTGGATGTGAGCGTGGACGGTGGCCGCAACTGGCGCACGGCGAGGCTGCAGGAGCCGGTGATGAGCAAGTGCCTGACCCGCTTCACGCTGGACTGGGCCTGGGATGGCAAGCCGGCCCTGGTGCAGAGTCGCGCGATGGACGACACCGGCTATGTGCAGCCCAGCTACGCGCAACTGCGCGCGGTGCGCGGCACCCGCTCGATTTACCACAACAACGCCATCCAGACCTGGCTGGTGCAGGAGAGCGGGGAGGTGAAGAATGTCCAGCTCTCTTGAACGCCTGCTGTGGGCCGTTGTGCTGGCGTGCGCCGGCATGGGCACGGCTGTCGCCCAGTCCACGAGCTATCCGGGCATCGGGCGCGAGGCCACGCCCAAGGAGGTGGCCGCCTGGAACATCGACGTGCGGCCGGACTTCCTGGGCCTGCCCAAGGGCTCGGGCACGGTCTCGCGTGGCCAGGATGTCTGGGAGAGCCACTGCGCCGCCTGTCATGGTGTGTTCGGCGAAAGCAACGAGGTCTTCTCGCCGCTGATCGGCGGGGTGACGGCCGAGGACATCAAGACCGGCCATGTGGCCCGGTTGAATGACAAGGGCTTCCCGGGGCGCACCACCTTCATGAAGGTGTCCACCGTCTCGACGATCTGGGACTACGTGAACCGGGCCATGCCCTGGAACGCGCCCAAGTCCCTGTCCACCGACGAGGTCTACAGCGTGGTGGACTATCTGCTCAACCTGTCGGGCATCGTGCCGGACGACTTCGTGCTCTCGGACACCACCATCGCCCAGGCCCAGGCGCGCATGCCCAACCGCAATGGCATGACCACCGACCACGGCCTGTGGCCCGGCAAGGGCATGGGCAATGGCGGCAAGCCCGACGTGAAAGCCGTGGCCTGCATGAAGGACTGCGCGGGCGAGCCCCAAGTGGCTTCCTTCCTGCCGGACCATGCCCGCAACAACAACGGCAACCTGGCCGAGCAGCAGCGCCTGGTGGGACCGCAGCATGGCGTGGACACCACCCAGCCGCCGGGGACGAAGGCCGCAGCCACGACGGCGGCCACGCCCTCACCCAAGCCGGCGGCGGCCGGGCAGGGCGCCCCGGTGCAGGCCCTGCTGCAGAAGTACGCCTGCGCGGCATGCCATGGGGTGGATCGCAAGATCGTCGGGCCGGCCTTCCAGGACGTGGCGGCCAAGTACCAGGGACGGGCCGACCTCCAGGCCTACCTCAGCGGGAAGATCCGCTCCGGCGGCCAGGGCCTGTGGGGCAGCATCCCGATGCCCCCTCAGACGGCGTTGCCGGATGCGGACCTGCAGCGCATCGTCGACTGGCTGGCGGCCGGGGCCTCCAAGTAAACCCCCAGGGGTTCCCCCGCTCCTTGTCCCGAAGAATCTTCACTAATTTCGTTTCCTCAGAGGAGTTCACATGATCAACCGACGCGAGATGCTCACCCGCTCTGCCGCCGTGGCGGCAATGCTGGGTTCCGCCGGTCTGCTGCCCACCGCGGCGCAGGCGGCCTACAACGCCGCCATCTTCGACATGAAGACCCTGGCCGAGGTGGTCAAGGCCCTGGGGGGCAGTGCGCCGACCGAGAGCAAGGACGTCACCATCACCGGGCCCGACATCGCCGAGAACGGCGCGGTGGTGCCCATCGGCGTGGCCACCACGCTGCCGGGCGTCAAGCAGCTGATGGTCATGGTGGAGAAGAACCCCAGCGTGCTGTCGGCCCTGTTCGACGTGAGCGATGCGGTCGAGCCCAACTTCGCCACCCGCGTGAAGATGGGCCAGTCCTCCAACGTGATGGCCGTGGCCCTGATGAACGACGGCAAGGTGCTGTTCGCGCACAAGGAAGTCAAGGTCACGCTGGGCGGTTGCGGCGGCTGAGGCTGCACGCACCGCGCCCCCATCCACCTTTCACACCGACACAGGAGAACACCATGGCAGACCCGATGCGCATCCGCGCCAAGGCCGAAGGCGACAAGACGACCGTGCGCGTGCTGATGAGCCACGAGATGGAGACCGGACAGCGCAAGGATGCGTCCGGCAAGGTGATCCCCGCCTGGTACATCCAGGAGGTCAGCGCCAGCCTCAATGGCAAGCCGGTGCTGACGGCCCAATGGGGCCCCTCCATTTCCAAGAACCCCTACCTGCAGTTCGCCGTCAAGGGCGCCAAGGCGGGCGACAAGATCACCGTGAGCTGGAAGGACAACCACGGTGACACACGGACCGACGAGGCCACGGTGTCCTGAGCACCCGGCGTCTCGGTCCATCCTCCACCCCTTCACCGCGAACAGCATGCACACCACCCGAATCATGGTTGGCACCCTGGCTGCACTCGGCGCGCTGGGCAGCGCCAGCGCGCAGCAGAAGTCGGCCGCGGACGGCATTGCCGAATACCGCAAGATGCTCGAGGACGGCAACCCCGCCGAACTGTTCGAGGCCAAGGGGGAAGACCTCTGGAAGACCCCGCGGGGCCCGAAAAAGGTGTCCCTGCAGAGCTGCGACCTGGGCCTGGGGCCGGGGGTGGTCAAGGGCGCCTGGGTGCAGATGCCGCGTTGGTTCGCCGACACCGGTCGGGTGCAGGACCTGGAGTCGCGCCTGCTGACCTGCATGGAGAAGATCCAGGGCTTCAGCGCCACGGAGATCGCCGCCACACCCTTCGGCAAAGGCGAGCAGGTCACGCTGGAGGCGCTGTCGGCCTGGATTTCGGCCGAGTCGCGCGGCATGAAGATCGCGGTGCCCCAGGCCCATGCCGAGGAGCGCCGCTTTTACGCGCTGGGCCAGCGGGCCTTCTTCTTCCGCGGCGGGCCGATGGACTTCTCCTGCGCCAGTTGCCACGGCGAAGACGGCAAGCGCATCCGCCTGCAGGACCTGCCCAACCTGACCAAGAACCCGGGCGATGGCGTGGGCTTCGCGGCCTGGCCGGCCTACCGGGTGTCCAGCGGTGAGATGTGGAGCATGCAGCGCCGGCTCAACGACTGCTTCCGCCAGCAGCGCTTTCCCTATCCCGGTTATGCCTCGGACGTCACCATCGCGCTGGGAGTCTTCATGGGCGTGAACGCCCGGGGCGCCGAGTCGATCGCCCCCGCCCTCAAGCGCTGAGGCGCCGAACCGACAAGGACGAACCCCATGCAACGCCACCCCGTGCTTCTGTCGATGTCGGCCGTGCTGGCCGCATCTTGGCTGGTGATCGGCTGTGCCAGCGCGCCCACCGCGGCCGAACTGGACATGCAGGCCCGCGCCATGATCAAGAGCTCCTTCCACGCCAAGGGCATTGCCGGCATGGACCGCCTGGACCAGGATGCGGTGCAGGCGGCCTGTTCCAGCCCCACGCCGCCGGACGAGGCCGTGACCCGCCGGATCGAGGCCGCGGAGTTTGCCGCCATCCGCTGGCCTGAGGGCGGGCGCTACATCGGCGACTGGAAGGTCGGCGAGAAGCTGGCCCAGAACGGCCGCGGCATGACCTGGTCCGATGCCAGCACCGACCCCGCGACCAACGGGGCCCAGTGCTACAACTGCCACCAGATCTCCAAACAGGAGATCTCCTACGGCACCATCGGGCCCAGCCTCTACAACTACGGCAAGATCCGCGGCGTGAAGGATCTGAGCGATCCGGCCTCGGCCCCGATCATCCAGTACACCTGGGGCAAGCTGTGGGACAGCAAGGCCTACTCGGCCTGCTCCACCATGCCGCGCTTCGGTCACGGCAAGCTGCTCAACGAGCAGCAGCTGCGCGACGTGATGGCGCTGCTGCTGGATCCGCAGTCTCCCGTCAACCAGTGACCGCCACCCGGCCGCGCGGCGCCAGGCCGTGCGGTCGCTGCCGCTCCCTCACATCGGTGCTTGCTGAACCATGAATCTTTCGCGCCGCGAATTCCTCAACGTCATGGCTTCGGCCTCGGTGGCCGGCATGGCCCTGGGCCGCTACGCCGATGCCGACGCCGCCACCGCCGAGCAGGGGCTGTATGACCTGCCGCGCTTTGGCAACGTGTCGCTGCTGCACATGACGGACTGCCATGCCCAGCTCAAGCCGATCTACTTCCGCGAGCCCAGCGTCAACCTGGGCATCGGCAGCATGCAGGGCCAACTGCCGCACCTGGTGGGCGAGCAGTTGCTGAGGGCGGCCGGCCTTCCCGCCGGCGGGCCGCTGGCCCATGCCTACACCTTCCTCGATTTCGAGACGGCGGCGCGGCGCTACGGCAAGGTGGGCGGCTTCGCGCACCTGGCCACCCTGGTCAAGCGCTTGAAGGCCAGCCGTCCCGGCGCGTTGCTGCTCGACGGCGGCGACACCTGGCAGGGCTCGGCCACCTCGTTGTGGACGAACGCCCAGGACATGGTGGACGCCTGCAAGCTGCTGGGCGTCGACGTGATGACCGGCCACTGGGAGTTCACCTACGGCATGGACCGGGTGATGGAGATCGTCCAGAAGGATCTCAAGGGCAAGATCGAGTTCGTGGCCCAGAACGTCAAGACCAACGACTTCGGTGACCCGGTCTTCAAACCCTACACGCTGCGCAACCTCAACGGCGTGCCGGTGGCCGTCATCGGCCAGGCCTTTCCCTACACCCCCATCGCCAACCCCCGTTACATGGTGGCCGACTGGGCCTTCGGCATCCAGGACGAGAACATGCAGGCGGTGGTGGACGAGGCCCGCGGCAAGGGGGCCCAGCTGGTGGTCGTGCTCTCGCACAACGGCATGGACGTGGACCTGAAGATGGCCAGCCGCGTGCGCGGCATCGACGCCATCTTCGGCGGCCACACCCACGACGGCGTGCCGGTGGCCGTGCCCGTCAAGAACGCCGGCGGCACCACCTTGGTCACCAATGCCGGCAGCAATGGCAAGTTCCTGGCGGTGATGGACTTCGAGATCAAGGACGGCAAGATGGCGGACTACCGCTACCGCCTGCTGCCGGTCTTTGCCAACCAGCTCGCGCCCGACGCCGAGATGCAGGCCCTGATCGACCGGGTGCGCGCGCCCTATGAGGCCAAGCTCTCGGAGAAGCTGGCCGTCACCGACGGCCTGCTGTTTCGCCGTGGCAACTTCAACGGCAGCTGGGACCAGCTCATCTGCGACGCGCTGATGGACACCCAGGGCGCCGAGATCGCCTTCTCGCCCGGTTTCCGCTGGGGCACCACGCTGCTGCCGGGCGACACCATCACCCGCGAGCTGATGATGGACCAGTTGGCCATCACCTACCCCTACGCCACGCTGACCGAGATGAGCGGCGCCACCCTCAAGACGGTGCTGGAGGACGTGGCCGACAACCTCTTCAACCCCGATCCCTACTACCAGCAGGGCGGCGACATGGTGCGGGTGGGCGGCCTGAGCTACGCGATGAACCCGGGCGCGGCCATGGGCCAGCGCATCAGCGACATGCGCCTGCGCGGCAAATTGATCGAGGCGGACAAGACCTACAAGGTGGCCGGCTGGGCGCCGGTGGCCGAATCCGCCAAGACGGCGCCAGGCGTCAAGCCGGTGTGGGAGCACGTGGAGGCCTGGCTCAAGGCCCAGGGCGGCCGGGTCAAGCCACGCCACATCAACACCCCCACGCTGACCGGCGTGCAGGGCAACCCCGGCATGGCGGCATGAGGTTCACGATGCCCTGCGCTGGCCGCTTCCCTGCGCTCGCACTGGCGGGCCTGTTGGGCGGGAGCGGCAGCGCCGCCGTGCAGGCGGCCGACGCCCCGGCGGCCACCTTCACCGTGCGCCAGCTCACGCCCGAGACCGCGTTGAAGGCGGTGCAGGCCGCGCTGGCCCACTGCCGCAGCCAGGGCTACCAGGTGGCGGCCGTGGTGGTGGACCGGGCCGGCCTGCCCCAGGCCCTGCTGCGCGACCGGCTGGCCGGTGCCCACACGCCGGACGTGGCCACCCGCAAGGCCTGGACGGCGGTCAGCGTCAAGATGAGCACCTCGGGGTTCGCTGCCGAGACCCAGGCCGGCAAGCCCATGAGCGGCCTGCGGGGCGACCCGCGCTTCATGGCTGCCGGAGGCGGGCTGCCCATCGAGGCGGGGGGCAGTCTGCTGGGGGCCCTCGCTGTCTCCGGCGCACCGGGAGGCGACGCCGACGAGGCCTGCGCGGCCCAGGGCCTGCGCGCCATCGCCGATGACATCGAGTTCTGACCGCCTGCGCCCAAACACCACCTCCAAGGAGATCCCGATGCGCTTCAAGTCCTTTCTGCTCGCCCTGGCCCTGTCCTTCTTTGCCTGTGCCGGCTGGGCCCAGGACCTGGTCGTCTACCACATCGACAACGCGGCCACCCAGGGCCTCAAGGGCCTGCGCAACCTGCGCAACCACATGGACGCCGACCCCGAGGCCAAGATCATCGTCGTCACCCACGCTGAAGGGGTGGACATGTTGATGGAAGGGGCCAAGGCCCCGGACGGCACCGAGTTCGCGCCGTTGGTGTCGGCCCTGCGCGCGCGCGGCGTGCGCTTCGAGATCTGCGAGATCACGCTGAAGAACCGCGGTCTCAAGAAAGACCAGTTCATCCAGGAGGCCGACTTCACGCCCTCCGGCGTGGTGCGCCTGGCCAAGCTGCAGCAGCAGGGCTACGCCTACATCAAGCCCTGAGGCACACCACATGGGCCTGGACCTGTTGCTGGAGCGCTGGGGCGAGGACCGGGTGCTGGCCGGCGGGGCCCTGCTCATCGGCATGGTCTTCGGCTTCATGGCCCAGCGCTCGCGTTTCTGCCTGCGCTCGGCCGTCATCGAGTTCGCCCGCAACCTGCTGGGCGGGCGGCTGACGGTCTGGCTCTTCGCCTTCGCCACTGCAGTGGGGGGCACCCAGTTGTTGGCCAGCCTGGGCTGGTTCGATGCGGGCAATGCCCGCCAGATCGCCGCCCGTGGCAGCCTGTCGGGCGCGGCCGTGGGCGGGGCGCTGTTCGGCATCGGCATGATCCTGGCCCGTGGCTGTGCCAGCCGGCTGCTGGTGCTGGCGGCGCAGGGCAATCTGCGCTCGGTCGTCTCCGGGCTGATCTTCGCGGTCACCGCCCAGTCCGCGCTGACCGGGGCCCTGTCGCCGCTGCGCGAGTGGATCTCCGCCGGCTGGACCATCGAGGGCGGCGGTGCCCGGGACCTCATCGCCCGTACCGGCATCGGTCACGGCGGCGCCATGCTGTTCGCGGCCTTTTGGCTGCTGGCGGCCGTGGTCTGGGCGCGGCGGCAGAAGGTTTCGTTCTGGGGCTGGGCCGGCGCGGTGGGCGTGGGGCTGAGCGTGGTGGCGGGCTGGTGGTTCACCTATGCCGTGTCCCGCCTGGCCTTCGACGCCCACCCCATCCAGTCCCTGAGCTTCACCGGCCCCTCGGCCGAGATCTTGAGCCGCGTGCTCTTCGTCACCGACAAGCCGCTGTCCTTCGACGCCGGGCTGATGCCCGGCGTGTTCCTGGGCTCCTTCCTGTCCGCGGCCCTGTTCCGCGAGCTGAAGCTCGAGGGCTTCGAGAGCGGCCCCGGCATGCGTCGCTACATCGTGGGCGCCGTGCTGATGGGCTTTGGCGGCATGCTGGCCGGCGGCTGTGCGGTGGGGGCAGGCCTGTCCGGCGCCGCGGTCTTCACCGCCACGGCCTGGGTGACGCTGGGGGCCATGTGGGCGGCCGCGGCCCTGACCGACCGCTTGCTGGACCATCACCCCGGCGACACCGTGCAGGAGCCCAGCGGCCAGTAACTGCCCGGCAGGTCCGTGG
>NZ_BADL01000104.1 GCF_000333615.1 Ideonella sp. B508-1 | reverse complement strand
CGTCAACGGGGCTGAACAAAGCGTTTGAGTTTAGCACCGGGGGTTGTCACCCTCTGGACAGCCGCTTCTGGGGGGCGGCTGGCCTTTGAAGTGGGGCCGCTACACTGGTGGCCATGACGTCCCCACCCAAGCAGCAACCCCACACCCGGCCCGTGTCCGAGGCGCTGGGGGCCAATGCCATGCTGGGGCGGCTGCTGGAACGGCTGCGGGAATCGGAAGCGCGGCTGCGCTGCGTGCGCCAGGTGCTGCCACCGGCCATGCGCGCCCATGTGCGGGGCGGCGTGCTGGACGAGGAAGGCTGGAACCTGCTGGTGCCCAACAGCGCCGTGGCCGCCAAGCTGCGTCAGTGCCTGCCGCTGATCGAGCAGGTGCTGCTGGAGGAAGGCTGGGCGCGGGTCGCGCTGCGGGTGAAGGTCCAGGCGCCCGAGCGCTGAGCACCGCTCAACAGACCCTGAGGGGGGTGGTGCCGGCTGTCCGAATCGAACGGACGACCTACGGTTTACAAGACCGTTGCTCTACCAACTGAGCTAAGCCGGCAAATCAAGAGGCTGCGATTCTAGTGGCAAGCGCGGGTGGGCCCGTGCCGCCACGGCGTCACTTGATGCGCTTGAG
>NZ_BADL01000105.1 GCF_000333615.1 Ideonella sp. B508-1 | reverse complement strand
GTCGTCCCGCAGCCCCAGGGCGAAGCGCCGGGCCAGGGCCTGCAGTTCGGGCAGGCCGGCGGCACGCTCCACCTCCAGCGCGAAACGGTAGCCCTTCATCAGCCCCAGCTGGCCCTTGGCTTGCGCGGTCAGGGTGTCGTAGAGGGTGCTGTAGCTCGCCTCGGCAATGGCCTGCTGCACATCCTGCTGCAGCTGGGCGGTCTCGTCGCCTTCGGGCCGGAACTCGCCGGGCACCGTGTCCGCATTGTCCGCGGGCGGCCCCTCTGGCCTGCGCACCGGGCGGGCGGCCCCGCCTGTGCCCGGCGCCTCGGCGATCAGGCCGGCCTCCAGCAGCGCGGCCAGGTCCGCATCCACCAACCCCCGGATCTGCTGCAGCCAGAAGGCGCCCGGCTGGCTGTCGTTGATGACCAGCAGCAGGTTGCGCACGGGGCGGGACAGGGCCAGGGACCGGGACTGGATCTCTGCGTGGCCCGCGGCGGTCTTGACGTAGCGTGGACTGCTCATGCTGTCTGACGGCCGGGCAAGGGCGCACGTGAGCGTGCGCGAGGGGGCTCGGGGTCAGCGCGCCGGCGTGGCCGGCCGGTCGCGCAGTTCGCGCCGCAACACCTTGCCCACCGGCGTCTTGGGCAGGTCGTTGCGGAACTCCACCAACTTGGGCCGCTTGTACCCGGTCAGGTTGGCTTCGCACCAGTGCCGCACATCGGCCTCTGTCACTGCGGGATCCTTCTTCACGATCACGACCTTCACCACCTCGCCGGCCTTCTCGTCGGGAACCCCGACGGCGGCACACTCCATGATGCCCGGCATTTGGGTGATCACGTCCTCGACTTCGTTAGGGTAAACGTTGAAGCCGGACACCAGGATCATGTCCTTCTTGCGGTCGACGATGCGGAAGTAGCCGCGCTCGTCCACCATGCCCACGTCGCCGGTGCGGAAGAAGCCGTCGGCGGTCATCACGCGGGCGGTCTCGTCCGGGCGCTGCCAGTAGCCGGCCATCACCTGCGGGCCGCGCACAGCGATCTCGCCGGCCTGGCCGGGGGGCACCTCGTGGCCCTCGTCGTCGATCAGGCGCAGCTCGGTGTTGGGCACCGGCAGGCCGATGGTGCCGCTGTAGGCACTGGAGGTGGTGGGGTTGCAGGACACCACCGGCGAGGTCTCCGACAGGCCGTAGCCCTCGCAGATCGGACAGCCGGTCTTCTCCAGCCACAGCTTGGCCGTGGCCTGCTGCACCGCCATGCCGCCGCCCACGGACATCTTCAGGTGGCTCCAGTCCACCTTGTTGAAGTCCGGGTGGTGGGCCAGGGCATGGAACAGGGTGTTGACCGCCGGGAAGCTGTGGAAGCGCTCGGTCGAGAGCGTCTTGAGCGTGCCGGCCAGGTCGCGCGGGTTGGGGATCAGGATGCCGCAGCCGCCCATGCGCAGGCCCAGCATCATGTTCGTGTTGAAGCCGAAGATGTGATAGAGCGGCAGCGCGCAGATGGTGACCACCTGGCCTTCGTCGGCCACGCGGTCGATGGCCGGGCGGTACCAGGCCTCGGACTGCAGCACATTGGCCACCAGGTTGCGGTGCAGCAGCACCGCGCCCTTGCTGACGCCGGTGGTGCCGCCGGTGTACTGCAGCACGGCGATGTCGTCCGGGCGCACGCTGACCGGCTTGAACACGGCACCCCGGCCCTGGGCGATGGCGTCGTTGAAGCGCACCGCGTCAGCCAGCTGGAACTCGGGCACCATCTTCTTGACCCGGCGCACCACGTGGTTGACCACCGCGCCCTTGATCCAGCCCAGCATGTCGCCCATGGCGGTCAGCACCACGTGGTCGACCACCTTGGCGTGGGCCTGCGCCGCCTGCAGCGTGGCGGCGAAGTTCTCCATGATGACGATGGACTTGGTGCCGGCGTCCTTGAGCTGGTGCTCCAGCTCGCGCGGGGTGTAGAGCGGGTTGACGTTGACCACCACCATGCCCGCGCGCAGGATGCCCGCCACCACCACCGGGTACTGGGGCACGTTGGGCATCATCACCGCCACGCGGTCACCGGGTTGCAGGCCGCTGGCCTGCAGATAGGCCGCGAAGGCGCGCGAGAGCTCGTCCACCTGGGCATAGCTGAAGCTCTTGCCCATGAAACGGTAGGCCGGCAATGCGGCGTGCTTGCGGAAGCTCTCCTCCAGCAGGGCGACCAGCGAGGGATAGACCGACACGTCGATGTCGGCAGGCACGCCTTCCGGATAGTGCTTCAACCAGATTCGTTCCATTCCCGGGGACTCCATAGATGCGGCCCAGATCGTAATCGAACGATCGTTCGAAAATAAGTCCGATCCGGGTAATCCCGGGGGGTGTATCCGGGGCCTTGGCGCTTAGCCCGCCTGCAGCGCGGCCAGCACGATGTCGCGCGAATACGGGGCCGCCACCTGGCGCAGAAAACGCGGAAAGTCCACGTGCGCGTCGTCGTCGGCGCGGTCGGAGATGCTGCGCAGCACCGCGAAGGGCCGGCCGAAGTCGTGGCAGACCTGGGCCACCGCCGCGCCCTCCATCTCCACGGCCAGGGCGTCGGGCAGCTCGGCCCGCAGCGTGTCCACCTCGGCGCGCGAGGAGACAAAGCGGTCGCCGCTGATCACCAGCCCGGTGTGGACACGGGGCGCCTGCACACCGAACTCGCGCAGCGCGGGCGGCGGTGCCTCGCGCAGCACCCGTGCGGCCGCGCGGGCCAGCCGGCCGCAGAGCGCGCCGTCGGCGGCGAAGCGGCTGATGCCCGTGAGCGGCACCTCCCAGCGCGGGAACAGCGGCGAGGCGTCCATGTCGTGCTGCAGCAGGGTGTCGGCCACCACCACGTCGCCCACCGCCACGCCGGGGCCGATGCCGCCGGCCACGCCGGTGAACAGCAGCGCATCCACGCCAAAGCGGTCCAGCAGCAGCGCGGCGGTGGTGGCCGCGGCCACCTTGCCCACGCCGCACAGCACCAGGAGGGTGTCGTGGCCGGCCAGGCGGCCGCGGTGCAGGGTGCGGCCGGCCAGGGTCTGGGTGTGGTCGACGTCCAGCCGCGCCTGCAGCGCGGCCAGCTCGTCGGGCAGGGCGCTGACGATGGCGAGGGTCATGCCCGCATGGTACGCGCGCCCGGCCCTCGCGCCGCCCTCACTCCACGGCCTTGACCATCTCCTCGACCACCTTCTTGGCGTCGCCGAAGACCATCATCGTCTTGTCCATGTAGAACAGCTCGTTGTCCAGGCCGGCGTAGCCCGCGGCCATCGAGCGCTTGTTCACGATGATGGTCTTGGCCTTGTAGGCCTCCAGGATGGGCATGCCGTAGATGGGCGAGCCCTTTTGCAGCGCGGCCGGGTTCACCACGTCGTTGGCGCCCAGGATGATGGCCACGTCGGTCTGGCCGAACTCGCCGTTGATGTCTTCCATCTCGAAGACCTGGTCGTAGGGCACTTCGGCCTCGGCCAGCAGCACGTTCATGTGGCCGGGCATGCGGCCGGCCACCGGGTGGATGGCGTACTTGACCGTGATGCCCTTCTCGGTGAGCTTCTCGGCCAGCTCCTTGACCGCGTGCTGGGCGCGGGCCACCGCCAGGCCGTAGCCCGGCACGATGACCACCGTCTCGGCATTGCCCAGGATGAAGGCCGCGTCGTCGGCGCTGCCGCTCTTGACCGAGCGCTGCACCTGGTCGCCCGCGGCCGCGGTGGCGGTGTCACCGCCGAAGCCGCCCAGGATCACGTTGATGAACGAGCGGTTCATCGCCTTGCACATGATGTAGCTGAGGATGGCGCCCGAGCTGCCCACCAGCGAGCCGGCGATGATCAGCATCGCGTTGTTCAGCGAGAAGCCGATGCCCGCGGCTGCCCAGCCCGAGTAGCTGTTGAGCATGGACACCACCACCGGCATGTCGGCACCACCGATCGGGATGATGATCAGCACGCCCAGCACGAAGGCCAGGGCCAGCATGGCGAAGAAGGCGCTCCAGCTCTCGGTGGCCATGAAGGCCAGGCCCAGGCCCACGGTGGCCAGGCCCAGCACCAGGTTCAAGAGGTGCTGGCCGCCGAACTGCACCGGCGCGCCCTGGAACAGGCGGAACTTGGACTTGCCCGAGAGCTTGCCGAAGGCGATGACCGAGCCGCTGAAGGTGATGGCCCCGATGGCCGCGCCCAGGAACAGCTCCAGCCGGTTGCCGGTGGGGATGGGGTCGCCCTTGGCCAGGCCGTGCAGCAGGGCGCCCGGCTCGGCCACGGCGGCCACCGCGATGAAGACCGCGGCCAGGCCGATCATGCTGTGCATGAAGGCCACCAGCTCGGGCATCTTGGTCATCTCCACCCGCTGGGCCATGATGGCCCCAGCGCTGCCGCCCACCAGCAGGCCGACCAGCACCCAGGACAGGCCCATGGGCGAGCCGGCCAGCTTGGCGATCAGCGCGGCGGTGGTGAGCACCGCGATCGTCATGCCGGTCATGCCGAACACATTGCCGCGGATCGAGGAGGTGGGGTGGGACAGGCCCTTCAAGGCCTGGATGAAGCAGACGCTGGCGATCAGGTACAGCAGCGTCACGAGGTTCATGCTCATGCGGGACTCCCGGGCTGGGGCTGGGCAGAAGAGGAAGCGGCGATGGCCTGGCGGACCTGGCGCACGACGAGGGCCTCCAGGGCCATCGTGACGAGTGCGGCCAGCGCGCCCGCGCTGCGGGACTCGGCCAGTTCGGCCACGACCACGCCGACGAAGCTGGCGTTGATCAGGCCGACGATGAAGACGACGGTGAGGATGAGGGGCTTCACGCCTTCTCCTCCGGCTTCTTCTTCTCCTTCTTCTTGAACATCTCCAGCATGCGGCGGGTCACGAGGAAGCCGCCGAAGACGTTCACCGCGGCCAGGGCCACGGCCAGCACGCCCATGGTCTTGCCCAGGGGGGTTTCGGTCAGCGCGGCGGCCAGCATGGCCCCCACGATGACGATGGCAGACACCGCATTGGTCACCGCCATCAGCGGGGTGTGCAGTGCGGGGGTGACGGTCCACACCACGTGGTAACCCACGTAGATGGCCAGCACGAAGATGATCAGGTTGATCAGGGTCGGGGACACGGCGTCCATGGCAGGGCTCCGATCGATTCAGGGAATGGGGTTCAGGCGCGCAGCACGGCGCCGTCGCGGGTCACCAGGCAGGCGGTCACGATGTCGTCGTCGGCCGGGATCGTCAGCGAGCCGTCCTTGGGCAGCACCAGCTTGAGGAAGTCCAGCACGTTGCGGGCATAGAGGGCCGAGGCATCGGCGGCCACCAGCGCCGGCAGGTTGGTCTCGCCGACGATGGTCACGCCGTGCTTGACGACCGTGCGGCCGGCCTCGGTCAGCGGGCAGTTGCCGTCGCTGCCGCCCGGGCCCTTGCCCGCGGCGATGTCGACGATGACCGAGCCCGGCTTCATGGCCTTCACCATCTCTTCGGTGATCAGCACCGGCGCGGCGCGGCCGGGGATCAGGGCGGTGGAGATCACCACATCCGCCGCCGCCACGCGCTTGGCCACCTCGGCCTTCTGGCGCTCCAGCCAGCTCGGCGGCATCGGCCGGGCGTAGCCGCCCACGCCCACGGCGGCCTCCTTCTCCTCGGCGGTCTCGTAGGGCACGTCGATGAACTTGGCGCCCAGCGACTCGACCTGCTCCTTCACCGAAGGCCGCACGTCCGAGGCCTCGATGGTGGCGCCCAGGCGCTTGGCGGTGGCGATGGCCTGCAGGCCCGCCACACCCACGCCCAGGATGACGACCTTGGCCGCCTTCACCGTGCCGGCCGCGGTCATCAGCATGGGGAAGAACTTGCCGTAGCGGTCGGCCGCCATGATGACCGCCTTGTAGCCCGCGATGTTGGCCTGGCTGGACAGCACGTCCATGCTCTGGGCCCGGGTGGTGCGGGGCGCGGCCTCCAGCGCGAAGCTGGACAGGCCGGCGGCGGCCAGGGCGGCCAGGCCGTCCTTGTCGAAGGGGTTGAGCATGCCCACCAGGGCGGCGCCGGGTTTCATCAGGGCCAGTTCGTCGGCCGAGGGGCGCTGCACCTTCAGCACCAGCTCCGCGCCCAGGGCGCCGTTGCGGTCCGTCAGTGTGGCCCCGGCGGCCTCATAGGCCGCGTCCGGCACGCTGGCGGCCAGGCCTGCGCCGGCCTGCACCTTCACCTGATGGCCCTGGGCCACCAGCTTCTTGGCCGTCTCGGGCGTGACGGCCACACGTGTCTCTCCGGCCGCCGTTTCCAGCGGAACGCCGATCAACATGGGTCTCTCCTCTGCTTCAACATGGGGATGGGTTCACGGGACGATGCGTTGCCGCCCCTGATGGGCGAGCAGCTTACAGGCAACAGGCGCTTCTGCGGCAGGGCTCGTACCGGGATGTCGTGCCGGGCTGACGCCATGCGACGGCCATGCGACGGCTTCCCCCCAGAACGCAGCCGGGTTTCAGGCTCGTTACCATGCCGGCATGGGCGATAAACGCTGGAAGCCAAACGTCACCGTGGCTGCGGTGATCGAACAAGAGGGCCGCTATCTGCTGGTCGAGGAGATGACCTCCCGCGGCTTGCGGCTCAACCTGCCGGCCGGCCACCTGGAAGCGGGGGAAAGCCTGCTGGAGGGCGTGGTACGCGAGGTGCTGGAAGAAACCATGCGCCCCTTCGAGCCACAGGCGCTGGTCAGCATCCAGATGGGACGCCTGCTGCCGCGCGGCGACGAGGACATCACCTTTTTGCGTTTTGCCTTCACCGGCACGGTGCAGGCCCCTTGGCCCGGCCGGGTTTATGACTCGCCGGTGGTGGCCAATCACTGGCTCAGCTGGGACGAGCTGGAGGCCTGTCAGGCACGCCACCGCAGCCACTTCGTGCGCGAGAGCGTCCAGCTCTACCGGGAGGGGCACCGTCATTCGCTGTCGCTGTTGCACACGGATCCCAGTGTCTATGCCGTTGGGCCGGCGGGTGGTTGAGGCATGGTTGCCGTGCATCGCGCAGGCATCCACGACAGTCCTTCGGGCTGAAGGCCCCCAGACAGCGAGCGGACTAGCCTCGTGTGCCTGGCGGATGCCGTCCATTGCGAACAGGCGCATAGTCGCTGCGCGGGCTGGCCGGCAGCAGTCAGGCGCGGGCGAGTCCGCACCCTACTACTTCAGGGAGACAACACCATGACCCGTCGCACCTCTTCCGTGGCACCTGCCGCGCTCGTCCGCCGTTTCGGCTGGATCCCCGATCTGCCGGATCTGCGCGACCACCTCTACTCGGCCCCCGTGCCACGCACCGGCAAGCTGCCGGCTGTGGTGGATCTGCGCAGCAAGTGTCCCCCGGTGTATGACCAGGGCCAGCTCGGCAGCTGCACCGGCAACGCCATCGCGGCGGCGGTCCAGTTCGACCGCATGAAGCAGAAGGCCAAGCCGGCGTTTGCGCCCTCGCGCCTGTTCATCTATTACAACGAGCGGGTGATGGAGCACACGGTGGACTCCGACAGCGGGGCCATGATCCGCGACGGCATCAAGAGCATCGCCAAGCAGGGCGTCTGCAACGAAAAGACCTGGCCCTATGTGCCGGAGCAGTTCACCTCCAAGCCGAACGCCGCGGCCTACAAGGAGGCCCTGCAGTTCAAGGCGGTGCAGTACCAGCGCGTGGTGCGCAGTCTGTCCCAGTTCAAGGGATGCCTGGCGGCGGGCTATCCCTTCGTCTTCGGCATCACGGTCTACGAAAGCTTCGAAAGCGACGCCGTGGCCAGCAGCGGCGAGGTGCCCATGCCCTCACCCGGCGAGAAGATGCTGGGCGGTCATGCGGTGCTGGCCGTGGGCTACGACGACAGCCAGCAGCGCTTCATCGTGCGCAACTCCTGGGGCAAGGACTGGGGCCAGGCCGGTTACTTCACCCTGCCCTATGCCTATCTGACCGAGACCAATCTCTCGGACGAATGTGTGGACGGTTCGCGCCATCG
>NZ_BADL01000106.1 GCF_000333615.1 Ideonella sp. B508-1 | reverse complement strand
GGCGGCATGTGGGTGGTGCGTCTGCGTGCGCCCTTCGATCGTGCGCAGTCCCTTAGCCCCGCGTCGGACACCCTGCGCGAGGCGACCCACGCCTAGATGGAAACGCTGTTCGACCGCGCCATCCGCCAGCCCCTGCCGGCCGATGGTGGTGGTCGCCTGCGTCCGCGCGGCAAGGCCGCCAAGGCCGGCAAGGCCTGAAGCGTCGCCATGTCCCGCCCTGCGCACCCGCTCCATGTCCTGCGTCTGCTGCCCCGGCTGCTGCTGCAGGCCGGCGTACGGGGCTACCGCCTGCTGCTGAGCCCCTGGCTGGGCAACCAGTGCCGTTTCGAGCCCACCTGCTCGCGCTATGCGCTCGAGGCGCTGGAGCGCCACGGCGCTGCGGCCGGCAGCTACCTGGCGGCGGTGCGCATCGCGCGCTGCGCGCCCTGGTGCACCGGCGGCTGCGATCACGTGCCCGTCGAGCGCCCCCGCTTGTTCCGGCATCTGCTGCCTGGCGCCACCGTCCCGGTGGCCTCTTCCGGGGCCGTCAACCCGACTGACACGACCGCGTCAGTCGAGCCGGCCACCATCGTTCCCCTGACTTCTTCCAGGCCATCCTCATGACCGATATGCGCCGCACCCTGCTGTGGGTGGTGTTCACCATGTCGCTCGTCCTGCTGTGGGACGCGTGGAGCCGCCACAACGGCCAGCCCACCCTGTTCGGTGGCCCGGTGCCGGCGGCCTCCGCGGCGGCGTCCGGCAACGACGGCGTACCCTCGGCGGCGGCCACGGGCGCCGCGCCGGCCGTGGCGGGCGCCTCGGCCCCCGCGCCCGTCCAGAGCGAGACCTTCACCGTCCACACCGATGTGATGACGGCCACCTTTGACACCTTGGGCGGCACCATCCGCCGGGTGGCTCTGAACAAGTACAAGAGCGATGTGGATCCCCAGCAGCCCATGCTGGTGCTGGACGAGACGGGCCACCGCTATGAAGCTCAGACCGGCTACATCAGCGCCGCGGCCACGCCGCTGCCCACCCACCTGACGCTGATGAGCGCGGTGCCGGGCGAGCGCGATCTGAAGGATGGCCAGGACACCCTGACCGTGCGCTTCGAATCGCCCGAGGTGGGTGGCGCCAAGCTGGTCAAGACCTACACCTTCCACCGCGGCCAGTACACCGTGGATGTGAAGCACGCCCTCACCAACGTCGGCACCACCCCGCTGCAGCCTCAGCTCTACCTGCAGCTGCAGCGCGACGACAAGGCCCCGGGCGTCACCTCGTCCTTCTACAGCACCTTCACCGGCCCGGCCGTCTACACCAACGAGAAGCACTACGAGAAGGTCAAGTTCGAGGCCATCGCCAAGCACCAGCCGGGTGATTCGCCGCTGCATGTGCAGAAGGCCAACGACGGCTGGATTGCCATGGTCCAGCACTACTTCGCCACCGCCTGGCTGGTGAAGGACGGCTCGCCGCGCGAATTCCGCACCACCAAGATCGGTCCGGACCTCTTCACCGTGGCCCTGGTGCAGCCGCTGGCCGCCGTGGCACCGGGCGCCACCGAAACCAGCGACGCCACTCTGTTCGTCGGCCCGCAGGAAGAGAAGAAGCTCGCCACCCTGGCCCCGGGCCTGGAACTGGTGAAGGACTACGGCTGGTTCAAGGTGCTGGCCGAGCCCCTGTTCTGGGTGCTGGACCACATCCACAAGCTCATCGGCAACTGGGGCTGGTCCATCATCCTGCTGGTGGTGCTGCTCAAGGCCGCCTTCTACTGGCTCAATGCCAACGCCTACAAGTCGATGGCCAAGATGAAGGCGGTCAACCCGCGCATCATGGAACTGCGCGAGCGCCTGAAGGACAAGCCGCAGGAGATGCAGCAGGAGATGATGCGCATCTACCGCGAGGAGAAGGTCAACCCGCTGGGTGGCTGCCTGCCGATCTTCATCCAGATGCCCTTCTTCATGGCGCTGTACTGGGTGCTGATGTCCACCGTCGAGATGCGCGGCGCGCCCTGGATCGGCTGGATCACCGACCTGTCGGCCAAGGACCCGCTGTTCATCCTGCCGGTGCTGATGACCATGTCCAGCCTGCTGCAGGTCTGGCTCTCGCCCAAGCAGGCCGACCCCATGCAGCAGAAGATGATGTGGATCATGCCGCTGGCCTTCAGCTTCATGTTCTTCTTCTTCCCGTCCGGCCTGGTGCTGTACTGGCTGACGAACAACCTGCTGTCCATCGCCCAGCAGTACGTCATCAACAAGCGCATGGGCGTGCTCTGACGCCCGCCTGAGCGGGTTCTGTCTGGAATCCGCTCGAAAGAACGCCCCGGCGGACGTCACGTCCCCGGGGCGTCGTGGTTTTTACGAATAGAAACACCCCTGCCGGCGCCCGATATCACGGGGGCGGGGGTGAACCACACGTTCTTGTCACGTGGGGTTCGTGCACAGGGTGACGCGGGAGCCGGTGACGGCGAGCGCGGCCCGCCCCCCGCGCCAACACCGCCTGGCGGGCTGCCCGACAATGCAGGCATGTTGCTGCTCGGTCGCCACCAGGATCCCATCGTCGCCATCGCCACCGCCCCCGGGCGCGGGGCAGTGGGCATCGTCCGCGTCTCCGGGCCGGACCTGAAACCCCTGGCCCAGGCCCTGCTGGGCCAGGTGCCGACGCCGCGCCATGCGCTGTACGGCCCCTTCCGCGAGGCCGACGGCGCCCTGATCGACCATGGCCTGGCGCTCTACTTTCCGGCCCCGCACAGCTACACCGGCGAGGACGTGCTGGAGCTGCAGGCCCATGGCGGCCCGGTGGTGCTGCAGCTGCTGCTGGCCCGTTGCCTGGGCGCAGGTGCCGCGCTGGGCTGGCCGTTGCGCCTGGCCGAGCCGGGCGAGTTCACCCAGCGCGCCTTTCTGAACGACAAGCTGGACCTGGCCCAGGCCGAGGCGGTGGCCGATTTGATCGATGCCAGCACCGAGGCCGCCGCGCGCAGCGCCACCCGCTCGCTGGCCGGGGCCTTCTCGCAGGAGATCGAGGCCCTGGCCGAGCGCATCGTCACCCTGCGCATGCTGGTGGAGGCCACGCTGGACTTCCCCGAGGAAGAGATCGACTTTCTGGAGAAAGCCGATGCGCGCGGCAAGCTGCGCGCCATCCAGGCCGCGGTGGACGCCGTGCTGGGCCGGGCCCGCCAGGGCGCGCTGCTGCGCGAGGGCCTGCGGGTGGTGTTGGCCGGCCAGCCCAATGTGGGCAAGAGCTCGCTGCTCAACGCCCTGGCCGGCGCCGAGCTGGCCATCGTCACGCCCATTGCCGGCACCACGCGCGACCGGGTCAGCGAGACGATCCAGATCGAGGGCGTGCCCATCCACATCACCGACACCGCCGGCCTGCGCGAGGACGCGGCCGCCAGCGACGAGGTGGAACGCATCGGCATGGCGCGCAGCTGGGAATCCATCGCCAGCGCCGACGCGGTGCTCTTCCTGCACGACCTGACCCGCCTGCGCGACGCCGATTACCAGGCCGCCGATGCGCTGATCGCCCAGAAGCTGCAGGGCGTGGATCCGGCGCGCCGGATCCAGGTCTTCAACAAGGCCGACAGCGGCAGCCAGGCGCTGGCCGACCACCCCGAAGGCGAGACGGCCATCGTCATCTCCGCCCGCACCGGCCAGGGCCTGGACGCGCTGCGCCAGCTGCTGCTGCAGCGTGCCGGCTGGCAGGCCGCGCCCGAGGGCGTCTACATCGCCCGCACCCGCCATGTGCAGGCCCTGCGCGAAGCGGCCGAGCACCTGGCGCTGGCGGCCGCGCACGCCGACCAGGCCGATGCCGCGCTGGACCTGCTGGCCGAAGAGCTGCGCCTGGCGCACGAGGCCCTGCAGCAGATCACCGGCCGCTTCAGCGCCGACGATCTGCTGGGCGAAATCTTCAGCCGCTTCTGCATCGGAAAATAGAGTGAGTTCCTGAGAGGTCTATCAACGTCCGAGAGACGGCCATAAGCCCGCGTAGCAGCGGGCTTTTTTGTTCCTAAGAGGTTTCGCCAGACCTCAAAAGAGCCGACACTTGTTGAGTCCAAGAGTGAGTCCAAGAGGCCATTCTTGGACTTTTGCTTGCGCTACATGGACACAGGTGAGGCAGACATGGCACTGACAGACGCAGCCCTCAAGGCATTGAAGCCCAGGGAGAAGACCTACACGGTGGCCGATGACCGTGGGCTTTATGTGGAGGTCTTCCCCACCGGGGGCATGGTGTGGCGCTACCGCTACCGCTTGAACGGCAAGCAGGAGAAGCTGACCCTCGGCAAGTACCCGGCACTGACGCTGAAAAACGCACGCCTCAAGCGAGATGAGGCCGCGCAACTAGTGGTGCTCGGCACGTCCCCTGCAGATCAAAAGCAGCGTGCCAAGGCGGCGGCGGACAGTCAGGCAACGGTGGCCGAGTTCGGGGAGCGGTTCTTTCGGGAGATCGTTGCCAAGGATCGGAAGGACTTGACCATTCCGCGCCGGTACTTTGACAAGGCCATCGTCCCCGCCATTGGTGCCAAGCCCGTCAGTGAAGTGACCACCGAGGATGTGCGGGCTATCGTTTGGAAAAAGAAGGACGAAGGCTTTGATGCGGCTGCGGGCCAAATTCGTGGCGTGCTGAAGCGTCTTTTTGACTTCGCCATGACGGCGGGCCTGGTCGCAAATAACCCGGTTCTGGCGCTGCCCATGCGCCATGTGCACAAGGCCAAGCCACGGGAGCGAGCCCTATCTCCCGATGAAATCCGGGCCTTTCTGCAGGCAGCCTTTGAATCCAACATTCGGCGCCAGTTCAAGATCGGCCTGCATCTGATTCTGCTGACGATGGTGCGGAAGTCTGAACTGCTGCTGGCACGCTGGCGGGATGTGCACCTAGAGCAAGCCGAATGGCACATCCCCGTAGAAAACAGCAAAACGGGAAAGCCTCACATCGTCTATCTGTCGAGGCAGGCTATCGTGCTATTCGAGGAACTGAAGAAGCTGGCCAGCGGCAGCGAATTGGTGATGCCGGGGCGCTCCAGCCTGAGCAAGCCATTTGCCCATAACGCCATCAACTCGGCGCTGAAAACGGCACTGCAGGGGCAAGCCGTCCCTGCCTTCACGGTGCACGATCTGCGGCGCACAGCCTCCACGCTGCTGCACGAGAACGGATGGCCGTCAGATGTGGTGGAAAAAGCGATGAATCACACCATTGGCGGCGTGCGCGGGGTCTACAACCGGGCCGAATACGAGCCCCAACGGCGCGAGATGCTGCAGTTTTGGGCTGACTTTATTGAGCAGCTTCTGACCAACACCACGGCGGAGGTCGCTGGAAAGGTGCTTTTGGGGCGATTTCGACGGGTGGCTTGAGCGAGTTTGGGGTGTAGGGGTGTAAGGCGAATGCCCCTGCCAAGATCGCCTTCCTACTTAATGACGAGCGGCAAAGACAACCTAACTACGCCGACCCCATTACCAGCGCCAGCACTGCGTGCACATTGCACACTGACAAGGCGACCAGGAGCCCCCTCAGACCGGGGTGAATGAGATCCTGACCAGCGGCTACGCCCACATCATGCAAGGGGCTGGTTCACTGCGAGAACAGGTAGTTTCCTATGGCGCCGAGAGGGCAGCAGGACCGGACCAGCAGCCCCATCTCTCCAGTCTACAGACGTTCTGTGCTGTTCTTATACGTTCAGCAGCGGCCATAATCGAAAGACCTTGACGGACAAAGAAAACAATCTGTTCGGAAGAGCAGTACTTCTGTTGCCCAGAAAGGGGAAAGTCCTCAACGCCTGGAACGCGATGAGGACTCTCAAGAGTAGCGCCGGGGCGCTTTGTCAACTTTGAACGGTAGACAAGTGCGAGCGTACACCAATGCGCCGAATTTGGCGAATGGTTGGGTGCGTGTGCCCGGCGCGTGTACACATCTCACGCAAAGGAAACCATGCCTCCATCTCTCCAAACCGCGCTGATCATCCTCAGGCGTAAACAAGCGGAAGCCGCGTCCGGCTACTCCCGCTCCACGATCTACCTTCGCATCTCCCAGGGCTTGTGGACCAAGCCCATTTCACTCGGCGCACGCGCAGTCGGATGGCCTGCCGGCGAAGTCGAAGCGCTCAACGCTGCGCGCATCGCGGGCAAGACTGAGGCCGAAATCCGCGCCCTGGTAACCAGGCTGCACGCCAGCCGCGGCAACGCACTGGCGGAGGTCTAAAACATGCTAAACGAAGCACACGGCGCCGAGGCGCCGGGCTTGGTCACGCCTGCACAGACCGAATCTGACGGGAATTACACGGCTCATGCTGCGTGGCAGATCCACTCAGTTGCATGGGGGGAGGCGTCGTCATGAGGAGGTTCATTCACGAGCGTTTGCCAGATCCGCAGGCGTTCTTCGAGGCTGAGGGGCTGAGTCTCAAGGGGCCAGGCGGGTGGAAGACCACTCGCTGCAACTTCCACGGTGGCAGCGACTCTATGCGCGTCAACACCGAGACAGGCGCCTTCAAGTGCATGAATTGCGGCGTGCATGGCAGTGATGTGCTGGCGTATCACATGCAGGCCCACGCTGCCGACTTCATGGAGGCCGCCGAGGCTTTGGGCGCCACTGTGGAAGACGGCACGCGGGCAGCGCCAGCCCGCCGAACCACACTCTCGGCATCGGCTGCTTTGACACTTCTTCAGTCTGAGGCATGGCTGATCGCCTGCACTGCCCTGGCTACCGCCGAGGCGGTGCCAGACGCGGATGACCGGCTGCGCCTGATCGAAGCCGCCCGAACCATTCAGAACATCATGTTGGAGGTGAACTCATGAGTGCACTTCCAAAGCCCGATTGGGCCAAGCTGGATGCCGACCGCGCCAAAGTGCTGGCTGCCCGCCAAGACGCTGGTCCACCGCCTACGCCAGGCGTGCGGCTGCTGCGTGGTGATGCGGTGACGCTAGAAGCTGTGCAGTGGGCGTGGCCTGGCTTCTTGCCTGCTGGGATGCTGACGCTACTGGGCGGTGCGCCGGGCTGTGGCAAGACCACGATTGCACTGGACCTGGCCGCGACCATCACCATGGCAGGCACCTGGCCTGATGGCACACGCTGTCGCCAGGCCGGAGATGTGATGGTGTGGAGCGGTGAAGACCCGGCCCCGGTGACGGCGGCACGTCTGGTGGCATCTGGGGCCGACATGCGCAGGGTGCACTTCATCGACGGGCTGACTGGCTGCGAAGGGGAAGGCTTCGACCCCGGAAGACACATGGATCTGCTGGAGTCCACGGCCTGCAAACTGGCGGCGCCCCGGCTGCTGATCCTTGACCCCATCGTGTCTGCCGTGACGGGTGACGGGCACAAGTCCAACGATGTGCGGCGCTCGCTGCAGCCGGTGGTGGACCTGGCACACCGCCTAGGGTGCGCGGTGCTGGGCATAACGCACTTCAGCAAGGGCACGGGAGGACGTGATCCGGTGGAGCGCATCACCGGCAGCTTGGCTTTCGCAGCGCTGGCCCGCTTGGTCTTGGTGGCAGCAAAGGTCAAGCAAGAGGACGGCGATGAGTCGCGCCGTGTGCTGGTGCGTGCCAAGTCAAACATTGGCCCCGACGATGGCGGCTTCGCATATGGCCTGGAGCGCGTGGAGGTGGCGCCGGAAGTGGAAGGGCAGCGGGTACGCTGGCTGGAGCCGCTTAAGGGCACGGCGCGCGAGGTGCTGGCCGAGGCCGAAGCCGATGCAGGCGACGAGGAAGAGACCGCGCTTGACGAGGCGTGCGCGTTTCTCCGCAGCGAACTGAGACTTGGGCCAAAACCTGCCAAATATCTCTTGAGCGAAGCCCGCAATGCAGGCCATTCGGAACGCACGCTCAAGCGCGCCAAGCAGCGGTTAGGGATCGAGTCTCGGAAGGAGGCTACTGCCTGGCTTTGGGGCATGACTGACGATGTACAGGGCTGGGACTGCCAAGGGTCAAAGAGTGCCAAGGGTGCCAAGGAATCAGTTCCAGAAATCCCTGGCACTGTTGGCCCTCTTGGCCCGCTTGACGAAGATAGCGAGGTGTTCTGATGGGTGCGCTCGACCTATTGGAATACCTGCGCGCTACGGGCTTTGCTTTGGCATTGACCACCGATGGCGGCATCAAGGTGTCACCCGCCAGTGCTTTGGCCGAGGACGTGAGGCAGGCCATCCGTGCACACAGGCAGTCACTGCTGGCGCTGTTGGATGCCGAAGAGGAGGCCACGAAAGGTGCCCAATCCGAAGTTCAGGAGCCCGACCCGCCAGGAATGGCGGCACGCTTTGAGCGCCTGGTGATGTTCGGGTGGGATGAGGCGCAGGCCCGAGCATTGGCCGAGCGGCTGAATAGCGATGCCTCAATGGGCGATGACCGGGTGGCATGTGCAGCGGACTGCCTGCATTACTGCCCAGGACATTGTGCGAACCATCGGAGGGCTGGATTGACTGACCCTGCGGTGGGGAGCGACTTGGCTAGCCTACCGCAGCGCTGTCCCGGCTTCTTAGCTGTGAGGTGACGGGGGGCGCACTGAGAGCAGAGGGGTGTGCGCCTGAGCCCGAAGTGGGTGCACGCATCCTCTGTCTACATTGCACGACCATGAAGACCGGTACGCAGTTCAGGTGCGCAGTACGCAGCGGAAGCCTGTGCAACGGACGGCGGCCCTACGAGCATCGGCCGGGTGGTGACGGGACTTTTTAGAGTCCAAGTTTGAGTCCAAGCTCGGCTGTTGGAAATTAGGTCCCTTTTCCTATCAATGGTTTAGTGATGAAAGTTCCTTTCTGCATCGGCAAGTGAAGAGACAGGCGCCAAAGGCGGTCTTCTGTCATATTTTCGACGCGATCAGGTGCCTATCTTTCGAAAAGCTGTCATTTTTCTAACTTGAAACTGACGTAGTCGCCCGCGGGGGCCACTTTGTATCTAAGATGTTTCTCCCCGCAGTACCTTATCAAGACAAGAAGGCTCGCAACCGCCTGGGCCTTCTTGTCGCATGTCACGATGAATGCGATTCCGATTCCCATCGGCGAGGCCACGGATCCGGGCCCGCATGCCAAACCGGAGGGCGCCACGGCTCTTCAGTGGCCCTCCCTGCTCGCGCTGCTGCGGCACATGCGCACCAGTCCCGTGAATCTGGGTCGCATGGTCAGCGTGGGCCTGGCCTATGTCCGTGCCCGCGCCTTGAGGCCTGGGCTGGAGCAGCAGCTGCGCGGCAGCACCCTGCTCGGGGTCGTCCTGCAGCGTGGGACGGAGGCCTTCACCCCCCTGGTTCGTGAGCTGGCCGACCGCCGACTCTCCCTGAGCCGGCGTTTCGAGGTGTTCGCCCACAGCGTGCTGGGCACCGAGCAGATGCTGTCTGCAGCCGCCCTGCGCGAGCTTCACCAGGGGCGGCGCGTGGTGCTGCTCAGCCACGAGGACTGCCAGATCGACCTGGGCCCCAACGAGTACAGCATGGAGGAGGGGCTGTGGTCGGTGACCCTGCGCGGCGCCCAGGGCGTGCGCCTGTCCTCGGTGAGTTTCAGTGTCCTGCCAGGCCAACGGCTCATGCTCGGCTGCGTGCAAGGGCCCAAGCTGTCGGAGGCCCTGGCGCTCGATGAAATCCGACGGGCCACACATGCCTTCCATGGCCTGCGTCCGCCGCATGTCGTGCTGGCCGTCCTGAAGGTGCTGGCCCGCTTGGCCGGACAGCAGCTGTTGGGGGTGGACCTGCATGTCAAGGCCCGGTTGCGCCGTCGCCTGCTGCGCTCAAGCTACCACTTCGACTACCGTGCCTTCTGGGGCGAGCAGGGGGGCACCCTGAACGCGGACGGCCATTGGGTGCTGCCGCTGGATGATGGCGGGCAGCGCCTTTTGTCCGAGGTGCCGTCCAAGAAGCGCAGCATGTATCGGCGCCGCAATGAATTGCTGGCGAGTCTGCCCCTGCGCCTGCAACCCCATCTGGCACCGTCCCTGAGTCTCGCGCTGGAGCGGGCCGCGGCCTGACGTCTCCACGGCCGCGCCGCGTCGCAGGCACGCACAATCGGTCCCTCTTTCCGAGGGACGCGGTGTCGACATGAGCCTGAGGCCGGGGACTTCCCCCAGCACCTTCCACGCCTCGCTGCAACTGCTGCTGACGCGGCGTTTCGGCACCTTCTGGCTGGCCAGCCTGCTGTCCAACATCGGCACCTGGGCCCAGCAGGTGGCGCAACCCTGGCTGCTGCTGTCGCTGGGCGCCTCGCCCTGGCTGCTGGGGCTGGATTCCTTCGCCCTGGGCGGGCCGGGCCTGCTGCTGACCCTGGTGGGTGGCGTGCTGGCCGACCGGGCCGACCGCCGGCGTCTGATCGCCGTGCTGCAGTCCATCCAGATGCTGTGCCCGCTGCTGATCGTGGGGCTGCTGCTGCATGGGTCCATCCAGCCCTGGATCATCGTGGCGCTCTCGCTGGTGGTGGGGGTGACGGACGCGCTGTCCATGCCCTCCTTCCAGACCATCGTCTCGACCCTGGTCGATCGCCGGCAACTGCCCACCGGCATCGCCCTCAACACCACGCAGTTCAACCTCTCGCGCATCCTGGGGCCCTCGCTGGCCGGGGTGCTGATGGCCAGCATCGGCGCGGTGGGGGCCTTTGCGGTCAGTGCCGCGTCCTACCTGCCCTTCATCGCGGTGGCGCTGTGGATCCTGCCGCGGGCCACGGTGCGGGCGGTGGCGCCGGCCGAGGGCGGCGGGGATGGCCAGCTGCTGGCCGGTGCGCGTGCGGTGCTGGCCCAGCCGGCCCTGCGCGGTGCGGTGCTCACCGTGCTGGTGGGCAGCCTGTTGTGCAGCACGCTGCTGACCTTCTGCCCGGTGCTGGTCAAGACGGTGTTCCAGGCCGATGTGGCGCAGTTCAGCCTGACGGTCAGCGCCTTCGGCGTGGGCGGGCTGCTGGGCGGCCTGCTGTTGATGGCGGTGGATCCGGCGCGCGACCGCCGGCCGCTGGCCTCCTGGGCCGCCAGCGGCTTCGCGGCGGTGGTGCTGCTGTCGGCCCTTGAACCCCTGGGCCGGGGCGCTGCCCCTGCTGTTCGTGGCCGGCGGGCTGGCGATGACGGTGGCCAATGCCTCGGCCAATGCCTGGCTGCAGTCCCAGGCGCCGACCGCCATCCGGGGCCAGACGGTCAGCCTGTTCATGCTGGCCATGCGCGGCGGCACGGCGCTGGGCGGCCTGCTCACCGGCCTGACGGTCAGCGCCTGGGGCGTGCGCGAGGCGCTGGCCCTGAACGGTCTGCTGGCGCTGCTGGCCGTGGCGATGGTGCGCCGGGGCTGGCTGCGTGCCGGCATGCCGCAGGCCGCGGCCTGAGCGTGCGCCGTGCGGCGCGTGGGCCCGGCACGATGGACAGACGGCACCCGTGGGCGGACAGACGTGTGCCCGCCCTCCAGCCAGGGGATTGGCCCGCGAGGGGGCGCCTCGCATAATCGGCGCACCGTTGCCACCACGGGGAGACAGTCGTGGGGCGCGGCTTCTTCACTTCCTGGGACAAGGCCATGTCAATCGAGCAGTTGGTCGAAGCCACCGCGTCGCTGAACGCACCGGACGCCTTTCGCCCCCGTTTTGATGCCAAGCGCTGGGCGCAGTTCGGCAGCTATCTGCAGCAGCACAAGCTGCGCGCCGGCGACATGCTGGTGCGCTTCCACGACCAGGACCGCAACATGTACCTGCTCGAGAGCGGGAACCTGCAGGTCTATGTGCCCGACACCGGCAGCCCCGCCCCCCAGCGCCGCCCGGTGGCCATCCTGCGGCCCGGCTCGGTGGTGGGCGAGCCCAGCATGTTCGGCGACACCCCGCGCATGGCCCAGGTCGAGGCCATGTCGCCCGCCGTGGTGTGGGTGCTCACTCGCCCTCGGTTCGAGGAGCTGCTGGTCCGGGTGCCCGATCTGGGCATCGAGCTGCTGCGCGCCATCGGCGCGGTGATGGCCGAGCGCATGCGCGCCAACCTGGAGCGCGGTCAGCCCATCGTCTGACAGCGGCACCCTCCCTCGTCAGGCCCTCAGTGGCCTGAAAAATCCACCAGCGTGAACAGCGGCAGGCCCGCCTCGCGCAGGCGGTCCGAGCCGCCCAGCTCGGGCAGGTCGACGATGGCCGCGCCTTCCAGCACGGTGGCCCCCAGTTTCTCCAGCAGGCGCTTGCCCGCCATCATCGTGCCGCCGGTGGCGATCAGGTCGTCCACCAGCACCACCAGGTCGCCGGCCTTCACCGCGTCGGTGTGCAGCTCCACCGTGGCGCTGCCGTACTCCAGCTCGTAGGTTTCCTCCACCGTGGTGAAGGGCAGCTTGCCCTTTTTGCGGATGGGCACGAAGCCGATGCCCAGCTCATAGGCCAGCACCGAGCCGATGATGAAGCCGCGCGCGTCCAGGCCGGCGATGACATCGGGGCGCACATCGAAGTAGCGGTGCACGAACTGGTCGATCAGCACCCGGAAGACGCGCGGGTTCTGCAGCAGCGGCGTGATGTCGCGGAACTGCACCCCCGGCTCGGGCCAATCGGGCACGGTGCGGATGGTGCTGCGGATCAGCTCGGTGGGGCGGTCCAGCAGGGGGTCGGGGCGGGGCAGGGACATGGTGTTTGGTGCGCGCGCAGCGGCGCGCGAGGCCTGGGCGGGCCGGCATTGTGCCGCCAAGCGCCCTGCGGCCGTCAACCGTCGGGGGGGTGTGGCTCAACCGGTCAGCAGCCGGGCTTCTGCCAGAGCCAGGGCTTCCGGGCGCCCGGAGAGCACCAGCGTGTCCCCGGCGCTCAGCATGAAGTCGTCCTCGCCGGCGCGCACATGGCCGTCGGGGCCGCGCACCGACACCACGTGCACACCCAGTGCGTCCAGGGCGAGCAGACCCAGGGTGCGCCCCACACTGACGGCGCCGGGCGGCAGGCTGACGGTGCGCAGCCGGGGCTGCTGGGCCTCGCTGGCGGTGTCGTCATCGGCGCCATGGAAGTAGTCGCGCAGCAGGCCGTAGCGTTCGTAGCGGGCGTCCTGCACCAGGCGGATCACCCGGCGCAGCGGCACGCCCACCAGGGCCAGGGCCTGGGAGGCCAGCATCAGCGAGCCTTCCAGGGCCTCGGGCACCACCTCGGTGGCGCCGGCCGCGCGCAGCTTCTCCAGGTCGCTGTCGTCCAGGGTGCGCACCACCACCGGCACCTGGGCGGCATGCTGCTGCACCAGGTGCAGCACCTTCAGGGCCGAGGGGGTGTCGTGGTAGCTGATGACCACCGCGCTGGCCCGCGAGAGGCCGGCGGCCACCAGGCTGGTCAGCCGCGCGGCGTCGCCGAAGACCACGCTCTGCCCGGCGGCGGCGGCCTGGCGCACCCGGTCGGGGTCCAGGTCCAGCGCCATGTAGGGGATGTGTTCCTGTTCCAGCAGGCGCGCCAGGTTCTGGCCGCTGCGTCCGTAGCCGCAGATGATGACGTGGGCCTGGTTGCGGATGGCCTTCTTGGCGATGGCGGTCAGCTGCACCGACTGCATCAACCAGTCGCTGCTGGCCAGGCGCAGCACGATGCGGTCGCTGTAGAGAATGACGAAGGGCGTGGCCAGCATCGACAGCACCATGGAGGCCAGCACCGGGCTTTGCCAGCGCGGGTCGATCAGGCCGTGCTCGCCACCCAGGGTCAGCAGCACGAAGCCGAATTCGCCCGCCTGGGCCAGGTACAGGCCGGTGCGCAGGGCCACGCCGGGGGCAGCCCGGAAGCCGCGCGCCAGGGCGGCCACCAGGGCGGCCTTGGTCAGCACCGGCAGGGTGGTGAGCATCAGCACCAGCAGCCAGTGGTCCCAGACCGGGTGCCAGTCCAGCTTCATGCCGATGGTGATGAAGAACAGGCCCAGCAGCACGTCGTGGAAGGGCCGGATGTCGGCTTCCACCTGGTGCTTGTACTCGGTCTCGGCCACCAGCATGCCGGCCACGAAGGCGCCCAGGGCCAGCGAGAGCCCGAAGTGCTCGGTCAGCCAGGCCAGGCCCAGGGTGACCAGCAGCAGGTTGAGCATGAACAGCTCTTCGCTCTTGCGCCGGGCCACCAGGGTCAGCCACCAGCGCATGACCCGCTGTCCCCCCACCAGCAGCAGCGTCAGCAGGATGACGGCCTTGACCAGGGCGCTGCCCAGGGCGGTCACCAGGCCTTCGCCACCGCTGCCCAGGGCCGGGATGAGCACCAGCAGCGGCACGACGGCCAGATCCTGGAACAGCAGCACGCCCATGACCCGGCGGCCGTGCTCGCTCTCCAGCTCCAGCCGTTCGGCCATCAGCTTGACCACGATGGCGGTGGAGGACATGGCCATGGCCGCGCCCAGCACGAAGGCGCCCTGCCAGCCCAGGTCCCAGGGCAGGCCGAACCAAGAAGTGGCCGTGGTCAGCAGCAGATTGCCCAGCACAGCACCCAGCACGGTCAGCACCACCTGGGTCAGGCCCAGGCCGAACACCAGGGTGCGCATGCTCTTGAGCTTGGGAAGGTTGAACTCCAGCCCGATGGCGAACATCAGGAACACCACCCCGAACTCGGCCAGGTTGGCCATCGCGCTGGAGTCCTTGGCCACGGCCAGGGCATTGGGGCCGATCAGCACGCCCACGGCCAGATAGCCCAGCATCGGCGGGAGTTTGAGCAGGCGGCAGCCCACCACCCCCAGCACGGCGGCGATCAGGTACAGCAGGACGACTTCGAGCGTGGTGGCCATGGGTGGGGACAGGGGGCAGGGAGGTGGCCAAGCGGCGGGCGGATGGGGCGCCTAAAATGCGCTGCCCCATTCTGAATCAGACCTGTCACTTGAACGCACGAACTTCCTTTGAACCCGAGCGCGCCCTGCAGCTGGCGCGCGATGCCGTCACCGTCGAGGCCCAGGCCCTGCTGGCCATGCGCGACCGGCTGGGGGAAGCCTTCGTGCAGGCGGTGCAGGCCATGCTGGACAGCAGCCACCGCGTGGTGGTGATGGGCATGGGCAAGAGCGGCCATGTGGGCCGCAAGATCGCGGCCACCCTGGCCTCCACCGGCACGCCAGCCTTTTTCGTCCACCCGGGCGAGGCGGCGCACGGCGATCTGGGCATGGTGATGCCGGGCGACACCGTGATCGCCTTGTCCAATTCCGGCGAAAGCGGCGAGATCAACGCCATCCTGCCGGCCCTGCGTCGGCTGGGTGTGCGCCTGGTGGCCATGACCGGCAAGCCCGAGTCGACGCTGGCGCGCCACGCCGACATCGTGCTCGATGCCTCGGTCGGCCAGGAGGCCTGCCCGCTAAATCTGGCGCCCACCGCCAGCACCACGGTGCAGATCGCCCTGGGCGACGCGCTGGCCGTGGCCCTGCTGGATGCGCGCGGCTTCCGCGAAGAGGACTTCGCGGCCTCTCATCCGGGCGGTGCCCTGGGCCGCAAACTGCTGATGCATGTGCGTGACCTGATGCGCAGCGGCGACCAGGTGCCCCGCGTCGGCCCCGAAGCCAGCTTCGGCGAGACCATGCGCGAGATGTCGCGCACCGGCCTGGGCGCCACCGCCGTGGTCGAGGGCGACCGGGTGCTGGGCATCTTCACCGATGGCGATCTGCGCCGCCGCATCGAGGCGGGCGAGGAGCTGCGCACCCGCTGTGCGAAGGACCTGATGCATCCCTCGCCCAAGCTGATCCGGGCCGATGCGCTGGCCGTGGATGCGGCCGAACTGATGGAGCGCCACCGCATCACCAGCGTGCTGGTGGTCGAGGACGATGGCCGTCTGGTCGGCGCACTCAACAGCAACGACCTGATGCGTGCCAAGGTGATCTGACATGGTCCAGCCCGCCCTGCGTTTTCCGCCCGAGCTGCTGGTGCGCGCCCAGGGCGCGGGCCTGGGCGTCAAGGTCGCGCTGTTCGATGTGGATGGTGTGCTGACCGACGGCAGCGTGTTCATCGGCGAGCAGGGCGAGGTCTTCAAGGCCTTCTCCACCCTGGATGGCCACGGCCTGAAGCTGCTGGCCCAGGCGGGCATCGAGCCGGTCATCATCACCGGCCGGGATTCGGCGGCGGTGCGTCGCCGTGTGGCCGATCTGGGCCTGCGCCACGCGCTCTATGGCGTGAAGGACAAGCTGGCGGCGGCCACGCCGCTGCTGGCCTCGCTGGGGGCGGACTGGTCCGAGGTGGCCGCCATCGGCGACGACTGGCCCGATCTGCCGCTGCTGACGCGTGCGGCCTTCGCCTGTGCGCCGGCCAATGCCCATGCCGAGGTGAAGGCGGTGGCCCACCATGTCACGGCCGTGCCCGGTGGCCAGGGGGCGGCGCGCGAATTTTGCGACCTGCTGCTGATGGCCGCGGGGCGCTACGGCGAGCTGTTCCACGGCCACCTCCAGACGCTGGACGGTCGCTGACATGGCCGCACAGGGTCTGCTGCGAGGCAAGGCGGACGGCCGATGAGCGGCGAACTGCACCTGCCCGATCTGCCCGAGGTGCCGGTGAGCCTGGGCAAGGACCCCGGCGCCCCGTGTCGACCGCGGCTGGCCTGGCGCGCCCGCCTGGGCAGCCTGGCGGGCACCGCCCTGCCGCTGTTCACCATGGCCGTGCTGGCCGCCGGGACCTGGTGGCTGGTGAAGAACGCGCCCCAGGCCGAGACGGCGCATCCCCAGGGCCAGGTTCGCCATGTGCCCGATTACCAGGTGGAGCACTTCACGCTGGAGCGCTATGACGCCCAGGGGCGTCCGACCACCCGGATCGAGGGCGAGCATTCGCGCCACTACCCCGACACCGACGAGATCGAGATCGACACCGTCCACGTGCTGTTCTACCACCCGGATGGGCGGGTGACCCGGCCACCGCGCGCGAGGCCCTGGCTTCGGCGACGGCAGCAGGTGCAGCTAATGGGCGCGGCCCATGTGATCAGTACCGCACCTCGGGTGAAACGGTGACGATGCTGGGCGAGGAACTGACCGCCGAGCCCAAGCTGCGGCGGGTGTCCTCGGACAAGCCGGTGTCGGTGCGGCAGGGCAACACCGAAGTGCTTGCCGATGCCTTCAGCTATGAACAGGCCAGCGGCCTGCTCACGCTCAAGGGTCACACCCGCGCGGTGCTGATGCCGCGCGCGGCCAGCGCGGCCCAGCGCTGAACCCGGCACCAGAAAGCAAAATGCCCCGGCAAGCCGGGGCATTTTTCAGGGGCAGCGCAGGGCTGCCTGGGGATCAGTAGCCGCCGCGGCCGCCACCACCACCACCGCTGCGGCCACCGCCGCCGTAGGGGCTGCGACCACCGCCGCCGCCACCGTAGCCACCGCCGTTGCCACCACCGCCGTAGGGGCTGCGGCCACCGCCGCCGCCGCCACCGAAGCCACCGCGGCTGCCGCCGCCGCCGAAGCCGCCCGGACGCTCTTCACGGGGACGGGCTTCGTTGACCACGATGTTGCGGCCTTCCAGAGGCTGGCCGTTCATGCCGTTGATGGCGGCCTGGGCTTCGGCGTCCGAGCCCATTTCCACGAAGCCGAAGCCCTTGGAACGACCGGTTTCACGGTCCATCATCACCTTGGCAGAGGTGACGTTGCCGAACTCGGCGAACGCTTGTTGCAGGGAATCGTCGCGCACGCTGTATGCGAGGTTGCCGACGTAAAGCTTGTTTCCCATGGGGGAAGCTCCTTTCAATCACCAAGAGACCATGTGGAGCTTCAACCCAGCGTGAACCATCAAGCGAAGGTGCCGCGTCCAGACACAGCATTCATCACCCGTCTTGACAACGGGTTGCGAGGCATTATGAACACAAAAGATTCGGAAGAGTAAAGGGGTCAACTGCAATCTGTTGTTTTGAAGCTCCGATGAGCTGGGGGGGTGGATGGAATTCGGTGTCCAGGCCCGTCGGCCGAGAACTTCTCGCTGCGAAAAACCCACAGTCGTCCCCACAGTTGCCGCCAGAATCTACCGCATGGACCTGATCAAACCCCTGATTGCGCTGCTGGCGATCGTCAACCCGATCGGGGCGGTGCCGTTTTTCATCCACTTCACCCAGGGTCTGACCCCCCAGGAGCGGCGGCGCACGATCCGGGTCAGCTCGCTGACGGCCTTCGCGGTCATCGCCATCAGCGGCATCGCCGGCCTGAAGATCATCGCCTTCTTCGGCATCTCGGTGGCGTCCTTCCAGGTGGGGGGCGGCATGCTGCTGCTGGTGTCCTCGCTGAACATGCTCAACGCCCGCCCGGGCGAGAGCCGCCCCGGGGATGCGGACCAGGGGCGCGCCAAGGCCGAATCCGGGGCCTCGGTGGCGGTGGTGCCACTGGGCATCCCGCTGCTGACCGGTCCGGCCACCATCTCGACCATGGTGATCTACGCCGAGAAGACCCGCACCTTCTGGGAGCACGCGGTGCTGGTGGGTTATGGCGTGGTGATCGGCGCGGCCACCTTCCTGGCCTTTTCGGCTGCCGGCCGCATCGCCCGCGTGCTGGGTCAGACCGGCATCAACGTGATGGTGCGGCTGATGGGCCTGATCCTGGCGGCCATGGCGGTGGAACTGCTGGCCGACGGGCTGGGCGTGCTCTTCCCGGTGCTGGCCTCGCACGGGCGCTGAGCCGGCGCGGCGCCCGGGCTCAGGGGCCGCGCCAGACGGCCGCGGCGGCGTCGAACAGGGTGTCCAGTGCCGCGGCCCGGGACGGGTCGTGCTGCTCCGCCAGGGCGCCCAGCGACAGCGTGGTGTCCAGCCGGTGCTCGCGGGACACGGCCAGCCCGCCCACATGGGCCTCGCGCAGCGCCACCGCTTCCCGCGCCAGGCTCAGGCCGAAGCCGGCACGCACCAGGTCCAGCATCGAGGCCTCCTGGTCCACCCGGGCCACGGTGCTGCGGGGCCGCCCGCCGAAGACGGGCTGCAGCAGGGCGTGGTGCACCGATTCCCTGGGCGTGTCGATCCACGGCAGGGCCGCCAGGTCCTCCCAGCGCCGTCCCTCCAGCCGGCCCTGCCAGCCCCGAGGGGCCACCACCACGTAGCGCACCGGGGCCAGGGTCTGCACCCGCCAGCCTGGGCCCTCGGCCTCGCCCAGGAAGAAGCCCAGGTCCACCCGGCCGTCCTGCACCTCCCGCAGCACGCTGCCCGAGATGCCGTGGCGCAGTTCCGGGTGCAGCTGCGGCCCCCGTTCGCGCACCGCGCGCAGGAACTCGCCCAGCCGGATGGCCGGCGGGTCCAGGATGGTGCCCACCACCACCGGCACGGCCGGCGCCGGCTGGCCGTCCACCGGGGCCGCGCGGGCCAACTGGGCGAAGCGCTCGGCGGCATGCACCGTGTCGCGCGCGGCCGGCAGCAGGCGTTCGCCCTCGGCGCTCAGGCGCAGGCCGCGGCCGGTGCGCTCGGTCAGCACCTGGCCGATGCGGGCTTCCAGGGCGGAGAGCTGCATGGACAGGGCCGAGGGGCTGCAGTGCAGCGCATCGGCGGCACGGCCCAGGGTGCCATGATCGGCAATGGCCACCAGGGCCTGGAGCTGGCGCAGATCGGCACGCATGCGATTTCAGAAATCTTGAAATGAGAGCTGGGGCAGAAGTGTGCTCAGTCCCGGCAGCTTTGCCTAGAGTGCCCCATCAGGAGACAAGCCAAATTGAAATCAAACACCGCTTCCACGGCCCGCATGCCGGGCGCCGTCCAGGACTTCGATGTGGTCATCGTCGGTGCCGGCACCGCGGGCTGCCTGCTGGCCAACCGGTTGTCGGCCGACCCGACGTGCCGGGTGCTGCTGATCGAGGCGGGCGGCAAGGACGACTACCTCTGGATCCACATCCCGGTGGGCTACCTGTACTGCATCGGCAACCCGCGCACCGACTGGCTCTACCAGACCGACGCCGATCCGGGCCTCAACGGCCGGCGCCTGCGCTACCCGCGCGGCAAGGTGCTGGGCGGCTGCTCCAGCATCAACGGCATGATCTACATGCGCGGCCAGTCGCGCGACTACGACCGCTGGGCCGACGAGGTGGGCGATGCGGCCTGGCGCTGGGACGAATGTCTGCCCGCTTTCCTGGCCCATGAGGATCACTGGCGGGGCACCAGCGAGCACCACGCCGCGCCGGGCTTCGATCCCAAGGGCGGACGTGCCGGTGGCGAGTGGCGGGTCGAGCGCCAGCGCCTGTCCTGGAAGATCCTGGACGCCTTCTCTGCCGCCGCCCAGGAGGCCGGCCTGCCGGCCACCGAGGACTTCAACCGCGGCAACAACGAAGGCGTGGGTTATTTCGAGGTCAACCAGCGCAATGGCTGGCGCTGGAATGCGGCCAAGGCCTTCCTGAAGCCGGCCCTGCTGCGCGACCACCGCGACAACCTGCAGGTCTGGACCGGCGCCACCGTCAGCCGCCTGCTGATCGACCGCGACGCCGATGGCGCGCCGCGCGTCACCGGGGTGGAGGTGCTGCCGCTGGGCGGCGGTGCGCCACTGGTGGCGCGGGCCCGGCAGGAGGTGGTGATGGCCGCTGGCGCGGTGGGCACGCCGTCCATCCTGCAGCGCTCCGGCGTGGGCGATGGCGCCTTCCTGCATGGCCTGGGCATCACCCCCGTGCATGAGCTGCCCGGCGTGGGCGGCAATCTGCAGGACCATCTGCAGATCCGCGCGGTCTTCCAGGTCGATGGAGTGCCCACCCTCAACACGCTGGCCCAGACCTGGTGGGGCAAGGCCCGCATCGGCCTGGACTACGCGCTGCGCCGCCGCGGGCCGATGAGCATGGCGCCGTCGCAGCTGGGGGCCTTCACCCGCTCGTCGGAACGTTACGCCTGGCCGAATGTGCAGTACCACGTGCAGCCGCTGTCGCTGGAAGCCTTCGGCGAGCCCCTGCACAGCTTCAACGCCTTCACGGCCAGCGTCTGCAACCTCAACCCCAGCTCCCGCGGCCGCATCCAGATCACCTCGGCCGACCCGGAAGCGGCGCCGTCCATCCTGGCCAACTACCTCAGCACCGAGGAGGACCGCCAGGTCGCCGCCGACTCGCTGCGCCTGACCCGCCGCATCGCCGCCATGCCCGCGCTGGCGCCCTACCGGCCGCGGGAGGTCAAGCCCGGCGTCCAGTACCAGAGCGACGAGGACCTGGCCCGCCTGGCCGGGGACATCGGCACCACCATCTTCCATCCGGTGGGCACCTGCAAGATGGGGCGGTCGGACGACCCGCTGGCCGTGGTGGACAGCCGCCTGCGCGTGCGCGGCCTGCGGGGCCTGCGGGTGGCTGACGCGAGCGTCATGCCTTCCATCACCAGCGGCAACACCAACTCGCCCACGCTGATGATTGCCGAGCGGGCGGCCGGCTGGATCCGCCAGGACCGGGGTTAGCCCTGATGTGCCTCCCGTCCCCGCGCCATTAAAGTGCGTCCACTCTCAGCGATAAGCCCCTGCGTGGTGCGCTGCTGTAGGGGGCCGAGGAGACAAAAACCGTTGGGCTGAGACTCAGAACTCAAGCCAGCCCATCCGGCGGGACCGACAACCGGAACCTGACCGGAGCGTCACAATGTGACAATCAAGGGCGCCAGCCACCGCTGGCGCCCTTGTTCATTTCCGGCGTGCAAAGCGCCTCTGTTTCGCGCTTGCGCACCTCTGACGATGTGGGATTTGCTGTTGGTGGCGGCGGCCTCCGGGCTGGCCGGTTGTGTGGATGCCATCGTGGGCGGTGGCGGCCTGATCCTGGTGCCGGCGCTGTTCGCCACCTATCCCGCGGCCCCGCCGGCCACGCTGATGGGCACCAACAAGGGCGGTGCCATCTGGGGCACGGCCTGGGCGGCCGGCCAGTTCGCGCGCCGGGTGCAGCTGCGCTGGGCGGCGCTGGGGCCGGCGGTGGGCGCGGCCCTGCTGGGCAGCTTCGTGGGCGCCTGGACGCTGACCCTGGTGCATGCCGACAGCCTGCGCCGCGCCTTGCCCTTCGTGCTGGCGGTCATCCTGCTCTACACCCTGCTGCGCAAGGATCTGGGCCGGGTCCACGCACCTCGCCTGGCCGGTCGTGCCGAGGCCATCGCTGCCGGCCTGATCGGCCTGGCCATCGGCTTCTACGACGGCTTCTTCGGCCCGGGCACCGGCAGTTTCTTCGTGTTCCTGTTCGTGCGCGTGCTGGGCTACGACTTCCTCAACGCCTCGGCCGCGGCCAAGTTGCTCAACACGGCCACCAACGCGGCGGCGCTGGCGCTGTTCATCGCCAAGGGCCACCTCTGGTGGCAGGTGGCCGCGGTGCTGGCGGTGGCCAATGTGGCCGGCAGCCTGCTGGGCACCCGCCTGGCCCTGCGCCACGGTGCCGGCTTCGTGCGCGGCGTGTTCATCGTCGTGGTCAGCCTGCTGATTCTCAAGACCGGCTGGGACGCCTTCGGGCACTGAGGGTCGCCCATGAAAAAGGGCCACCCCGTGGGGCGGCCCTGTGTCCGGCAGCGGTGCAGGCTCAGGCGCGACGCGCGGCCTTCACCTTCAGGCGCCAGGCGTGCAGCAGCGGCTCGGTGTAGCCGCTGGGCTGGGCCAGGCCCTTGAAGACCAGGTCCAGCGCCGCGCGGTAGGCGAAGCTGGTTTCGGCATGGCCGGCCATCGGCAGGTACAGCGGGTCACCGGCGTTCTGCTGGTCCACCTTGGCGGCCATGCGCTCGAAGGTCTCGCGCACTTGCGCCTCGCTCACCACGCCGTGGTGCAGCCAGTTGGCCACGTGCTGGCTGGAGATGCGCAGCGTGGCGCGGTCTTCCATCAGGCCGATGTCGTTGATGTCGGGCACCTTGGAGCAGCCCACGCCCTGGTCGATCCAGCGCACCACGTAGCCCAGGATGCCCTGGATGTTGTTGTCGATCTCCTGCTGGCGCTCGGTGGCGCTCCAGGTGGCTTGGGCCACCACGGGGATGGTCAGCAGATCGTTCAACAGCTTCTCGTGCAGGCCGCTGGTGGCCATGCTGGCGGCCTCGGCTTCCAGCGTCTGCTGCACCTCGGCCACGCTGACCTGGTGGTAGTGCAGCGCGTGCAGGGTGGCGGCGGTGGGGCTGGGCACCCAGGCGGTGTTGGCGCCGGCCTTGGGGTGGCCGATCTTCTGCTTGAGCATCTCGGCCATCAGGTCGGGCATGGCCCACATGCCCTTGCCGATCTGGGCGCGGCCGCGCAGGCCGCACTGCAGGCCGATCAGCACGTTGCGGCGCTCGTAGGCGGCGATCCAGGCGCTGCCCTTGATGTCGCCCTTGCGCATCACCGGGCCGGCCAGCATGGCGGTGTGCATCTCGTCGCCGGTGCGGTCCAGGAAGCCGGTGTTGATGAAGGCCACGCGGCTGGCGGCCGCGGCGATGCAGGCCTTCAGGTTGACCGAGGTGCGACGCTCCTCGTCCATGATGCCCAGCTTGACGGTGCTGGCCGGCAGACCCAGCAGCTGCTCGACGCGGCCGAACAGCTCGTCGGCGAAGGCCACTTCGGCCGGGCCGTGCATCTTGGGCTTGACGATGTAGACCGAGCCCGTGCGCGAGTTGGTGATGCCGTTCTGGCCATGGCGTTGCAGGTCATGCATGGCGATGGCGGTGGTGATCACCGCGTCCAGGATGCCCTCGGGGATCTCGCGGCCCTCGGCGCCCCACAGGATGGCCGGGTTGGTCATCAGGTGGCCGACATTGCGCACGAACATCAGGCTGCGGCCGTGCAGGGCGACGGTGCCCTGGCCGCTCGGCGCGGTGTAGACGCGGTCGGCGTTCAGGCGGCGGGTGAAGGTGCTGCCGCCCTTGCTCACTTCCTCGGTCAGCGTGCCCAGCTGGATGCCCAGCCAGTTGCGGTAGGCCAGCACCTTGTCCTCGGCATCCACCGCGGCGACGGAGTCTTCCAGGTCCAGGATGGTGGACAGGGCGGCTTCCATGATGATGTCGCTCACGCCGGCGGCATCGCTCTGGCCGATCGGGGTGCTGCGGTCGATCTGAATGTCCAGGTGCAGGCCGTGGTGGGCCAGCAGCACGCTCTTGGGCGCGGCGGCCTCGCCCTGGTAGCCCACCAGCTGGGCCGGGTGGGCCAGGCCGGTGTGGGTGCCGTTCTTCAGCGTGACCACCAGCTGGCCGGCCTCGATGGCGTAGCCGGCGGCGTCCACATGACTGGCGCTGACCAGCGGCGCGGCCTGGTCCAGCACCTGGCGGGCGAAGGCGATGACCTTGGCGCCGCGCACCGGGTTGTAGCCGCGGCCCTTCTCGGCGCCGTCGGTCTCGGGGATGGCGTCGGTGCCGTACAGCGCGTCGTACAGGCTGCCCCAGCGCGCGTTGGCGGCGTTCAGCGCGTAGCGGGCGTTCAGGATGGGCACCACCAGCTGCGGGCCGGCCTGCACGGCCAGCTCGGCGTCCACATTGGCGGTGGTGGCGCTCACGCTGGCCGGCTCGGGCACGACGTAGCCGATCTTCTCCAGGAAGGCGCGGTAGGCCGGCATGTCGGTGATGGGGCCCGGGTGGGTGCGGTGCCAGGCGTCCATCTCGGCCTGGATGCGGTCGCGCTCGGCCAGCAGGGCGGCGTTCTTGGGCGCCAGATCGGCGACGATCTGGTCGAAGCCGGCCCAGAAGGCGGCCGCGTCCACGCCGGTGCCCGGCAGCACCTCGTCCTCGACGAAGCGGAAGAGTTCGGTGGCCACCTGCAGGCCATGGATGGGGGTGCGTGCGTTCATATCGTCACCTCGGGTCGGTCAGAGAAGAAAGAGGAAGGGAAGGAAAACGGGGGGCGGCCTCAGGCCGCGGGGAAAAACTCGAGCACATCGCGCAGGCTGTGGCCGATGCGCGTGGGTTCGGTGCCCAGCCGCTCCAGCGGGCCGCCGGCGCGGTTCACCCACAGCGTGGTGAAGCCGAACCAGGTGGCGCCGATGGCGTCCCAGCCGTTGCTGGAGACGAAGAGAATCTCGCGGGCGGGCAGTTGCAGTGCGTCCAGGCCCACCTGGTAGGCGGCCGGGTCGGTCTTGAAGCGGCGGGTCTCATGCACGCTCAGCACCGGGTCCAGCAGGCCGCCGAAGCCGGCGCTGCGCACCGCGATGGCCAGCATCTCCGGGTCGCCGTTGGACAGGATGCCGGCCCGCACGCCGCGCGCCTTCAGCGCCTGCAGCACCTCGCGGTTCTCCGGGAAGGCCGACAGGTGCCGGTACTCGTTCATCAACCGGTCCTCGGCCTCGGGCGCCAGCGCCAGGCCCAGCTTCTCGGCGCTGAACTGCAGGGCGCTGCGGGTCAGGGTCCAGAAGGGCTGGTAGGTGCCGCTCATCGACACCAAGCGGGTGTATTCGATCTGCTTGTCGCGCCAGAGCTGGGCCAGGCGCTCGCCCGCGCCCGGGAACAGCTGCTCGGCCAGCAGCCCGACGCTGTACACGTCGAACAGGGTGCCGTAGGCGTCGAAGAGCACGGCACGGGGCGGAGGGCGCTTTTCCATGTCGCCAATCTATTCGATACTCGACAGAACATTGATACCGCAGAAGTCGATTGATTCGTGACAAAAAGGATCGAATCCTCGCGCTGACCCCATGGACCGCCTCAAGCAGATGGAAACCTTCGTGGCCGTGGCCACCCGCGGCTCGCTCAGCGCGGCCGCCCAGGCCGAAGGTGTGGCACCGGCCATCATCGGTCGGCGCATGGACGCGCTGGAGGCCCGGCTGGGCGTCAAGCTGCTGACCCGCACCACCCGGCGCATCACCCTCACCCACGAGGGCAGCGCCTTCCTGGAGGATTGCCAGCGCCTGATCACCGACTTCAACAACGCCGAGGCCAGCGTGTCCGAAGGTGGTGTGAAAGCGAGTGGCCACTTGCGCCTGACCGCGCCGGCCGGCTTCGGGCGCCGCCATGTGGCGCCCCTGGTGCCGGCCTTTCTGGCCGAGCACCCGGACGTGACGCTCTCATTGAACCTGTCCGACCGGGTGGTGGACATCGTCAACGAGGCGGTGGACTGCGCGGTGCGGGTGGGCGACCTGCCGGACTCGCGCCTGGTCAGCGTGCGCCTGGCCGACAACCGCCGCTTGTGCGTGGCCGCACCCGTCTACCTGGCCCGGGCCGGCCGGCCGCAGCATCCGTCCGAACTGCTGCGACACGAATGCCTGACGCTGAGCTCCGACGCCAGCCAGACCCGCGGCTGGGCCTTCCGCATCGACGGCGAGGTGCAGTACCTGCGCCCGCGTGGCCGGCTGGACTGCAGCGACGGCCAGGTGTTGCACGAGTGGTGCCTGCAGGGCCTGGGCATCGCCTGGCGCAGCACCTGGGAGGTGCAGGCCGACCTGGCGGCCGGCCGGCTGGTGAGCGTGCTGGACGACTTCGCGGCGCCGCCCAACGGCATCTACGCCGTCTTCCCCAGCGCCCGCCACCTGGCGCTGCGGGTGCGGCTGTGGATCGACTTCCTCAAGCACAGCTACGGCGACGCCCGGTACTGGATGGGCTGAGTGCGCTGAGCGTGCGCGGGCGCCATCAGCGCGCCCGCAGGGCCTTCACTGGCCCAGCTTGCTGCTTTCGCAGCCGGTGCTGCTGCATTCCCGGGCGCGGGCCTTGAGGAAGTCCAGGCGGGATTGCGTCATCGTGACCGCGCAGTCCAGGTTGACGAAGTAGCCGCTGGGCTTTTCTTCGCTGCATTCGGCATCGCGCTGGCGAATCCAGCTCAGCTGACCCTGCTTGAGGGCGTCCTTCTGGGTGTCGTTGAGCTGCTTGCGCAGCTCGCCATAGGCCTGGTTGAGGTCCTTGTCCGTCTGCGAGAACAGGTTGCCGGCGCAATAGACCTGGTCGAAGGCGTTGCGCGGCTTGCCGCAGCCTGCGGCCAGGGTGGCCGAACTCAGGCCGGCCAGGGCGAGTGCGATGAGACAGAGCTTCTTGTTCATGGGGGTGTCCTCGTTGGGGTGTCAGGGGGGTGGGGTGGGGGCGCCAGGCACAGGGCGATGCCCCGCGCCATCGCCCCGGCCAGGCGCTCCACCGTGTCGGGTTGCGCCAGCCGGGATTCCTCGGCCGGGTTGGCGATGACGCCGGCTTCGATCAGCACCGCGGGCATGGTCGCCGTCTTGAGCACCACCAGGTCGTCGAAGCGGTGGATGCCCAGGGCGGGGTTGAGCAAGGGGCGGTCTTCGCCGGCAATGGGCGTGGCATGGTAGAGCGAGGGCGTTTCGCCGATGTCCCGCATCTGCTGGCCCAGGTGCTCGGCACAGCGCAGGCTGTCGCTGGCCCGGGGGTTCTTCTCGGACACGAACAGGGCGTAGCCCTTGAATTCGCCACGCCGGCCGGCGTCGATCCAGGCCTGCTGGATCGAGTCGTGGTGGATGGACACGAACAGATCGGCCTGCGGGTTGACCTGGGTGCGCTGCTGCAGCTCGATCTCGCGGCCATCGGCGGACACCCGGGTGACGGCGATGCCGGCCTCGCGCAGCCGGCGGCTCACGGCGTCCGACAGGCGCAGGTTGAAACCGTATTCGGCCTGACCGTCGGGGCCATGCGCGCCCGGGTGCTGCGGGGTGTGCCCGGTGTCGACGACCACCGTGGCCGCGGCGGCCAACAGGGGCAGGCCGAGGCTCAGGGCCAGCAGGCCCAGGCGCGCGACGGCGCGGAAGGGGAACAACAGGTTCACGGCGGCGGGGGGAGCGATCGAGCGGCGATTATCGAAGCCGAGGCGGACCGCCCGAGGGCCAGACACCGCTGGTAACACCTCGACGGGGCGAAGCCAGGCCACGCTCCGGCTTGAGCCGGAGGGAGGGGCCTGCTAGCCTATGAGCTCACACCAACGCGACCGAGGAGCTCCCGATGATGGACAAGGTTCAGATGGAAATGGCCAAGACGCTGTGGGAGCAATCCCGCGCCGCCGCCCGGCAGGCGCAGGACGCCTGGGCCATGGTGCTGAAATCCCAGCAGACCCTGCTGAACTCGATGCGGCCCGCGGGGGCGCCCTTCGCCATGGCGGCCGACCAGTTCGAGAAGCTGGTGCAGTTCCAGGCCGAACAGCAACAGGCGGCGGTGGCCTTTGTCGAGAAGGTCTCGGCCGACTACGCCAAGCTGCTGGAGCAGCAGAAGAAGTGACGTCCGCGGCCCGCGTCCCGCACTCGGGGCGCCATGAAAAAAGCCCGGCTTCGGCCGGGCTTTGTCGTTCTGGCGCCAGAGGGGCCTCTGGCCGCCATCCAGGGTTCACTTGGCGCTCAGGCATTCCTTCATGAAGGCCTTGCGCTCGGCGCCGGCCAGGCTCTTGGCCTTGGCGTCGGCATTGCAGGTCTTCATCTTTTCCTGCTGGGCGGTCTTGGCCGAGCCGGAGGCCGCGGCTTCCGGGGCCTTGGCGCTCAGGCACTCTTTCATGAAGGCCTTGCGCTCGGCGCCCTTCTTGTCGCCGGCCTGCTCGTTGCAGGCGCCCATCTTGCTCTGCTGCGCCGTCTTGGCCTTGGGCGCGGAAGCGGCCGGGGTGGCCGCGGTTTGGGCCATGGCCAGGCCAGCGACGCAAGTCAGGGCGGCAGCCAGAATGAAGTGCTTCATGAAGTCCTCTGCGTGGTGAGATGGTGGGTGGGACAGTGCCGCAAGCGTATGACACCGTCCTGACCATTTCAACGCGGCCGGCCCACTCCCGTTGACCCTCCTCGGAGGGATAAACCCTCAACCTCCCTGGGGATGGCCAGGCGTCAAAGGATGCGTTGCGGATGCCGCAGGGCCTCGTGGGCCTCGTGCAGCCGGCGCACCAGCACCCGGATGAAGCCGCTGTCGAAGCGGTGGCGGGTGCGCTCGCTGAGCTGCTCCAGCGCATCGGGCGTGAAGGAAATGGTGGTGCAGGGCTCGCTCACCACCACGTCGGCCGAATGCTTGCGCAGCTCCGCGCTGGGGGCCAGGTAGGCCAGTTCGCCCACCGAGGTGCCGGCGCCGAAGCTGGCCACCTTCTGCCCATCGCGGAAGACCTCCACCTCGCCCTGGGCGATGATGTGGAAGCGCCGCCCCTCCTGGCCCACCTTGTAGATGTGGTGGCCCAGCGGAAAGCGCTGCCAGCGGGCACGGTGCACCACCTCCCACAGCTCCACGTCGCCGAAGCCGGTGAAGAAGTCCAGGCTGCGCAACAGGGTGAAACGCTCCGAGTCCAGCACCCGCTGCAGCGGGCCGCGCGGCACCTCGTTGTTCGTGATCAGGGCCGAGAGCTGGTTGGCGAAGCTGTCCCAGTCCGCCGGCCGGTCCTCGGTCTTCTTGGCCAAGGCCCCGCGGATGACCCGGTCCAGCGCCTCGGTCACGCCCTCGCGGCTGCCCACCAGCGAGTCGGGTTCGCGGTGCCAGATCATGTTGAGCAGGGCACCCTGGCTGTCGGCCTCGAAAGGCGGGCGGCCGGACACCAGGTGGTAGAGCACCGCGGCCAGGGAATAGATGTCGGCGCGGCAGTCCACGGCGGCGCCGTCGAGCTGCTCGGGCGAGATGTAGGCCAGCGAGCCGACACGGTGGATCTGGGTCTGGTCCGAGCCCAGGTCCAGCACGCTGCCGAAGTCGCTGATCTTCAGGTCGGTGATGTCGTCGCCGTCGGTGCTGACCAGGATGTTGGCCGGCTTCACATCGCGGTGCACCAGGCCCTGGCGGTACATATAGCCCAGGGCCATCGCGCACTTGAAGCCCACTTCCACCACCTGCTCCAGCGACAGCAGGCGCTCCGGGCTGCAAAAGTGCCGCAGCGTGACGCCCGGCACGTACTCCATCACCAGATAGCGGGAATCGGGTTCTTCCACCGCGTCGAGCAGCTGCACCACGTTCGGGTGGTTGAGCTTGCCCACCAGAGCGGCCTCGGCGGCGAAGAAGCGGTTGGAGAAGCGCGTCTCCACCTCGGTGGCATGGGGGCGGGCCTGCACCCGCTTGATCGCCACCGGCCGGTCGTTGAAGCGGTCGTGCGCCAGGAAGACCTCGCTGGTCGCCCCCGTGCCCAGGCGCGAGGCCACCCGGTACTTGCCGATGTGCGCCGGCAGGTCCGGCTGCAGCGCCAGGGTCACGGTGGACTCATGGCGGCCGGAGCGGGTGGGGTTCGAGTGGGTGGACGTGACGGTCGAGGACATGGGCACACGCCCGGGGGGACGGTCGTTCGAGAGATCCTACTGTGCCAGCACCTGGACAGGGCCAGCGCTGGAACAGAGCGGTCCCCGCCCGGCTTTTCGGCAGGCGCAACCTTAGAATCCGCCCATGATCCAAGCCAAGGCAGAGCTCCAGCGCGCGCTGGCCGCTGCGGTCGCGCAGCTGGCCCCTGACGCCGCCCTCACCCCCCAATTCGAATCGCCCAAGCAGGCCGCCCATGGCGACCTGGCCATCACCGTGGCGATGCAGCTGGCCAAGCCGCTGCGTTCCAACCCCCGTGCCGTGGCCGAGCAGCTGGTGGCCGCGCTCAAGGCCCAGCCGGCCTTCGAGCGCTGGGTGTCCGCGCTCGAGATCGCCGGCCCGGGTTTCATCAACCTGCGCCTGGCGCCGGCGGCCAAGCAGGCCGTGGTGGCCGAGGTGCTGGCCGCGCCTGAGTCCTTCGGCCGCCAGCCCGCCAACGGCCAGAAGCTGATGGTGGAGTTCGTCTCGGCCAACCCCACCGGCCCGCTGCACGTGGGCCATGCCCGCCAGGGCGCGCTGGGCGACAGCCTGTGCCACCTGTTCCAGACCCAGGGCTGGGACGTCACCCGCGAGTTCTATTACAACGACGCGGGCGTGCAGATCGCCACGCTGGCCAATTCCACCCAGTGCCGCATCAAGGGCCTCAAGCCCGGTGACGCCGATTGGCCCGAAAGTGCCTACAACGGCGACTACATTGCCGACATCGCCGCCGATTTCCTGGCCAAGAAGACGGTCAAGGCCGACGACCGCGAGTTCACCGCCTCCGGTGATCCGGACGATCTGGACGGCATCCGCCAGTTCGCCGTGGCCTACCTGCGCCACGAGCAGGACCTGGATCTGCAGGCCTTCAGCGTGCAGTTCGACAACTACTACCTGGAGTCCAGCCTCTACACCAGCGGCCGGGTCGAGAAGACCGTCAACGCGCTGATCGCCGCGGGCAAGACCTACGAGAAGGATGGTGCGCTGTGGCTGCGCTCCACCGACGACGGGGACGACAAGGACCGGGTCATGCGCAAGACCGACGGCTCCTTCACCTACTTCGTGCCGGACGTGGCCTACCACATCGCCAAGTGGGAGCGCGGCTTCACCAAGGTCATCAACTGCCAGGGTACCGACCACCACGGCACCATCGCCCGGGTGCGCGCCGGCCTGCAGGGCGTGGGCCTGGGCATCCCCCAGGGCTACCCCGACTACGTGCTCAACACCATGGTGCGGGTGATGCGCAACGGCGCCGAGGTCAAGATCAGCAAGCGCGCGGGCAGCTATGTCACGCTGCGCGACCTGATCGACTGGACCAGCCGCGACGCGGTGCGCTTCTTCCTGATCAGCCGCAAGGCCGACACCGAGTTCACCTTCGACATCGACCTGGCGCTCAAGCAGAACGACGAGAACCCGGTGTTCTACGTCCAGTACGCCCATGCCCGCATCTGCTCGGTGCTGGCCCAGGGCGCGGCCCAGGGCCTGTCGCCCGAAGGTGCCGACCTGACGCTGCTGACCGCGCCGGCCGAGCTGGCGCTGATGCTCAAGCTGGCCGAGTATCCCGAGATGCTCAGCTCGGCGGCGGCCTCGCTGGCCCCGCACGACGTGGCCTTCTACGTGCGTGACCTGGCCGCGGCCTTCCACAGCTACTACGCGGCTGAGCGCTTCCTGGTGGAGGACAAGGCCCTGGCGCAAGCCCGCCTGGCCCTGCTGTCGGCCACGCGCCACGTGCTGCGCAACGCGCTGGCGGTGCTGGGCGTGAGCGCTCCAGAATCCATGGTTCGCGCGGAACAACAGGAGAACGCATGAAGCTCGGCAGCGGTGCCCGTCGGCAGGCACAGCGGGGTGGTTTTGTCCTGGGCATGATCGTCGGCCTGCTGGTGGGCCTGGCCATCGCCCTGGGGGTGGCGCTCTACATCGCCAAGGTGCCGGTGCCCTTCATGGACAAGGTGGGTCACCGCACGCCCGAGCAGGAGGCCCAGGAGGCCGAGAAGCTCAAGACCTGGGACCCCAATGCCGGCCTGGCCGGCAAGCAGGCGCCCCGCCCGGTGATGGCGGCTTCCGAGCCCGCCAGCGCGCCGCTGCCCTATGTGGGCGGCGCGTCCTCGCCGGTGCCGGTGGCCGTGGTGGGCAAGTCGGCGTCCGCGCCCAAGGCCGCCTCGGCTGCCGCGCCGGCCCCGGCCCCTGCTGAAGCCAAGTCCAAGCGTGATCCGGCGGCCATCCTGTCGGGGGCGCCGGTGGCGGCCGCCCATGCCGACAAGCCCGCGGAACCGGCAGCGGCTGGTGCGGATCCCTTCGTCTACTTCGTCCAGGCCGGGGCCTATTCCAACGCCAACGATGCCGAGCAGCAGCGCGCCCGCCTGGCCATGCAGGGCCTGGTGGCCAAGGTGTCCGAGCGCGAGCAGGCCGGCCGCAATGTCTACCGGGTCCGCCTGGGGCCCTACGACAACCGGGACGAGGCCGAGCGCCAGCAGGACCGGCTCAAGGGCGCGGGCATGGATTCCGCCCTGGTGCGGGTCGAGCGCAGCAAGGCCCAGCCCTGAAACACCGGGCGTGGCGGTGGCAGCGACGCCCCTTCTCTGACAAGGACTCCCCTCGATGAATCGGCGTGATTTCCCCCTGCACCTGGCCGGTCTGGCCGGGCTCCTGTCCCTGAGCGGCCCGGCCCTGGCGCAAGGCGCGCCCGTGGAAGGCAAGGACTTCCAGCGCGTCTCGCCGCCGGTGCCCATGGCGCCCACGGGCAAGGTCGAGGTGGTCGAGTTCTTCTGGTACGGCTGCCCCCACTGCAATGCGCTGGAGCCCTCGCTGGAGGCCTGGGTCAAGCGCCTGCCGCCCAACGTCCACTTCGAGCGCGTGGCGGCCACCTTCAGCCCCATGCACAGCTACCACGCCCGCATCTATTACGCGCTGGAGCTGATGGGCAAGGTCGAGGCCTTCCACACCAAGGTCTTCGCCGCCATCCACGTGCAGCACCAGCGCCTGGACAAGGACGCTGACGTGGCGGCCTTCTTCACCGCCCAGGGCCTGGACGGCCAGAAGGTGGTGCAGACCATGAAGTCCTTCACCGTCGAGGGCAAGCTGCGCCAGGCCAAGGCCCTGGCCCAGGGCTACAAGATCGACGGCGTGCCCACTCTGGGCATCCAGGGGCGCTTCACCACCTCGGCGGCCATGACGGGCAGCGAGCCCCGGCTCTACGCCACCGCCGACATGCTCATCGCGCAGGTCGCCAAGAACCTGGGCTGACGTTGTGCGCGGCCTGCAGGCCCCATTCGGGGTCGCAGGTCAAGTCTTTCGGGCCGTTCCCCAGCGCGTTGCTCGGGTCGCAAGGCATCTGCCGCAGCGCGCAGTGGGCGTCGTAGAATGATCTGCAATTTTCATGCCGATAACCATGCCGCTGCGTCGCCATTCCTCCGCTCTGGCCCTGTTCACCCTCCTGGTGGGGATGGGTCCGGCCGTGCACGCCGAGAAGGCCGACCGCCAGCAGCCCCTGGTGGTGGAAAGCGACGGCAAGCAGAGCGCCCAGGTGGACCTGGCCCGCAAGCTCACCGTGGTCAGCGGCAATGTCAGCATCGCCCAGGGGTCCATGCTGATCCGCGCCGATCGGGTCGAGGTGCGCGAGCCGCAGGACGGGGTCTACAACGCGGTGGCCTACAGCTGGCCCAGCCAGCAGGCCACCTTCCGCCAGAAGCGTGACCGCGACAACGAATTCATCGAGGCCCAGGCCGACCGCATCGAATACGACGGTGCCACCGAGAAGGTGAAGTTCCTGGGCAATGCCTGGCTGCGCATGCGCCGGGCCGGCGTCGTGACCGACGAGGCCAGCGGCGCCATCATCACCTACGACCAGAAGGTGGACACGGTCATCTTCGACGGCGAAGCCCCCACGGTGAAGCCCGGGGTGGTGCCGGGCAAGGTGCGGCTGGTGTTCACGCCGCGCAGCGCCTCCGCACCGGCGGCGGCCTCGGCGGCGAGCAGCGGGGCCAGTGCGGCGGGGGCGGGTCAGTGAGCGGTCCCGTTCTGACGGCGCAGAGCCGCCTGGAGGCCACCGGCCTGCGCAAGACCTACGGTGCCCGCACCGTGGTCAAGAGCGTGCACCTGTCCGTGTCCGCCGGCGAGGTGGTGGGCCTGCTGGGCCCCAACGGCGCGGGCAAGACCACCACCTTCTACATGGTCGTGGGCCTGGTGCGCTGCGACGACGGTCAGATCACCATCGACGGCACCCCGGTGGAGCGCATGCCCATCCACCAGCGTTCGCGCCTGGGCCTGTCCTACCTGCCGCAGGAAGCCTCGATCTTCCGCAAGCTCACGGTGGACGAGAACATCCGCGCGGTGCTGGAGCTGCAGACCGACGAGCGCGGCAAGCCGCTCAAGGCCGAGTCCATCCAGCGCCAGCTCGACCAGCTGCTGAGCGACCTGAGCCTGACCGGCCTGCGCGACACGCCGGCGCCGGCCCTCTCGGGTGGCGAACGGCGCCGGGTGGAGATCGCCCGCGCCTTGGCCACCCAGCCGCGCTTCATCCTGCTGGACGAGCCCTTTGCCGGCGTGGACCCGATCGCGGTGATCGAGATCCAGCGCATCATCAGCTTCCTCAAGGCGCGCGGCATCGGCGTGCTCATCACCGACCACAACGTGCGCGAGACCCTGGGCATCTGCGACCGGGCCTACATCATCAGCCAGGGCGATGTGCTGGCCGAGGGCACGCCGCAGCAGATCATCGAGAACCCGGACGTGCGCCGGGTCTACCTCGGCGAACACTTCAGGATGTGAGCCCGCAGTCATGAAGCCCACCCTGCAGGTCCGCCTGTCCCAGCATCTGGCGCTCACGCCCCAGCTGCAGCAGTCCATCCGCCTGCTGCAGCTGTCCACGCTGGAACTGCACCAGGAGGTCGAGCAGATGCTCGAGCAGAACCCCTTCCTGGAGCCGGAAGAGGAACGGGGCAGCTTCGAGGACCAGATCCTGGCCGACCGCGCCAGCGCGAGCAGCAGTTCGACGGCGTCGGACGAAGACAGCGGCGGCAGCGGCGAAGGCTCGGACGAGCCCGCGGGCATGGAGGCTTCGGACTTCGGCACCACCGAGCGCGACGACTGGGAGAACGGTACCGAGGGCGACGACTTCGACGGCATCCGCGAGACGCCCGGTACCGGCAGCGCCACCGGCGGCGACGACGAGTTCGAGCCCCAGGACCGAGCCGGCCTGGGCCCCACGCTGCAGGACCACCTGCGCCACCAGCTCAGCGGCATGCGCCTGGCCGACCGCGACGCCGCGGCCGTGCTGGCCCTGATCGAATCACTGGACGAGGACGGCTACCTGGACGGCACGCTGGAGGAGATCGCCGAGCGCATTGCCGATTCGCTGGACCTCACCGACCCGGAGGCCCGCGAGGAACTGCTCGACGAGCTGCGTTGCGGCCTGAAGTGGCTGCAGAGCCTGGAGCCGGCCGGCGTCGGCGCGGCCAATCTGTCCGAATGCCTGGCGCTGCAGCTGCGCCAGCGGGCCGCCTCCCCGGCCCGTGCCTGCGCGCTGCAGATCGCAGCGGCCCACCTGGAGCTGCTGGCCCGGCGGGACATCAAGAAGCTTTCGGCGGCCACCGGCTGCGACGAGGCCACCGTCAAGGCCGCCCAGGCCCTGATCGTCGCCTGCGAGCCCAAGCCCGGCCGGCCCTTCGCCCGGGCCGAACAGCTGATCGTCGTGCCCGACGTCATCGTCGTGAAGTCCGGCCGCAACTGGAAGGCCACGCTCAACCCGGATGTGATGCCCAAGCTGCGCGTGTCCGACCTCTACGCCCAGGCCATCCGCGGCCAGCGCGGCGGCGGCAACCTGTCGGCCCGGCTGCAGGAGGCGCGCTGGTTCATCCGCAACATCCAGCAGCGCTTCGACACCATCCTGCGGGTGAGCGCGGCCATCGTCGAGCGGCAGAAGAACTTCTTCACCCATGGCGAGATCGCCATGAAGCCACTGGTGCTGCGCGAGATCGCCGACGAGCTGGGCCTGCACGAATCCACCATCTCGCGCGTGACCACCGCCAAGTACATGGCCACGCCACAGGGCACCTTCGAGCTGAAGTATTTCTTCGGCTCCTCGCTCAACACCGATGCCGGCGGCAACGCCTCCAGCACCGCGGTGCGCGCGCTGATCAAGCAGTTCGTGGCGGCCGAGGACGCCAAGAAGCCGCTGTCCGACAGCCAGATCGCCGACATGCTCGAAGAGCAGGGCATCCAGGTGGCCCGCCGCACCGTGGCCAAGTACCGCGAAGCGCTGAAGATCGCGCCCGCCAACCTCCGCAAGGCCCTATGAGCTCGACCCCCACCCCGGCGCCCGGCGCAGCCGGACCGCGCCGTGTGGTGCGGGTTGCCGCCGGTCCCCGTCCCACCTCCAGCGTGCGTCAGGGCACGCTGTTTCTGCCCTGCGCCGCTGGCACCGAACCCTGGCTGTCCGAGGAATGTCAGGCCCTGCTGGGCCCGCAGGCCCGGGTCGAGGCCGGGCGCGGTGGCGTCTATGTCGAGGGCGGCCTGGGCGAGGCCATGCGCCTGAACCTGGGCAGCCGGCTGGCGCAGCGCGTGCTGTGGCAGGTGGCCGAGGGCGGCTACGCCAACGAGCACGACCTCTACGAGCTGGCGCGCCGGGTGCGCTGGAACGAGTGGATCACGCCCCAGCAGACCCTGCGGGTGGACGCCAGTGCCTGGCGCTCGCCGCTGCAGAGCCTGAACTTCGCCGCCCTGCGCATCAAGGACGCCGTCTGCGACCACATGCGCGAGGCCTGCGGCGAGCGGCCCAGCGTGGACACCCACCATCCCGACCTGTCGCTGGTGCTGCACCTGGGGCCCGACCACGCCAGCCTGAGCGTGGACCTCTCAGGGGAAGCCCTGTTCAAGCGCGGCTGGCGCGAGGCCAAGGGCGAGGCCCCGCTGAAGGAGACCCTGGCCGCGGCCATGCTGGCGGCCATCGGCTGGCAGGGCCGGCCCGAGGACGGCGGCCTGCTGGACCCCTGCTGCGGCGCCGGCACCATCGCCATCGAGGCCGCGCAGATCGCCTGCGGCATCGCCCCGGGCCTGCAGCGCCGTTTCGCCTTCGAGCGCCTGCTGCCCTTCCGGGACCAGCTGGGCGCCTGGCGCGAGATGAAGGTCGCGGCCCAGGCCGCCGTGCATGCGCCCACGGTGCCGGTGTGGGCGGGTGATGTGTCCTTCCGCATGACCGACTTCGCCACGCGCAATGCCGAGCGTGCCGGCGTCAAGCACGCCATCGAGTTCAAGACCGCCGACGCGCTGCAGCGCCCCGCGCCGGCCGACCATGGCGTGCTGCTGATGAACCCGCCCTATGGCGAGCGCATCGCGCCCAAGGGCTCCGGCCAGGGCCAGGGTGGCCTGGGCCACGGCCGGGCCGGTGCCCAGGGCGAGAAGTTCGAAGGCGCGGCCGATGCCGGCGAGTTCTATGCCCGCCTGGCCGCGCACTGGAAGAAGGGCTACGCCGGCTGGACGGCCTGGGTGCTCACGCCCGAGGCCAAGCTGCCCAGCCTGATGCGCTTGAAAGAAAGCCGGCGCGTGCCGATGTGGAACGGGCCGATCGAGTGCCGGCTGTTCCGCTTCGACATGGTGGCCGGCTCCGCCCGTCACTCCTGAGAGAAGACCAGCTTCACCTCGGCGGTGTCGGGCTTGCCCGAGCCTTCGAACTTCCACTTCATCAGCGCCTCGGTCGCCGCATCCTTGAAGACACGGGCCGGCGGCGGCGAGGCGTTGACCACCTTCACGTCGGTCACATTGCCCTGGCCGTCGATGGCCAGCTGGGTTTGCAGCACGCCGTTGGGCACGTTGCGTCGCAGGGCCTCCTGCGGAAAGTCCGGCGGGACCTTCTTGAGGATCTTCGGGTCGGCATGGGCGCCGGTGGCCAGCAGCAGGCTGGTGACCAGGGCCAGGCCGGCGTGGGAAACAACGGGGACGGGGGACTTCATCGGGCGGTGCTCCTTCAGGCTGTGGCGGGTTGCGATTCGAGACGGAAGAACTCCACCGTCGAGACCAGTCGCTCGGCGTGGGACTTCAGGGATTCGGTGGTGGCCGAGAGCTCCTCGACCAGGGTGGCGTTCTGCTGGGTGCTCTGATCCAGACCCGACACCCGCTGGTTGATCTGGCCGATCTCGGATTCCTGCTGGTGGCCGCTCTGCGAGACGACCTCGATCAGCTCGCGCACATTGACCACCTCGCTGACGATGCCGCGGATGCGCTCGCCCACCGCGCTGACGGTCTGGTTGCCGCTGGCCACCTTCTCCGCCGAGTCGTCGATGAGCTGCTTGACCTCCTTGGCGGCCGCCCCGGTGCGAGCGGCCAGAGTGCGTACCTCGCTGGCCACGACGGCGAAGCCGCGGCCATGCTCGCCCGCCCGCGCGGCCTCCACCGCGGCATTGAGCGCCAGGATGTTGGTCTGGAAGGCGATGCCGTCGATCACGCCGATGATGTCCTTGATGCGGGTGCTGGACTCGGCGATGCGGTTCATCGTGTCCACCAGGCTGTCCACCGCCTCGCCACCGGCCACCACCGAGGCCCGGGCCTGATTGGCCACGCTGGAGGCCTCGCGGGCGCGCTGGCTGCCCTCGGAGACGGTGGACGCGATGCTGGACATGGCCGAGGCCGTCTGCTGCAGATGGGCCGAGGCCTGCTCGGTGCGGGCGGACAGGTCCGCATTGCCCTGGGCGATCTCGCTGGTGCTCACCGCCACATCCCGGGCTGCCTGGTGCACGGACAGGATGACCTGCTGCAGGTGGGCCTGCATCTCAGCGATGGCCCGCAGCAAGTCGGCGACCTCGTCCTGGCCTCGGGCCTGGATCGTCCGGTCCAGATGGCCTTCCCGGATGCTGCGCGCGGCCTCCACGGCCTGGTTCAGCGGCAGCTTGATCGAGCGCGTGATGGCCACCGCGGCCACCACCGCCAGCAGCACCGCGGCGGCGCCACCGGCCATCATCTTCAGGCTGTCGGCCGCCGCCAGCTGATGGCCCATCGTGGCCCGCTCGGTGGCCTGGGCCTCCACGCTGTCGGTCAGCGCATGCAGGATCTTTTCGTAGCCGGTCTGCGTCGGCCGCAGGTCCACCAGCAGGGCGGTGCGCGCATCGTCCGGGCTGCCGTTCTCCAGGGTGTCCAGGTACTTGGCGATGGCCTGACCGAAGGCGGTGCGCTGGCGGGCCACCTCGTCGATCTGGCGGCGCAGCGCCTCGGGCCCGCCCATGGCTTGCAGGGCCTGGACCTGGCTGTCGTTGTCGGCCAGGCTGTGGTGGATCAGCTCACGCTGCTTCTTGATCGGGCCGGCGGCGTCCAGCAGCAGCAGCTCGCGCGCAGCCTGCGCGATCACGCTCGCGTTCTTGTCCAGGGCCTGCACATGCGAGAGCCTGACCAGGTCCTGGGAGGCGGTGGCCTCCAGGTCCCGGGCCAGGGTGCGGGTGCTGCTGACGCCGAAGGCGCAGATCAGCAGCAGCAGGGCGATCATGGCGCCGAAGGCCAGCGCCAGGCGGGTTCCGATGCGGAACTTCCAAAGCCAATTCATCCAAAACTCCCAACAACAGTGACGAATCGGCGCGTTGTCGCGCCTTGAGGTCACGGGAGTATCGGAACGGGAACCCGACTACATGAGTCGAATAATGGCCTTCCTGTGGGCTAGTTCACGCAGGGCACCAAGGGGTGGCAGGCATGCACCGCGCTGGTCAGCGCGGTGCCTTCGGATGGGGCGTTTTTCAGCCCTTGAGCAGCCCGCTCAGGCCCCCCAGCAGGCTGCCCAGATCAGGCGATTCCGCGGCCGTGGCGGGCAGCTGGCCTTGTGGGGTCATCTTGTTCACCAGCTCCGGCAGCATCTGCGCCAGCTGGCCCAGCAGGGCCTGGTCCTGCGGTCCCTGGGCCTGCTGAAGCAGGCCGGCCAGCGCCGGATGGCTGCCCAGCGCGGATTGCAGCTGATCGGCGCTGATCGGCAGGTTCTGGCCGTTGGAGATCCAGGAGCCCACCACCTCGCCCAGGCCGCCCTGCTCGAAGTGCTGCACCAGACCGGCCAGGCCACCGCCCGGCGCGTTGCTGTCCAGAAGCTGGCTGGCGATGGACATCAGGTCCGGGGCGTTGCCGCCGCCGGTCGATTCGTTCAGCAGGCCGCTCACGGCATCCAGCAGTCCCATGGTGTTCCTCCTTCAGTGGGGATGAAGCCCGCAGCATGACCGGCCCCGATGACCTTGTCACGTCCATCGGGATGGGACGTTTGGGCACCGTGCGAAAGGTGGGCCCGGCGTGGAGCCGGCGCCACGGTGCTCAGTCGGCCAGGCCCAGCAGGCTCAGGGCGGCCAGCGGCGCGGTGTCGGCCCGCAGCACCCGCGGGCCCAGGCTCAGCGGCGCGAAGCCGGCCTGACGCGCCAGGGCCTCCTCGCGCGGGTCCAGCCCGCCTTCGGGGCCCGACAGCAGCAGCACCGGCCCGCGCGCCTGCAGCAGCGTGGCGGGGCCGGCCGCATCGGCCGCAAAGCTCAGCACATGGCGTGCGCCGGTGGTGGGTCCGACATCGGCCAGCCAGCGGTCCAGCGCCAGGATGGGGGCCACGGTGGGCACCCGGGTGCGGCCGCTCTGCTCGGCCGCCGCCACGGCCACCGCCTGCCAGTGGGCGCGCCGCTTCTCGGCCCGGTCGCCCGAGAGCTTGAGCACCGAGCGCGCGCACATCAGCGGCTGGATGGCGGCCACCCCCAGCTCGGTGGCCTTCTCCACCAGCGCGTCCATGCGCTCGTTGGCGGGCATGCCCAGGGCGATGGTCACTGGGCAGGCCAACTCGCAGTCGCCAGGCTGGTGCGCGCCGATGCGCAGGTCCACATCCTGACGGCCCATGCGGGTCACGGTGGCGTCCCATTCGCCGCCCTCGCCGTTGAAGACGGTCAGGCCGTCACCGGGCTGCAGGCGCAGCACCTGGATGTGGCGGGTGGAATGGGGGGGCAGGGTCAGCTCGGCGCCTTCGTGCAGGGGGCTTCCAGGT
>NZ_BADL01000107.1 GCF_000333615.1 Ideonella sp. B508-1 | reverse complement strand
CGCCCACGCTGGGGTCGAAGGCACCGGCGCTGCGCCGGGCCACCTGCAGTGCGGTGTCGATCACCAGGGCGAAGCTGTCTGGCAGCACCAGGCTTTCACCGGCGGGCAGACGGTTGAAGCGGCTGATCAGGGCGTCGGGCTCCCAGGTGCTCATCTGGGCGATCACATCGTCCAGCACGGCCTGGATGGCGCGGCGCAGTGGCCGCTCGGGCAGTCCGGCGCCAGCCCAGAGCTGGACGGACCAGGAGGTGCCCATGGTGTCCCCGCCCAGGGTGTGCAGCACCTGGCCCCAGGGCGCGGGCGGGCCCGACACCTCGGCAGGGATCAGCACACGGGCCTGGGCCCGTGGCGCGGTGGGGAGGGCGGGGGCGAACATCGGTCGGGCCGGGTCTCAGCGCGGCAGCACCTCGAAGGTGGCGCTCAGGCTGGCGCGCTCCAGGGGCTTGTCACGGGTGCCGCCCATGGCCATGGGGCCGCCAGGCCCGCCTTGCGGCGCCGGCGCCGCGGCGGGGCGGTCGCCGTGGCTGACGCCCAGCCAGTAGCGGCCCGGGGCGGCCCAGCTCACGCTGAACTGTCCCTGGGCGTCGGTGCTCAGCGTCTGCTCACCGCGGTCGTAGCGGTAGCGGTTGCCTTCGCGCACCAGGGACAGCTTCTCGCCGGCCAGCGGCTGGCCGTTGAGCAGCAGGGTGAAGCGTGTGCGGTCGCCATCGCTGAGGTCGTTCACCGCGTCCAGCGGCAGGACTTCCAGGCCGCGACCTTCGGGGGCGAAGGCGGGCACGGTGGCCTTTTCCCGGCTGACGAAGGTCTGCTGGCGGGCCAGGGTGTGCACCAGCCCCAGCAGCTTGGCGTCGGCCGGCACCTTCTGGGCGAATTCGGCCGGGGTGCCGCGGAAGCGCTGGGTCTTGCCTTCGGCGTCCTGGTAGCTGGCCATCAGGCTCTCGCTGAGGTTGCTGATGCGGTAGCTGCCTTCGGCCGGCAACTCGATCACCACGCTGTTGAGCAGGGCGGTGGCGCTGCGCTCACCAGCCCGCAGGGGCTTGCCGTCGGGGCCGGTGACGCGCAGTTCCCCCCAGGCCAGGGGGCGCTCGGCGATGAACAGGTCGGTGGAGACCGAGGCGTCGACCACGACGCTCTGGTTGCGGCCGGTCACCAGAGTGGACGAGGGCAGCACCCAGGTGTCGTGGGCCCAGGCGAAGAGGGGCAGGGCGGTGGCCAGGGCCAGCGCGATGGGGCGGGGCAGGGTCATGGTGGACATCCTGTGCAGGGGCGTGGATCAGGGGGTGGCCTTGAGCTGCAGGGTGCCCAGTTCATGGGTGCCCTGGGCCTGGGCCTGCTGGGCGGCCTGGATGGGCCAGGTCAGCGGCAGGCGCTGCACCTCGCGGCCGCCGCCTTCGCGGGCGGCTTCGACCACCACCGTGTACTGGCCGGCGGGCAGCCGGGCCAGCGCGGGCAACTGGTCCAGGTGCAGCACCTGTTCGCCCGGCGAGCGGGTGGCGCCGGTCACGCCGTCGGCGGGAACGGTCAGATCCCGGCCTCCCGCGCGCCACCACTGGCGCATGTCGCGCAGCCACTTGGCGCCGCCGTTGTTGGCCTTCTTCAGGTCGTACCAGACGGCCAGCTGGGCGGCGGCATTGGGCTGGCCGTCCTTCTCGAGCCAGACGGCCACATAGGGCTTGTGGTACTCGGCCACGCTCAGGCGGGGCAGCTCCAGCGTGAGCTGCAGGGTGGCGGCGCCGGCCGAGGCGCTGCCCAGCGTGAGCAGGCCCAGGGTGGTGGCGGTGGTGGCGGTGCGGGGGGTGAAGGAGGTCATTGGCGTCGAGGTCAATGGATGAACAGCAGCACCAGCAGGGCTGGCAGCACGAAACCCGCGGCCGTCAGCGGCCAGGTCAGCGCGCGCTGGCCGGCATGGCGGTGCAGGATCAGCAGGCCGGTGATGCAGAACACCAGACAGCCTGCGGCGAAGACATCGAGAAAGGCGCGCCAGACGGCGCCGGTGTTGCGACCCTTGTGCAGGTCGTTGAGCAGGGCCAGCAGGCCGCGGTCGCTGTCCTCGAACTCGGCTTCGCCGCTGCTCAGGTCGACGCGCAGCCAGGCGTCGCCGCCGGGGCGGGGCATGGCGACGTAAAGCTCCTCGGCCGACCATTCCGGCGCCAGGCCGGCGGCCAGGCGCAGCCCGTGCGACTCGGCCACCCACTGGCGCAGGGTGGCCGGCACCGGCGCGCTGCCGCCGGCCTGGGCCGGCCGGGCGGCCTGCACCGCAGCCAGCACCGGAGCGGGCAGCGTGGCCTGCCAGCGGGTGAGCACCGGCTGGGCCTCGATGTCGGCCGCGTGGTTGAGCGTGAAGCCGGTGACGGCGAACAGCAGCATGCCCACCAGGCACAGGGCCGAGCTGATCCAGTGCCAGCGCAGGAGGGTTTTGAAGCCGTGGGTGTTCACAGCTCGGCCCAGCGGCGCAGCAGGTTGTGGTAGTGGCCGGTGAGCTGCAGCACCTCGTCGCTGTCGCCCAGCCGGGCGCGCAGGCGCTGGATGGTCTGGTCCAGCTCGTAGAGGGCGGCACGCTGGCCGTCGTCGCGCACCAGGCTCTGGGTCCAGAAGAAGGCGCAGGTGCGGGCACCGCGGGTGACGGGCTCGACCTTGTGCAGGCTGGTGGACGGGTAGAGGATCAGGTCGCCCGCGGGCAGCTTGACCTCGTGGGCACCATAGGTGTCCATCACCACCAGCTCGCCGCCTTCGTAGTCCTCGGGGTCGCAGAGGAACAGCGTGGTGGACACGTCGCTGCGCAGGCGCTGCCCGTCGCCCATGGCCATCACCGAGCCGTCCACATGCAGGCCGTAGCTGCCGCCGCCCTGGTAGCGGTTGAACAGCGGCGGCAGGATGCGGTGCGGCAGGGCCGCCGAGACGAACTGCGGGTGGCTGGACAGCCGCTGCACGATGAACTGGCCCAGCTCGCGGGCCAGCGGGTGGTCGGCGGGCAGCTGTTCGTTGTGCTTGACCAGGGCCCCCTGGGGCCCGACGGTGGCCCGGCCATCGGCCCAGGGGGCCTCGGCCAGGGCCAGGCGGAAGCGGGCGACTTCCTCCGCAGACAGAACGCCCGGGATGTGCAACAACATGCCGCGCCGCCTTGCCTCAGAACTGCACGCTGGCCGTCAGCTTGGCCGTGCGCGGTGCGCCCATCGTGGCGCGCGCGCCGCTGTTGTTGAGCGTGCTGATGTATTCCTTGTCGAACACATTGCCCACGTTCAGCTGAAGCTTCAGGTTCTGCATGACCTGATAGGACGCCATCAGATCGGCCACCCAGTAGGCCGGGATCTCCGGCATGTTCTGGGTCGACAGGTCGGTGTCGGCGGTGATGGTGCGTTTCTGCTTGGAGACATAGTTCGCGCCCGCGCCCAGCGTCAGGTTGCCCAGCGTGTAGGTGCTCCACAGCGAGGCGGTGAGGTCCGGCGACCAGCGAACGCCATTGGTTTCGGTGGTGTGCGTGCTGTTCCAGACGTTGCTCTGTTTCGTGTCCATCGTCGCCACGCCGGCAGAGACCTGCCAGGCTTCGGTCACGCGTCCGACCAGGCCCAGTTCCACGCCCTGCACGCGGGTCTTGCCGGTCTGCACCGCATTGCCCAGGTCGTCGTAGCTGACCTGGTTCTGGTTCTCGGTGTGGTAGGCCGCCAGGGTCAGGTTCAGGCGCTGGTCCAGCAGGTCCCACTTGGTGCCCAGCTCGAACGTGCGGGTCTGCTGCGGGTCCATCGAGGGGCTGTTGGCGTTGGTGCTGGTGGCTGACAGGGCGAAGTTGGCGCCGCCCGGCGGCGTGTACGCGTTGGCCGCGGCCAGGTAGATGCTGCCGTGGGCGGTGGGCTTGTAGGTCAGGCCCAGGTTCCAGCTGCTCAGGTTGTCGGCCAGGCGCAGGTTGGTGTTGGCGATGCTGCCCACCGCGTAGCCGGGGTAGGTGCTGCTGTTGCTGCTGGTGACGATGGTGCCCACCGAGGTTTCGGTGTGGTAGCGCTCGAAGCGCAGGCCGCCGTTGAGCTTCCAGGCTTCGTTGAGGGTCAGCGTGTCCAGCACATAGAGCGCGCCGGTGGTGGTCTTGCCCTCGGTGTCCGCGCCGGTGAAGTAGGGCACGCCCAGGTCGTCGTTGGCGTTCGGCTGGTAGAGGTTGGCGGCCGGGTTGCTGATGGCGCTGTAGCTCACACCGTTGATCGTCTGGGCGCTGGTGCCGGTGCCGCGGGTGAGCTGGCGCTCGTAGATCAGTTCCACGCCTGCCGCCAGGTCATGCTGGATGCCGGCCGTGGTGAACGTGGTGCTGACGCTGGTCTGGTTGGTCAGGATCTCGTTGGTCTGGTCGGTGCGCTAGCGGGAGCGGGCCACGGTCCAG
>NZ_BADL01000108.1 GCF_000333615.1 Ideonella sp. B508-1 | reverse complement strand
TCCCGCCGATGCGCCGCACCCGAAGAACGCGCTGAAGTCATCAACTACATCCTGCGCCCCGAAGTGCACGCCGGTCTGACGAACAAGGTGTTTTACGCCAACCCGAACAAGGCCTCGCTGAAGTTCGTGAAGAAGGACGTGGCCAGCAACCCGACCATCTTCCTGAGCGCCACCGACATGGCCAAGATGACCCCGCCGGACAGCGTGCCGCAGGACATCAAGCGGGTGCAGACCCGGGTGTTCACCCACTTCAAGGCCAGCAAGTAAGCTGGACCCACCCAAACGAAGCCGCCCCGAGGGGCGGCTTTTCCATGGGGCACGGCAGGGCGGCTCAGTAGCCGCCGCCGTGCAGCTGCACCACCAGACGGGCGACCATCACGCCCAGCAGAAAGCCCAGCGCGCTCCACAGGCCGGCAGACAGCAGGCGGTTGGTGCGGCGCTGCTCGCGCAGCAGGGCCAACAGCACCGGGTCGGGCTCGCGGTTGGGGCGCTCCTGCAGACGCTGGTGCACCAGGCGCGGCAACTCGGGCAGCAGCTGGGCGTAGCGCGGGGCCTCGGCCTTGAGCTGGCGCACCAGGGCGCGCCAACCCAGCTGCTCGTTCATCCAGCGCTCCAGGAAGGGCTTGGCGGTGGACCAGAGGTCCAGGTCCGGGTCCAGCTCGCGACCCAGGCCCTCGACGTTCAGCAGCGTCTTCTGCAGCAGCACGAGCTGCGGCTGGATCTCCACATTGAAGCGGCGCGAGGTCTGGAACAGGCGCATCAGCACCTGGCCCAGCGAGATCTCCTTCAATGGCCGGTCGAAGTGCGGTTCGCAGACGGCGCGGATGGCCGCCTCCAGCGCATCCACCCGGGTGTTGGGCGGCACCCAGCCGCTTTCCACGTGTGCCACGCTCGTGCCGCAACGGCAGCTGCCGCGCCTGCCGCTGCCAGCTGACGGCAGGCGACATCCGCTACCGCATCGACTGGCCCGGCCTGAGCGCCGAGAAGCGCGCCCAGGGCGAGGTGCTGCCCTGTGTGGCCGAAGCCCTGGGCGACGTGACCCTGCTGGCGCCTGGCGCCCAGCAGCGCTGATCCTTCCGGCACCGAAGAACGTCACCCCAGCGTCAGATTCGGGTCTGATCCTTGCTTGGTGTCGGCCAAAACCCGGCGTGCTCCGG
>NZ_BADL01000109.1 GCF_000333615.1 Ideonella sp. B508-1 | reverse complement strand
TCAGCGTGGTGGGCAGGCTCAGCGCCGCGGGGGCGTTGAAGACCAGGCCGGGAAAGGCCTCGCTCAGCGCCTCCGCCAGGCGCGCACGGTGCTGGGCCAGCACGGCAGGGGAGGCAAAGGTGTGGCCGTCTTCCAGCGCGGCCAGCACCGCGCCCAGGGCGGCCACGCCGGCCATGTTCTCGGTGCCGGACCGCAGCCCGCCCTCCTGCCCTCCGCCAGCCATCAGCGGGGTGAAGGGGGCGCCGTCGCGCACATAGAGCAGGCCGATGCCCTTGGGTGCGTAGAGCTTGTGGCCGGAAAACGGTGCGTAGTCGATGGGCCGCTCGGCCAGGCGCAGGTCCAGCTTGCCCAGACCCTGCACGCCGTCCACCAGCCACAGGGCGGGGCTGTCGGCCAGCGCGGCGGCAATGCCGTCCAGGTCGCTGATGACGCCGCTTTCGTTGTTGGCGGCCATGGTGCAGACCAGGCCGGCGCGGCCCGCATGCCGGCGCAGCCAGTCCAGCGCGTGGCGCCCCTGCGGGTCCACCGGGATGGGGGCGACCACCAGGCCCAGATCCAGCACCCGGTTCCAGTGGTGCAGGGCCGCCGGCACCGCCTTGTGCTCGGTGGCGCCGTAAAGCAGGCAGTCCACATCGTCCCGGCCGCGCAGGCTGATCAGGGCCGAGAGCACGGCGGTCTGGATGCCTTCGGTGGCGCCGCTGGTGAACAGCAGCTGTCCGGTCGGGGCGCCCAGCACGCGACGGGCGCGGGCACGGGTCTGCTCCAGCAGGGCGCGGGCGCGCAGGCCGGTGGCGTGGGTGCTGCTGGGGTTGCCGAACTGCTCGCCCATGCAGGCCAGCGCCGCGGCCTGGGCGGCCGGCAGCACCGGGGTGGTGGCGTTGGCGTCGAGGTAGATCTCCATGGGCTGAAGATTCTGGTCAGCCCGGCCCGGGAGAAATTCCTGTTCTGGACCCGTGGGTGCGCTGCGCGAAGAAGAAATTTCTCCGACTGATATGGATTGGGGTCAGAAATTCCAAGCAACCCGAGATTCAGGGAATCCTGAATCCAGGTGGGGGCTCATGGCTCGTCGGCCTTGAAGGACGGGTAGCCCACGCCCTCGGTGGCGCGCATCAGCGCCGCCACATCGGTCTTGGCGTCGTCGTAGCTGACCTTGGCGGTGCGCTTGTTGTAGCTCACCACGGCCTTGCTGACGCCGGGCACCTTCGTCAGCGCGACGCGGATGGTGATGGGGCAGGTCGCGCAGTCCATGGTGGGCACGTTGAGCGTGACCTGCTGTGGGGCCGCCAGAGCGGGGGCGGCCAGGGCCAGGGCGGCCAAGGCGCCGGTCAGGGTGAGCAGGGGCTTCATGGCAGAGCTTTCAGTAGAACCAGGGCGCCACCAGGGGCAGCAGCAGGGGCACGGCGGTGAGCAGGGCCACCACCCAGAACCAGCGGCGCAGGCCGCGGCGGGTCTGACCGCAGGCCGGGTCGTCCAGCGCACAGGCGGCGTCGCCCGGGGCGGGGCGGCGGTAGATCTGCCAGGCCGCCAGGCCCAGGGCGAGCAGGGCGCCGCCCAGCAGCCAGGGCGACCAGGGTTCCAGCACCCGCAGCTGGCCGATCCAGGCGCCGGAGACGCCCAGCAGGGCCAGGGCCAGCGGCGCCACGCAGCAGCCCGAGGCCAGCAGCGCCGCCACACCGGCGGCCAGCAGCGCGCCCAGGCCGCGGGCCGGGGGCGTGGCAGGAAGGCTCTGGCTCACCATCGCGTCGTGCTGCCCGTTCAGGCGGTGATCTCCTTGGCGGTGATCTGGTAGACGAAAGTGTCCGGCGCGTAGGGGTCGCGGGCGCCGTCGGCCGTCTCGGCCTGCGGGTACATGAAGAAGGGGCAGCTTGCCCTTCTTGCTGCCCGGCAGGGTGATGTCGGCGGCGCTGCTGTAGCCCATCCAGTTGCCTTCCCAGCTGCCGAACAGGGCGCGGCGCACCGGGGTGACGATGGGGTGGGCCGGGTCCTTGATCCACTCGGGGGTTTCCTGGCGCATCACCTTGGTGACGTCGGCCGGGTCCATGGCCACCCAGCCGTGGCCCTTCAGGTAGATCTCGGAGCGGCAGTGCTGCGCGCCCTTCAGGCTGGCGGGGTTGCCGCCCAGCTCGCGGTAGCCAAAGGCGCTGGGCACCAGGCGCACGCCGTAGATGTCACGTGCCGGAATGCCGGCCGCGCGGCACAGGCCCACGAACAGGGCGTTGATGTCGGCGCACTTGCCCGACAGGTTGCCGCTTTCCAGCATCGCCCGGATGTCGCCCACGCCGCAGCCGCGCACCTTGGGGTCGCGGTAGGAACTGACGATCACCCAGTCGTAGATGCGCTGGGCCTTCTCGCGGTCGCCGCGGGTGCCCGCCACGATCTGCTGGGCCACCTTGCGCACGATGCCGTCCACCGGGATCAGCTCGCTGGGCTGCACCCAGCGGTGCAGCTCGGCAGGGTCCACCGGCTCGGAGGACTTGGCCTGCCAGTCCACGCCGCGGTTCTGCGTCTGCACGCGGGTGAGCAGGGTGAGGGTGGGCAGCGCCACCGAGGCGTCGTAGGTGGCGGTCAGGATCTTGGCGCCGGTGTCGCCATCGGTGCTCATCTGCACCTTGCCGGCGTTGTCGGTCCAGTGCACGTCCAGCGTGCGCTGCCAGCCGTTGTCCAGCGAGGGCACCGGCAGCCAGATGGTGGACGGGCCCTTGGCCTCCTTCAGCGACACGGTGGTGGTCACGTCGAAGGTGCGCCAGCCGTTGGGCTTGGGATCGAAGTGACGCTGGGCCTCCTCGGCCCGCAGGGCGGGCACGCCCGCGAGCAGCATGGACGCAGAGGCCGATTGGAGGAGGCTGCGCCTCGACAGGCGGGTGGGCATGGTCAAGAGGTCCTGTGGGAAATCTGTGAAAGAGCGAAAATTTTAGCGATGAAGGCTTGTCCCTCCTGTGATCCCTGTCCCCTGCGGGACCCACCTGCGCCCGACCGTGGCCGGCGCCAGGGCCTGGCGGCCTTCTCGCTGTCCCTGGCGCTGACCGCGCTGGGGGCTGTCACGCCCCGGCCGGCGCAGGCCGCCACCGTGCTGCGCAAGGCCTGGCCGAAAGGGCGGCCCACCCCGGCGGTGGACCTGCCGCTGCTGGGCGGGGGCCGCTGGACCCTGGCCGGCGCCCGCGGTGAGGCCGTGCTGCTGCACTTCTGGGCCACCTGGTGCGAGCCCTGCCGCGAGGAGCTGCCGCAGCTGGCCGCCATGGCCCGGCGCGAACGCGCCCGCGGCCTGCAGCTGATGGCGGTGGACTACCGGGAGTCGGCCAGCACCGTGCGCAGCTTCCTGGCGCCGCTGGGCCTGGACCTGCCGGTGGCGCTGGACGACGAGGGCGCGGTGGCCAAGGCTTTCGAGGCCCGGGTCTTCCCCTGCACGGTGGGCATCGACCGCGCCGGACGGGCCCGCTTCCAGCTGATGGGCGCGGTGGACTGGGCCGGCACCGAGGGGCAGGCGGTGGTGGACGAGCTGCTGCGCGCCTGAGCCAGACTGCGCCGCTGGGCCAATGCGGTGGCCGCAGCTGCGCGGTGGCACGATGGGGCATGACCATCGTGCGCACCAGCCACAGCCATCCGCTGCAGATCGCCGAGTTGCGTGCCGGCGACGGCTGGGGCCGCATCGGCATCACCTTCTGCCCCGGCAAGCACGACCATGCCGCGGCCACCGGCGCCTGGGCGCGTGATCTGGGCGTGGACCTGGACGCCATCGCCGCCTGGGGCGCGCAGCTGGTGCTGACCCTGGTGGAGCCGGAGGAACTCACGGCCCTGCGCGTGCCTCGGCTGGGGCAGGAGGTGCAGCGGCGCGGCCTGCGCTGGCTGCACCTGCCGATCGCGGATTTCGGGGTGCCGGCCGAGCCCTTCGAGCGGGCCTGGGTGGTGCAGGGGGCCGAGATCCGGGCCCTGCTGCGGGCCGGGGGCGATGTGCTGGTGCACTGCAAGGGCGGTCTGGGCCGCGCCGGCATGGTGGCAGCGCGCCTGCTGGTGGAACTGGGCTGGGCGCCGGACGAGGCCATCCGCGCGGTGCGCCGGGTGCGCCGCGGCGCCATCGAGACGCCGGGGCAGCTCGCCCTGGTGCGCCGCACCCTGCCGCAGCCCTGAGGCCGGCCATGACCCCGCACGACGAGGACCGTGCGCTGCTGGACACCGCGGCCATGCAGCGGGTGGGCGGCGCCCTGGGCAGCCACCCGGCGGGGCTTTACGAAGACGCCCAGGGCCGGCGCTGGTACGTCAAGACCGTGGAGTCGCCCGACCATGCGTGCAACGAGTGGCTGGCCGCCCGGCTCTACGCGCTGGCTGGCGCACCCACGCTGCACTACCGCCGCTGCCGCGCGCCGGACCAGGTGGCCTCCGCCTGGCAGACCTTGCAACGCAGCCGCCTGTCCCAGTTCAGCGCGACCGAGCGCATCCAGGCCCGCCACTGGCTGGGCGTGCATGCCTGGCTGGCCAACTGGGACGCCGCCGGCTTCGAGGGCGACAACCAGGGCGTGGCCGCCGACGGCACGGTGCTGACGCTGGACGTGGGCGGCGCGCTGCGCTACCGCGCCCAGGGCGACCCCAAGGGCACGGCCTTCGGCACCCGGGTGGACGAGTGGGAGCGCTTGCGCCTCGACCCCGACAACCCGCACGCCCGGCGCCTGTTCGCCGACATGGATGCGGCGGAGCTGCAGGCCGCCGGGCAGGTGGTCACCGCACTGCCGGCTGCCATGATCCAGGCCTGCGTGCTGCGCCATGGCGGCGCGCCCGCACTGGCGCAGCGGCTGCTGGCGCGGCAGGCGGACCTGGCCCATCGTCTGCCGGGCTGAAGGCCCGGCCGGGGCTCAGAGCTGGGCCAGGTAGTCCCGGCACAGCAGCACCAGGTCCGACTTGACCACGTAGCCGATCAGGCGGTCCTGCGTGTCCAGCACCGGCAGGCGCTCGCCCGGGTGGTGGCTGAACACCTCCAGCACCTCCCAGGCCGGGGCCTCCAGCCGCACCCGCGGGTAGTTGGCGCGCAGCAGTTGGGGCGGCCAGGGCTGCTCGGCGGCGGTGCCGTCGGGCAGCAGCTGCAGCCGGAAGTCCTGCAGCGGGATGGCCCCGAGGAAGCGGTCCGCCGCGTCGGTGACATAGACATGCTGCCAGCGGCTCTGGCGGAAGCGCTCCTCCACCACCTGCATGCTCTGGCCCGGCCCGACGGTGGGCGGGTCCGCGTGCAGCAGGTCGGCCGCGATGGTCAGGGCCGGGGCGGGCTTGAGCTGCTCCTGGGTGACGGCATAGATGGAGCGCACCCGCAGCGCATGGGAGATGAGGTAGCCCAGCACGCAAGTGGCCATCAGCGGGACCATCAGGTTGTAGTTCTGGGTCATCTCGAAGAGCATCAGGATGGACATCAGCGGCGCATGGGTGCAGGCCGCCAGAAAGGCCCCCATGCCGATGACCACCGCCACGGGCAGCGGCACCAGGCCGGGCCACAGCTGCTGCAGCAGGGCACCGAACAGGGCGCCCAGCACCGCGCCCACGAAGAGCGTGGGCGTGAAGATGCCGCCCACCGCGCCCGAGCCGGTGGTGGCCGAGACGGCCAGCACCTTCCAGAACAGCACGGCCAGCAGCGCGGCCATGGACCAGTGGTCCTGCAGGATGGCGTTGACCACGCTGTAGCCATTGCCCCAGACCTCGGGGCTGACAAGGGAGATCAGGCCCACCAGCAGGCCGCCGGTGCCCAGCTTGAGCCACAGCGGCGCCTGCCAGCGCCGGAACAGCACATGGGCCTGGTCCAGCACCGCCAGGTACAGCGGGGCCAGGGCGCCGGCCAGCAGGCCCAGCGGCAGCAGCGCCATGATCTCCACATCGTGGTTGAGCACGCTGAAGGGCATGCGGTAGGTGGGCGCATAGCCCGCCAGCTGGCGCACCACCAGGTTGGCGGTGAAGGCCGAGACGATCAGCGGCGCCAGGCTGGCCATGGACAGCGAGTTCAGCACGATCTCGGCGATGAACAGGGCCGCGGCGATGGGGGCGTTGTAGGCGGTGGCGATGCCGGCCGCGGCCCCGCAGGCCACGTAGAGCCGGCGCCGGGGCACCGGCAGCTGCCACCAGCGGCCGAACAGCGAGCCGGCCAGCGCGGCCAGCTGCACCATCGGGCCTTCGCGGCCGATGGCCCCGCCGCTGGTCACCGTGGCCAGCGAGGACAGGGCCTTGAGCAGCGAATGGCGCACGCCCAGCTCGCCGCTGCCCAGCGCGATGGCCTCCATGTAGTCGCCGCCGTGCTCCTCGCGCACCCAGCGCTGGGTCCAGCCCAGCAGCAGGCCCGCCACCACCCCGCCGATGACGGGCGGCAGCACGCGCTGCCAGCCCTGCAGGCCGCGGGCGATGCCCACCAGGCTGTCGCCACGGCCATAGGCCAGGGTCTCGACCGCGTGGATGGCCTCGCGAAAGCCGATGGTCAGCAGCGCGCCGGCCACGCCGATCAGCGCGGCGAAGACGACAGGGTGCTGCCAGATCAGCTGGCGCGTGCCCTGCAAAGGGTGGTGGGGTGACTGCACGGGGCCGGGGACTCGGGAAGGCGGGCAGAGACCGCCGGCCGGCCCACCCAGGGCCCCAGTTTATGCGTCACCCAGCAGCCGGTCGCACAGGGTCGCTGAATAGGCGGCCAAGGCGACCGCATCGGGTGGCGAGCCATCGGGCAGCCGGCCCTCGGGGGCGACGCTGCGCCACAGGGCGCGCATGCGGGCGTGGTCCTCCTGCGCGCCGTCCCCGGCCCGCCAGGCGGCGGCCAGGCGGTCCAGGGTCGGCCGGTCCATGGGGGTGGGCAGCTGCCGCGCCATCTGATCGGACAGGGCCAGGGCCCAGGCGCGGGCGTTCACCCAGTCGCCACGCACCGGGTCGAACAGCCGGGCCTGCAGCCCGTCACGGCAAGCCAGGAAGCGGCTGACCTTGGCTTCGGTGACATGGCAGCGCGGCTGCGGCAGCGGCAACTGCCCGTTGAGCGCCAGGCCGGCCAGCGCGCGGGTCCAGGCGGCCAGGTCCACCGCCCGGTCCACGCTCAGCGGCGTGTCGAACACCCGCACCTCCACCGTGCCGAACTCGGGCTTGGGGCGCACGTCCCAGTAGATGTCCTTGAGCGACTCGGCGATGCCGGTGTCGCACAGCTCCCGCACCAGGGCGCAGAAGTGGGCCCAGTCCCGCAGCGGGGGCAGCGGCCCGCCGTGCGGGTAGACCAGCGGCTCCAGCGGACGGCAGGCGGCAAAGCCCGAGTCGCCGTGCTGCAGAAAGGGCGAGGCCGCGGACAGGGCGATGAGCAGCGGCGTGTGGGCCTGCAGCACATTGGCCACCCGCACCGCGCTCTCGGCGTCGGGCATGCCCACGTGCACATGCATGCCGTAGGTGGAGAAGCGCTTGGGCAGGAAGCCGAAGCGCTGGTCCAGCACCTGGGCCCGGTCGGTGGGTGACAGCACCCGCTCGTTCCAGAACTGGGCCAGGTGCGTGCCGCCGCCGCGCAGGGCCAGCCCCAGGGTTCCAGCCGCGGCCTGGGCCTGGGTCACCAGGGCATGCACCTCCTGGCGCAGCGGTTCGGCGGCCTGGTGCACCGAGGCATTGAGCTCGATGGTGGCCTGCGTGGCTTCCAGCGCGAAGTGCCGGCCGCTCGGGTGGGCCTGCAGGGCCTCCCACAGGGCCGAGCCCGAGGGGGAGAGTTGACCGGTGCTGGCCGAGACCAGCTGCAGTTCCAGCTCCAGGCCAAGGCTGAGGGTTTCGGAAGCGGCAAAGCGCATGGCGGTCTCTCTTTCTTGTTCTCGGGGGGCACAGGCTCAGCCGCTGCGCCTGGCCTGGCGCTCGGCGCAGGCCTGCAGGAAGTCGCGCAGCAGCGGCTGGTCATCGAAGGGGCTGTCGCCACCCCGGGTGGGAAATTCGGGGTGCCACTGCACCCCGGCGATGTAGCTGCCTTCGTGGCAGCTGATGGCTTCGATGGTCTGGTCCTCCAGGCTGCGCGCGCCCACCTCGAAGCCCGGCGCCAGGCGCTGGATGGCCTGGTGGTGGATGCTGTTGACCCAGGTGCGGCGCAGGCCGGGGTACACCCGGGCCAGCCAAGAGCCGGGCTCGATGTCCACCGGGTGGTGGTTGCGTTCGTAGATGCCCGGGGCGAAGTGGGTCACCGTCGGCCCGTGCTGGGTGGGCAGGTCCTGGAACAGGCTGCCGCCGAAGGCCACGTTGAGGATCTGCAGCCCGCGGCAGATGCCGAAGACCGGTTTGCGCGCGGCCACGAAGGCGTGGATCAGCGCCACCTCGTACTGGTCGCGCACCGCGTCGCCGGCCCACTCGGGCCGCAAGGGTCTCTCGCCATAGCTTTGCGGTGCCACATCGGCCCCGCCCTGCAGCACCAGCCCATCGAGCGCGGCCGCGTAGGCCTCCAACTGCAGGGCCTTGCGCGACTGCAGGCTGCCCGAGGCCACCGCCGGCACCATCACCGGCACCGCGTCCTGGGTCATCAGCCACAAGGCCACCGACTGCTCCAGGTAGTGCAGCGTCTTGGTCCACACGCCGCCCAGGTCCAGCACCGGGCTGTCGGGGTGGTAGATGCGGGCGGAGACGCCGATCAGCAGGGGGGCCGAGGGCTGGGCCATGGGACTCGACAAAAGGCAGTTCGGGCCTGTCATTGTTCGGCGCAGCCCCGGCGTGCCATGTAGGACAGGCGCCCGCCGCCGCGTCCGCCAAGGCGCCTTTCTCCAGCAGCGCGCTCGGGCTTGCACCGCCCCTGCGCGCCGCGCCGGTCCGCTGCCTACCATCGGCCGATGCTGACCTTCTTCATGACGCCGGGCTCCTGCTCCACCGGCATCCACATCCTGCTGGAGGCGCTGGAGCTGCCCTTCCAGGTGACGGTGCTGAACCTGCCGGCGGGCGACCACCGCCAGCCGGCCTACCTGGCGCTCAACCTCAAGGGCAGCATCCCCGCCCTGCAGCTGGACGACGGCCGCGTGCTGACCGAGTTCGGCGCCATTGCCCACTGGCTGGCCCGGCGCGTGCCGCGGGCCCAGCTGCTGCCCGACGATGCGGCGGCCGCGGCCGAGCTGATCGGCCGGCTGGACTATGCGGTGGGCACCGTGCACGGCCAGGGCTGGACCCGTGTCTTCACGCCGGAGGCCTACCTGCCGCCCGGCCTGGACGAGGCCGAGACCCGGCGCTGGACCG
>NZ_BADL01000110.1 GCF_000333615.1 Ideonella sp. B508-1 | reverse complement strand
CGTTGAAGTTGCGCGAGAACAGGGTGGCATCGTCCGCCGCGATGGCGACCGGGGCCGAGAAGGCCGTGCTCCAGCCGCCGACACAGGCCACCATGCCCGCCAGCGCGCGGCGCCGGTCGGGCTTCGACACGGAGGGGGAAGGCTGCCGCATCGTCAGTTCGCCGAGAGACGCCACTTCTGGCAGGCCGAGTTCACCCAGTTCCATTGCTCGACGTTGGCGCCATTGGCGGTGCTGCAGTTCTGCACATCGAGCACCAGCGCGCTGTTGCGGTTGGTCAGCCGATAGGTGCCGTCGCTCTGGCGCTCGAAACCCCAGCGCTGGGCCGCTGTTCCACTGGCCAGACCCTGCTGCAGCAGGACACCGGCGTCCAGCGCGCCCTGTGTGACCTGCAGGCGCATCGTTGGCGCATGGGCAGGGGCCAGCTCGAAGAAGCCATCGGCTGTGGGGATCACCGTCCAGCGCTGGTTGGCGCTGCCCGACGACGTCCAGGAGAACACCTGCGCGCCCGGTGCGGTGGAGGCCCCCGCCACGTCCAGCGCCAGCGTGGTGCTGAACGAGGGCGTCAGTCGGTAGGTGCCCGCGGCGTAGTTGTTCGGGCTGACCGGCTCGAGACGCCAACGCTGGTTGGCTCCGCCGTTCCATGTCCACTGGGCCACGGTGGCGCTCTCCGCGCCGGAGGCGTTGAGAACGTCCAGGACCTTGCCGCTGCTCTTGTTGACGACGCGGAAGCTGCCGTCGCCCAGGTCCTCCAGGGTCCAGCTCTGGCAGTCGTTGCCATACGAGGTCCATTGCTGAACCTTGGCGCCGTCGGCAGTAGAGCAGCCATTCACGTCCAGGGCCTGACCGCTGTGCTGCGCGAGCAATGTGTAGAAACCGCCACTCTGGCTGGTGATCTTCCAACGCTGACTGTCCACGCCGGTCCATGCGCCTTGGACGGTGGCTGTGCCCACGGTCGTGCTGCCTCCCCCCACGCTCAGCGCCTTGCCGCTGCTGACCGACACCAGCCGGTACACGCCGTTGGGCAGCGGTGTGGCGGGCGCGGGCTCGTCCCCGTCGATCTGCTGAAGATAGGCGACCAGGTTGCTCAGATCGGTTCCCGTGACGGTGTTGCCGGCATGGGCCTGCACAGCCGCGGCCAGTGTGGGCGCGGTGCCGTCGTGCAGGTAAGGCGCGGTGGCCCAGACACCGCGCAGCGTCGGAATGTCGATGCCGGTCAGCGGCTGACCCAGGCGGTTGCCGCTGGTGGCCTTGATCGTGCCGATGTTGCGCATGCCGCCGTTCAGGCTGCTGTTCGTGAAGTTCGGCCCACCATGGCAGCTGGCGCAAGCCGCTTTGGCGAAGACGGCTTTGCCGGCGATCGCGGCGTCGCTCAGTACACCCGCGGCTGGCCGGAAGGGGCTTGGGTCGAAGGTGTTCAGCGATGCCACATAGGCCGCCAGGGCATCCAGATCGGGGCTGATGCCGGCCTTCTTGTCACCCAGCGGCTGGCTGCGCGTGCCGGTGTTGAAGTCGGCGTCGGACATCAGGCCGGTGCCGCCGGCCAGGGTGCGAATCTGCCCCTCGAAGTCCTGGACCTCGTCGAAGTTGCCGCTCCAGTGCAGCAGTCCTTCTGCCATGCCGGCGTGGCCTCGCAGGCTGATCGTGTTGCGCAAGCCTTCGCCCTGACTGCTCAAGTCCCAGACTCGGCCATCGAACCCGCCGTCGGCGTGGCAACTGGCGCAGCTCATGTAGCTGTCCCGTGCCAGTCGGGGGTCCCGTGCGTCGTAGAAGAGCTGCTTGCCCTGCAGCACCTGCGGGCTCAGGCTTTCGTTGCCGACGCTGGTGGTGGTCGTGATCGGCGAGACCTGCAGCAGCCCATCGTCGATCAGTGGGCTCAGGTCGATGACACTGACAGTGCGGTCCATGAAATTCTGGACGTACAGCGTGCGGCCGTTGGCGGAAAGCTGCAGGGCCTGCGGTGCGCGGCCGACATCGAACTTGAACAGCTCACGGTTGCCGATGGCGTCCACCACGGCAACCTGGCGGCTGGTTTCCAGCGCCACGAAGAGGTAGGCGCCGCTGGGATGGAAGACGGCGGCCGTCCCCAGGCTGGAGTTGTCGTGGTCCACGCGCGCGGCCAGCGTCTCGGCCATGGCCGAGAGGTCGATCTTCGAGCTGATGGCCCGCACCGTGTTCTGAAAGTTCAGCGGTTGGCCATTGAGCGTGGTGCCTCGCTTGATGTTGTCCTGCTTGGAAGGTACCCAGGCGCTCTTGCCGTCCGGCGAGATCACCGCGGCGGCCAGGTAGTTCGGGATGCCGCTGCCCTGTGTCTCGTTGTCGACCTTGTCGCTGTGGTGCAGCACGATCGTTCTCGTCACCGACATCGATCCCGTGTCGACCACCCGCACTTCTGCGCCGGCGCTGCTCGTGTCGATCGTCTTGGTGCCTTCGCCGGGCAGGGGCGGAGTGATGAAGCGCGAGACCAGCACCGTCGTGCCATCGCCCGTGATGGACAGGTGGCGAGGCGTCGAGCCGACGTTCAACGCCGCCTGCTGGACGCCACTCCTGCCGTCCAGCTTGAGGAGCTGACCGGTGGCTTCCAGTGCCAGGTAGGCGCTGCCATTCGCGCTGAAAAGCAGGCCGTGCGGCTGGGATCCCCGGGCCAGGCTCACGGTCTGCACCACGGCCAGCGTGGCGGGGTCGATGATGCTGATGGTGGCATCGTCCTTGTTGACGACCCAGACGCGACCATCCGGCGCAATGGCCACGGAACGAGGAGAGGCGCCGACCGCTGGCTCGCCAACGCGGGCGTTGTTGGCCGTGTCAATCACCGCGACGGTGCCAGCATCCGGATTGGCGATCCACAAGCGGGCTGACGCCCCGCTGCGCGTTTCCAGGGCCATGGCCGAGGAGGCACGCGGCGCCTGCGCGGTCGACGCCGTGGCCACCGCCTGCACGAAGCTTGTGGTGGCGATACGGCCATCTGCCGCCCGCACGGTCAAGGTGACGCCATAGACCCCCGGTGCGGTGAAGCTGTGGTTCACTGCACTGCTGGCCACGAAAGCAGTGGCGGCAGAGCCGTCACCGAAGCTCCAGCTGAAGGTCAGCCCCGGGGTATCCAGCCCGGGCGCGTAGCTGACGGTGTCACCACTGTTCACCACAGGGACGCTCAGCGCCACCGAAGTCGGCAGCGGGATGGTGGCCGGCCAGGGCACGAAGCTCGCACGACCGAGGAAGTCGGTGTCGGTCTGCTGTGGGTCGATCCACAGCTGCCCGTCGACGTGCCGCACCAGCACACGATCCGGGTAGTTGTACGAACGCAGCGTGGTGCCTTGTCCGCTCAGACCGGCTTCGGGGCAGAAGGTGGCGTCCTGGGCGAACTGGGCCGATCCGTCGTTGGCATTGAGCTGGAGCCGGTAGGCGTAGTGGCGCAGGAAGCGCCCGGGAGTGTCCTGGGATTCGAAGGACACGCAGGCGGCATTGGCCAGGCCGTCTCGCACCAGGTAGGCGCTGCCGCCGGGCAAGGCGCTACCAGGGACGGTGGCTGTCAGGGTGGCGTAGCCAGGGTCCGTGGCTGGCGCGCTCAGCAGGTTGCCGCTGAAGGTGGCGGGATCGAGGATGGTGGCGGTGTTGCGGGTCAGTTGGGCCGCCGTGGGGATGAACGTGGCATTTGCGGCGAAGGTGGTGTCCGCGGCTTGCGTGTCGACCCAGAGTTCACCGTTGCGCTGCCGGATCACGCGGTCCGGGTAGTTCTTCGAGCGCAGCGTCATGCCGCGCCCCGCCAAGCCGGGTTCGGGGCAGAAGGTGGCGTCCTGTGCGAACTGCCCGCTGCCATCATTGGGGTTGAGCTGGAGCCGGAAGGCGTAGTGCCGCAGGAACTGGCCCGGCGTGCTGGCCGATTCCAGCGAGACGCAGGCCTCGTCCGCCAGACCGGGCCGGGCGACGAAGGTGACGTTCGAGGCGGGCAGCAGGCCCGGCGCTGAAGGCACGGCAATGCCCAGTGCGCCGTTGCCGCTGTCGAAGCCCAGCGCGTTGGCGGGTTGGTCGCTGAGTCCGAAGGTGTAGGTCGTGCCCCGCTGCAGAGTGGCGTCGCTGGCCGGTGCGCCATTCATGCCGAGGGTGATGATCGTGCCGCGTGAGGGTGTGCCTGCGGCATTGATGGCCACCACCTGGTAAGGCCCAGGGGGGGCGATGGTGTTGCCGGGCAGCGTGGCCGAGAGGCGGCCGTTCGTTTGTGTGAACGTGAGCGGAATGCGGCGCTGGCCGCCGTTGAACGAGTGCGTGCCGCGGCCGGCGCCGATCAGAACCAGCTGCGAGACCGGGGCGGTCGACGCCATGTCGAGCAGCAGCGTCGCGCCGTTGGCCTGTGCAAACCCGTTGATCGCACCGATGACCGGGCGGGCTGCCAACTGAGAGCCGCCGTTCACGGCCGTGAACAGCTGCGGTGGGTAGTAGACCTCGGCATTGAGGTTGTTCACCGGTCCGGGGGCCCCGCCGCCCATGGTCAGAATGGTGCCGTTGGGCAGCAGGATGGATGAGGAGTGGTAGCCGCGGTAGATGGCCGCGCTCGGGCCCGTCTGCCAGGCGCCTGTGGCTGGATCCCAGATCTCGACCGCGGAGGAAGACTGCGCTGGTTGACCCTGGTACATGTTGCCGTAGGTGGTACCTCCGGTCACGACGACCTGGCCACCTGGCAGCACCACCATGTTCGGGTAGCGCCGCTTGTTGGCCATCGGCTTCATCTCGGTCAGGACGGGCGTGGCACCATTGATGTCGATGCTGGTCGCCAGGTTGCTTGCAGGCAGTTCGTCTGCGTTGTAGGAGCCGTTGCCGCCGACGATGAGCACCTTGCCGATGTCGTACATGACGGCGCTGTTGCTGGCGCCCACATTCACCGGGTTGTTGGTGCTGGGCGCCTGCTTGAAGGCGCCCTGGATGGTGATGGTGCCGTTGCCCGTGGCGTCCAGCGACCACATGCGTTCGGCCGACACGCCGAAGACCTTGCCGCTCGGGGCCACCCAGGCGCGCGGATACGAAGCGCGGAGATAGTCCGGCCCGAAAGCATCGCGGCTGTAGGCCCCCAGCAGCGAGTGCCAGTTGCCGTTCTCGAACACCTCGGGGGTCATGGAAGCCAGACCTTGCGCCACCGCCTGGTCGGGGTTGTTCTGCATGTCCTCGGAGTAGGGGACCATGCCGCCGACGACGAGCGGACGGCCATCCGGCAGGGTCAGCATCGTGGTGTACCAACGCGCATCGGCCAGCACGGCGGCAGGTGTCGAAACGCTGTTGGTGGCGGGGTTGTAGAGCGTGCTGGTGAGGCCGTTGTTGTTCGTGCCGTTGCCACCAGCGATCAACAGGTTGCCATCGGAGGTGAAGGCTGAACTCGAACAGAAGCTGTCCTGTTGCTGGCTGTTGTAGGTCGTGATGTGGCTGTTGGCCGTGAAGCCGAGTGTGGGATCCCACACGTCCAGCATGCGGCCGTCCTGCACGTTGGGGTCCGCTGTCGTGCCATAGGTCAGCAATTTGCCATTGGGCAGCAGTGCGTAATGCAGGCCATTGAGCGGCCAGTTCTGCACGCCGCTCCACATGCCGTGCACCGCGGCATCGGCGGGAATGCTCAGTCCGTTGAGCAAGGGATCAGCCACCACCGGGACAGGCACCATGGGCGTCGATGTGCTTGTTCCCATGATCGCCAGGGCGTGCATTCTGGAAGCCGCTGCCGAAGCCGTGCCGTCATTCCCCCCTCCGCAGGCAGTGAGTCCGGCGGCGACGAATGCCAGTGATGCGAGCGCCCATGCCGGGGACAGCCTCCACCGCGGGGATTCGGGCGCTTCATGGCGACCGAAGTCGCAATGCGTGTGGGTGTTCTTCATGGGGTACTTCTTGCCTGGCGCTTTGCCCGCAGCCGTCCATCTGTATGGAACTGCAACAAAAAGTATCCGATGTAAGTTTTTTTTGATCAACCTCAGTTCGTGGGATGCGGCTTACCGCTAGCCGTCAGGCGGGGGATGTGGAGAAAGGTCTTGGCAAGCAATGACGGGTCGGAGGCCCTGGCCAGTGCTGGCCAAACAGGGCTGGCACGCCGACCTCGGTCGAAGCAGGACGTCGGACGCTCCTTTCAAAAGGCCGGAGCGTCCGGGGCAGCGAGGGCGGCCAGGCTCACGCCACCGATGCGTGTGCCATACCTTCATTGCGGAGCTTGAACACCGCCACGGCATGCACCAGTTGCTGGGCCTGGGTTTTCAGGTTCTCCGCTGCGGCGGCGCTTTCTTCCACCAGGGCGGCGTTCTGCTGCGTGGTCTGGTCCATCTGGCTGATGGCGCCCCCGACCTGGGAGATACCGCTGCTCTGTTCGCTGCTGGCCGAGGTGATCTCCGCCACGATGTCGCTCACGCGCTGGATGGACCCCACGATCTCGCCCATGGTCTTGCCGGCCTGGTCGACCAGCGCGGTGCCCTGCTCGACCTGCTCGACGCTGTGGCCGATGAGCGACTTGATTTCCTTGGCGGCTTCGGCGCTGCGCTGTGCCAGCGAACGCACCTCGCCGGCCACCACCGCAAAGCCACGGCCCTGTTCACCGGCCCGGGCGGCTTCCACCGCGGCGTTCAGGGCCAGGATGTTGGTCTGGAAGGCAATGCCGTCGATGACGCCGATGATGTCGCCGATCTTGCGGCTGCTGTCACTGATGCCTTGCATCGTGGCGACCACCTGGCCGACCACCTCGCCGCCGCGTGCGGCCACGGCCGAAGCGCCCTGGGCCAGTTGATTGGCCTGGCGTGCGTTGTCCACATTGTGGTGAACGGCGGTGTTGAGTTCTTCCATCGTCGCCGCGGTCTGCTGCAGGGCGCTGGCCTGCTCTTCGGTGCGCTGGCTGAGGTCCTGGTTGCCCTGGGCGATCTGGGCGCTGGCGGTGGCCACGCTGTCGGCGTTCTGGCGCACCGAACCCACGGTGCGCATCAGCGAGGCCTGCATGTCATCCAGAGCCCGCATGAGTTCGGCGGCTTCGTCGCGGCCGCTCACCTCGACCCGCTGCGTCAGGTCGCCCTCGGCCACCTTGCGCGCCAGGGTCACCGCGGTTTGCAGGGGTTTGACGATGGAGCGGGTGATGGCCCAGGCGCACACCACGCAGGCCGCCAGGCCCACCGCCGTGAGCAGAGCCATCACGATGTAGCCGCGCTTCTGGGTGGCCGCGGCGGCGGCGGCGGATGCGTCCGAAAGGTCCTTCATGTAGTTGAACAAGGCCTTGCCGGCGGTGTCGGCCTTGGCATAGGTGGCCGCCGAATCCGCGCTGATCAACTGGGCGGCCACGGTCGATTGGGCCGGGTCGGTGGCACTGGCGCGAGAGGCCTTGCGCACGGGCTCCCAGGTGGCCCGGTAGGCCTGCAGCGCGCTCTTGAAGGCTTCGATGTTGCGGCGGTCGGTGTCGTCCGAGATGTCCTGGCGGAGGTACTTGTCCACCGTAGCGTCCAGGGCCTTGTCGTTGTCGGCCAGTTGGGTTTCGATGGCCTCCATCGATGGGGTGTCCACCGAAGCCACATGGGCATATTCCAGCTGGCGCCGCAGCGCCAACTGGCCGATGCCCGTGTGGGCGTCTTCGTAACTGGGGACGATGTTGCCCTTGAAGTCGTCCAGGGCGGCCGACAGACGCGTCATCTGGAAGACGCCGGTGCCGGCAAAGGTCATCAGCAGGACAAACATGGCGCCGAATGCCAGGCCCAGGCGCAGGCCAATCTTGAGGTTTCCGGTCACGATCCGCTCACGGTTGAATTCGGTGAAGAGATCCCCGCCCTGTCGCGCAGAGAGGGGGAGTGCCCCATCTTCTGTGAAGAGCTTCACGCGCCTTCACACAAACAGAGGGTCAGGATTCACCTATATCGGCGGATGGCTTTACAAATGAAGGGTGGAAGGGCGAGTTCTGCCTGGGGCCGCCAGGGGCGCTGTGAGGCGGCTCTCAGACCAGACCCAGATCGCGCGGCCTGGCGCCCGGGAAGATGCCGTCGATCTGGCTGGGGGAAAGGCCCCACATTCGGGTGAACAGGCCACCCAGCAGGGCGCGGTAGTCGTTGAGCACCGGCCAGTCCCGGTTCTGAAAGAGCGTGTCACGCCCCAGGGCCACCTGTTCGCCGGCGATGCGCGCGCCGCGCAGGCCGCCGCCCAGCACCCAGTAGGCGCTGCCGTGGCCGTGGTCGGTGCCGCGGTTGCCGTTCTCGCGGAAGGTGCGGCCGAATTCGCTCAGCACGACCACCGTGGTGTGGGCCCATTGCGGACCCATCTCGGTGGCGAAGGTGGCCAGGCCCTGGCCCAGCTCGGTGAGCCGGCTGGCCAGGGCGCCGCTGGCGCCGCCCTCGGCCACATGGGTGTCCCAGCCGCCGACATCAATGAAGCCCAGGCTCACCCGATCGCGCATCAGCCGCGCCACCCGCTGTGCTTCCAGCGCGAAGCCCTTGCTGCCGATGGCGTTGCGGCTGGCGGCTTCCATCTCATCGGCCATGTCGCGCGCCACCTCGTCGCGCACCTTGAAGCCGCCGCTGACCTGGGTGGCCAGCCGGGTGCCGGCGTACATGCGTTCGATGGCCTGGGCCTGGGGGGGGCTGAAGGCGGGCTTGCCCAGGTTGCGCAGGGCCTGATTGGCCACGGGCACCGGCCCACGCAGGGTGAGTGGCACCTGGTCGGTGAAGGCCATCGCCTCCAGCCGCGAGGGGCCGGTGTTGGCGCCCAGTGCGGCGGCCAGCCGGTTCATGAAGCCGCTGCGGAAGTCACGCGTGCCGTTGTCGGCCTGGCCCAACTCGATGCGGTCCTGCGTCTCGAAGTGGCTGCGCGAGGTGTCGGCGCAGCCCGCAAAGGGCACGAAGGCGAGCTGGCCCTGCGCCCACAGAGGGCCCATGCTGGCGGCCACCGCGGGCGCCAACCCCCAGCTGCCATCCAGGGCCGTGGCGGCCAGCGCGGCCTGGCCGGGGGCCGGCACCGCGATGTTGGGGCGGGCTTCGTAATAGAACGGTGCCGAATAGGGCACCAGCAGGTTGGCCGCGTCATAGGCACCGCGCAGGAAGACCAGCAGAAAGCGCGGGGTGGACGGGTTGGCCGGGGCATCCGCGGCCCACAAGCGGGTGCCTCCCAGGGCCAGGGAGCCGGCACCCAGGGTGCCCAGGGACTTCAGGAGCAGACGGCGGTGCATGGCAGGTCTCCTGGACGCGCGCTTCAGCGCTGCATGAACTCGGGGGAAGACAGCAGGAAGGTGGCCCATTCCTGGGGCGAACTGGCCTGATCGAGCGTCTGCCGTGTGGCGGCGGCCAGGCGCGGCGCGATGCCTTCGTAGTAGAGCGGGTTGGCCAGCTGGGGGAAGGCCGGCCGGTCGCTCTTCTCGCCTTCGACACGGAACAGGCCGGCGCTGCCGCTGCCGATGGCCCGCGCGATCTCGAAGCGTGTGTTGAGCTGCCCTGGGCCGGCCCAGGCCGACTCATCCAGGGGGTAGCCGTCGGGCGTCTGGTGGTTGTAGGGCGCCTGCCCGAGCCGGTAGAGCCAGCCCTGCATCGGGCCGGTGTTGAGCACAAGCTTGGTGTCATAGGCCAGGCGCACGGCCGAGACGACGTAGTGCTGGGGATCCTTGAACTTGTGCCCCAGCGAGGCTTCGAACTCGGGCGAGTGGATCAAGGTGCGCATCACCTCGGCCATGCGTCCGTCGGTCTGCTGCCAGCGCTGCGCCATGCGCTCCACCAAGGCAGGCGGTGGCGCATCGGCCACGAAAGCCTGCGCGAGCTTGCGGGACACGAAGCGCGCCGTGGCCGGATGGCGGGCCAGCGTGTCCAGCACCTGGTCGATCTCGCCCAGGCCCTGGCCCTTCACGTGCAGGCCCAGCAGTTGCTTGTCGCCGCCATCGTGCCGGGCCGGGTTGAACTCCATCAGGCCGCGGCGGACGTACTGGGCCTGCAGGGCGGGCTTGAGCCGGGGCTCGGTGCCGCTGAGGTTGACCCCCAGGCCCGTGAGCACGCGGGCCAGTTCCTGCACATCGTGCTGGCTGTAGCCGGCCTCCACGCCCAGCGTGTGCAGCTCCAGCAGCTCGCGCGCGTAGTTCTCGTTGATGCGGCCCACGGCGTTCTGCTCGTTGTCCAGGTAGCGCAGCATGGCCGGGTGGTGAACGGTGTAGCCCAGCAGATCGCGGAACCGCCCCAGGGCGCGCGTGCGCAGGCCCTGTTCGTAATCGCCCACCATGGCGCGCAGGTTGTGCTTGTACTGGTGGACGTTGAAGTGGTTGAACCAGAACCAGGTCAGCTGTTCCTGGATCTGGTTGGGCGAATAGAGCGCCATCAGCAGGGCGCGGCTGGCGGCCTCGCGCGACAGCGTGTTCAGGGCCTGCTGGTAAGCCTGTTGGGCCGCTGCCTTGGCCGCATCGTCCTGCAGGGTGTCGGCGGCCTTGCGCTGCTGCTCCAGCTCGCCCACCAGGGTGGGCAGGTCCCGCTGGCTGATGGACAGGGCACCGATCCTGGCCTGCAGCTCCGGCGGCAAAGGGGCGCGGGCGGACAGCTGCGCGTCGAGCCAGGCGCTGCGACCGAGCCGGCGCAACTCGGCCAGGTCGGTGCTGCTCGCCCCCCAGGCCAGCCGGTCGAGCCAGAGGGCGTCCTGGGCGACCGTGTGGCTCCGGGGCGCCGCCGGTGGCGCAGCGGGGGCCGAGGGCGCCACGGTCGTGCACCCCGGGGTCACCAGGGTGGTGGCAAGCAGGTGAAGGGCGTGGCGACGCTTCATGGCATTGGGGGGATGCCAGGAATCAACGCGCTGCCGCTCATCCCGTTGACGTCAGCAGCGCCACCCCTCCCGCCAGGCTCCAGGCCCGGGCATGCCCCAGCCGGCGCAGCAGCCGCGCGGCCTGGGCACTGCGTTGGCCACTGCGGCAGATGAACAGCAGCGGCGCGTGGGTGAGGCCCGCGTTCGCCTCGCCCGCCCCTCCTTCCGGCAGAACATTGAGCAGTAGGCTCAGCGGCAGGGTCTGGCGGGGCAGGCCCAGGGTGGCCAGATCCTTGTCGTCCCAGCCTTGTTCGTGGGCTTCGCGCACGTCCACCAACGTCAGCCCGGGGTGCTCTTGGGCCAGGGCGGGCAGGTCGGCGGCCTGCTGCACCAGATCCTGCACCGGTGCGGCGGCAGGCGGGCGGGTGGGGTGGGCCATGTGGCCGGCGGGGTCCCGGTGCGGCAGGCACAGGGTCTCGGGCGTCAGCCAGGCGGCCAGGCCCGCCTCCACGCCAGCCTCGTCCGCCGC
>NZ_BADL01000111.1 GCF_000333615.1 Ideonella sp. B508-1 | reverse complement strand
AGCGCCTCCTCGACGGCGGTGTTGCCGCCTCCGACCACGCAGACCTCCTGGTCCCGGTAGAAGAAGCCGTCGCAGGTTGCGCAGGCGCTGACGCCGCGACCCATGAACGCTTCCTCGGATGGAAGGCCCAGGTACTTCGCCGACGCGCCGGTCGCGATGATCAATGCGTCACAGGTGTATGTGGCCTCGTCGCCGATCAGCGTGAACGGACGCTTGCTGAAATCCACCTGGTTGATGTGGTCGAACACGATGTTCGTGTTGAAGCGCTCGGCGTGTGCCAGAAACCGCGCCATCAAGTCGGGGCCCTGGACCCCCGCGAAGTCCGCCGGCCAGTTGTCAACCTCCGTCGTGGTCATGAGCTGGCCGCCCTGCGCCATTCCGGTGATCAACGTTGGCTCGAGATTCGCGCGTGCGGCATAGACGGCTGCCGTGTAGCCGGCAGGACCCGAGCCCAGGATCAAGAGTTGGAAGTGTTTCGACACAGGAGTCCTGTCGTTTGACAGGCCGAGCGACGTTGGATCGGCCGATGTGGAAATGACTAGATGGCGTGGGCGACTCGCACGAGCAGCGAAATGGACACGGTTGCGCTCACCAAAGCGAAGCACCGTCGCAGGGTGCGCTCCGACCAGCGCTGGGCAAGGCGCTGTCCGGCCAGCAGGGCGACCATGGCGCCGAAAGCGAATGGCAGGGCAAGCGACCAGTCCATGTGCCCTTGTGCGGTCGCAGAGGCGACGCCCGAGATGGACACCAGCGCAATCACAGCCAGGGAGGTGTTGACGATCCCGGCCGCCTGAAGATTCGAGTGGCGGGTCAATGCGGGAACAATCAGGAATCCGCCGCCGACGCCGAGCAGGCCGCTGAGTGTCCCGGCGGCCAGCCCGGTGAAGGCCAGGCATCTGGCACACACCCGGGTCCAGACAAGTCGCCCGGTGGTCGAATCCCGGACGCAGACTGGGCCAGGGACGGTCCGATGATCGGCCGCAGTCGATGAGCCGTGGGCGCCGCTGCGGTACATGCGCAGCGCGACGACACCAAGCACGAGAGCAAAGATGGCCGTCAAGAGGTTCGTCGGGAGGCGAGACGACAGGGCCGTTCCGATCGGTGCAGCAAGCATGCCCGCCCCGCCGATCACAGCAGCGGCACGATAGCGAACCGATCCGTTGCGAAGACCGGCCATGGCACCGGCGGCGGCAGCCAAGCCGACCGCCAGAAGACCCACGGGAGCGGCCTGAGGAACCGACAGATGCAGTCCGAAGACCAGCGCCGGCACGGCCAGGATGCCGCCTCCCGCGCCGGTCAGCGCCAAACTCATGCCGATGAATGCGCCGAGCACCGGGGTGATCGTCATCGCGCTCGACAACTCTGGGTACATCAGATCAGGCGTGCGCGACAGCGTCTGCAACAGGCAAGGACTGCTGCAGGGCCAGGCCTCCGACCAGGCTCCACGCGTTCGTCCGGCCCAGTCGGCGCAGCGCACGAGCGACCTGCGTGCTGCGATTGCCGCTTCGGCAGAAGAAGATGATCGGCTGCTCGAGGGGCAGAGCCAACCAGCCGGGGATTGCGCTGACGACGTTGGGCACCGGCACCGATTGGATGGGATGGCTCGCGAAGCAGTGTTCGCTGTCGACCCTTTGCTCGTACAGCTCACGGACGTCGACGAGCACGGCCGAGGCGTCACCCGTGAGCATCTCAGCGACGGCCTCGCGGCTGGCCGCGACGCTCTCGACCTGCGTGCATGGCTCCACGCGTGCGCCACACGCGATGGTGTTGTACTCCGTGCGAGCGATGCTGGCCTCGAGAGCGGCCTTCTGCTGTGCGAACTCCGCCGGCGTGAGTCGTCCGTCCAGGGCCGCAGCGACGAGCGGCTGTGCACCGTACTCGATTCCCAGCGTGGTGGCGTGACGGTTGTCGTAGTCGTGGCCCGGATAGAGCAGGGTGTCGCGGCCGAGCTGCGCATCCAGCTGGCGCAGCGTGGGGCAGAACTCCAGCGGCAAGCTGACCGGAAAGTCGCTCCGCCCCAACGCGCCAGGCATCACGGTGTCGCCGACGAAGGCAGCGAGCACGCGTTCGCCGCGCAGCAGGAGCAAGGCGACCGCATCGGACGTGTGCCCTGGTGTGGCCATTCTGGCGATGCGATAGTCGCCAATGGCTATCGACGACTGACCGATGGGCCAGCCAAGCGCATCGAGCTCGGCGTCCGTGTCAGGCGACTGATGGGTCTCGGCCCACAGTTGCGGTGCGGACGAGGCGTGGTCTGCATGACTGTGCGTGTCCAGCACCGCTGCGAGCGTGCGGCCACGGCTCGCGATCTGCTGGGCGATCGTCTTTGACAGCTCCGGAAGCGGATCGATCACGACGCAGTGGTCGGAGGTGGGGCTGCAGATCAGGTAGCAGCAAGACCCGTCGACCACATAGCGCGTCACCAGGGGGGTGTCCTCGTCGACACCGTTGAAGCCGGTGGGCAGTCCGGTCGCCCGCAAGGCCTGCCCGCAGCTGCGAATCTTCTGGCATGCGACCTCGATGGTCTCGACGCTCTCTGCCGGCCCGAAGGAAAGCCGAACCGCATTCGATGCCTGCCAGGCCGACAGGCCCATGGCCTCGAGCACATCGCTTGGCTTGGCCTTCGCTGCGCTGCACGCTGAACCCCCGCTGACACGGATGCCAGCGGCGTCGAACAGGTCGAGAAGCACCTTGGTGTTGACGCCCTCGACGCAGAAATTGATCGTGGTCGGCAGGCACATCTCCAGGGGGGCGTTGAATCGCAGGCTTGGAAACGCGTCTTTCAGCGCTGCGCACAGGCGGGTTCTGAACCCGGCCAGGACGTCGGCGGGCTTGAAGGAGTCTCTTTCCTCCAGCGCCTTGAAAACAGCGCCGAGTGCAGCGATCCCCACCATGTTCTCAGTTCCCGAGCGGAGGTCGCCCTCCTGCCCGCCGCCTGTCAACAGTGGCGTGAACGGCGCACCCTCTCTCACATAGAGCATGCCGACCCCCTTCGGGGCGTAGAGCTTGTGACCGGAGAATGGCGCATAGTCGATCGCCCTGGACCCCAGGTTCAGACTGATCTTGCCGAGCGCCTGCACGCCATCGACGAGCCACAGGGCCTTGGATCCACGCAGCGCGCGTTCGATGCCATCCAGGTCCGAGATGACCCCGGTTTCGTTGTTGGCGGCCATGGTGCACACGAGGCCGGCGCGCGGTGCGCGTTCAGCCAGCCACACGAGATCGTGCCGACCATCGCGGTCGACGGGGATGGCGATGATCTCGAGGTCGAGTCCCAGGATGCGGTTCCAATGGTGGAGGGCAGCCGGCACGGCCTTGTGCTCTGTCGCGCCGTAGAGAAGCAGAGGTTCCATGCTCGCGCCCTGTTCACGGGCCGCCTTCAAGGACATCAGTGCCGACAGCACGGCTGTCTGGATGCCTTCGGTCGCTCCACTGGTGAACATCAGGTGGCCTGTGCCCGCCCCAAGGATGCGACGCGCGCGCGCGCGAACATCATCCAGCAGCGCGCGGGCCTTCAGGCCTGCGGTGTGCGTGCTGCTGGGATTGCCGAAGTTCTGCTCCATCGCCGCGGCCGCAGCCTCCAGGGCTTGTGGAAGCACGTGGGTCGTGGCGTTTGCATCAAGATAGATTTCCATGGGCGGAAATTCTTCCTAGGCGAGGCCGCAATGCGCTTGCAGAGTTGGGGCGACATCGCGGCCGGATTGGAATCGGATTGCGCGTCATCGCCTGCGGCAGGCCCGCGGCGCCTCGTTTCACATGGGAGGCGAATGGCTTGGCCCGATCCGGGCCTATTCGCTTGACGGGAAACCGGTGTGTCGTTCGTCCGCGTGCCTCCCGGTGCCCATGGCGATCAGATCGATCTGTCGATGAGCTGAGACGCAGGCGACCGCACAGGTCGGCGCGGCTCAGCACGCATAGCTCAGTGGCAGCGCCGTCGTGAGCTTGAGTTCTTCCATCGCGAAGCTGGAGCTGACGTCGGCGAGGTTCGTGCCGGCGATCAAGCGCTTGTACACCGAGTCGTAGGCTGCGATGTCGGGCACCACCACGCGCAGCAGATAGTCGACGTCGCCACTCATGCGGTAGAACTCGACCACTTCGGGAATCGCCTGCACCGTCGCGCGGAACTGCCTGAACCAGTCGTCGGTGTGGACGCTGGTGCGCACCGAGACGAAGACGGTCACACCCACATTGACCTTCTTGGCGTCCAGCAGGCAGACCTGCTTGGTGATGATGCCGGCATCCTTCATGCGCTGGATACGACGCCAGCAGGGCGTGGACGACAGCCCCACTTGCTCGGCGATCTCACCCATCTGCAGCTCGGCATTGGCCTGCAGTAGATTCAGAATCTTCACGTCCAGTGCGTCGAGCTTCATCGTGCTTGGTCTTGAGTAGGCGGTTGTTCGCCAGGACGAGGCGGTGGCGGACGAGTGGCGCTTGCAGAGACCTGGGCTCGAGGCTGGATCGCCTCGAGAGCGGTGGATAGGCTCCTCGGAACCTATCCACCGCCTCTACACCAGCAAGCGTCTGCCGACTTGTGGTCGACCTCCACAGGACCACGACAATTGCAGCTTCTCAACGCAGCCTCAGTTCACCGTCGATACAGCAGCTCACTGAAGCCACGAAGGCAGCCACAGGTTGACAGTCCGGTTGACGCGCAAGCGCTGTGCGCATTCGAACCAACGACTGCCCTCTGGCCGGGTTGCGACCCGATCGCGTCCTGACTTTGGAACACTTCCGAAAACCCATTCTTCTGTGCCATCCAGAGAACCAGATTGCGTATTTCGAGCTCGTTTGGGGCCAATGCGCAATGAACTGGCAGCGCGCCTGGGGTTCAGCCGTCCTTCGACGGCGCGTCTGGCGTTCAATCCATGGACACCCGCCCGCAGGCGCCCGGGGGCCGCGGGCCCGGTGATGGGGCTGGATTGCGTCGAGCGGGTGGTCGATGTCGTCGGTGCCTTTCAGCAGCGGGCCGCCGCCATCGCCATGGGATCCGCGTCTCAGCGCCCGCCGGCAGCCGCTGCCGCAGGCGTGACGCTCAGGTTCTCCATCGCATTGAGTTCCCGTGCGATGCGCAGCCGGTCGGGGGGATTGCCTTGCAGGCGCAGCAACAGGCGGCCACGGGCATCCACCAGCCACAAGGCGGTGGCGTGGTCGTCGGGCTTCTTTGCGCCCGGACGGAAGAGCCGCAGCCGTTCGCTCAAGCGACCGAGGTCTTCTGCACGGCCCGTGACGAAGCTCCAATGCGACAGATCGACGGACATCCGCTGCGCAAAGGCCTTCAGTGCTGCGGGAGTGTCCCCGACAGGGTCCAGCGACACGGAGACGAAGTGCAGGCCCTTGCGCTCCTTGTCAGGCAGTCCTCAAAGGAACTCGGCCAGTTCACGTGTCTGCACCGGGCCCCTGATGGAGCAGCCGGTGTAGACG
>NZ_BADL01000112.1 GCF_000333615.1 Ideonella sp. B508-1 | reverse complement strand
CTGAACTTTCTCCACTCGCGCACCCACTTGTCGGCAACCGAGGCCGGCACGAAGATCACGACACGTCCGAGCTCAGGCGTGGACAGGATCTGGCTGACGACGACAGCGAGCGCGACATACGTCTTGCCCATGCCCACCTGGTCAGCGAGGATCACGCCCTCCATGGTTTGCAGCCTGCGCAGGATGTCTGCTGCGGTGCGGCGTTGCCGTGCCCAGTCCTCCTCGAAGCGGGGCTCTGTGTGAGTCCGCAGTCGGGCGCTCAGAGCGCAGTGCATTTGCGAGCCTCCTTGATGGCACGGTTTGCATATGACGCGAGATCGGCCGGCTCCGAGCCGACACGCGTACGCAGGGCATCCAGTGTGGACAAGGTGTCCTCGACCATCTGCGCGCCGTGCGGGAGGTCGACATGCGCCAAGACGCGTTTCCAGTCGATCCTGCCGACGGATAACGCGATCTCCGCAAGCGTGAAGATCGCTTCCGCACGCGACTGTTCGCCCGCCTCGAAGGCCTCGGCGACTTTGGTTGCGACGAACACAGGTCCCAGCGGGCTGGCTAGGCGTCCTCGAAGCGTGTCGAGCGTCACCAGCGGACGTTCGAGGCGGCGCTGCATCGCCGCCAGCGATGCAGCGAGCGCACGTCCCTTTCGCAGCAGGGAGCCCTCGACCTCCAGCCTCCTAAGTGGATCCAGCACGATCGGAACTGTCTCGCGTGCCGCGGCTTGCTCGCGCTCGAACACCTCGCGAAGGACCTGGGCCAGGGGACGGCCTGTGGCCAGCGCATCGAGCAGGTGCTGAGCCCTTAGGTTCGAAAGCGCGGGACCAACTGGAAGTGAGTGCGGATCTTGTGCGACGACCGCCCACGGAGTCTTGTTGCCTTGCCAGGAGACGATCACGAACATCGGCATTGCTTGCGAGGCAAGGTCGACAACTACCACCTCCGGCTTTCCGCGCTCGGTCCACTGAGCAAGGGTCATGAAGGATTCGCCATCCGTCGTGAAGGCGATCTGCCATTCGGCGGGCATGTCGCGTGTCTCGGTGATGCCGAGACGCAGTTGCCACTGAGCGTCCTGTCCGTTCTTGAAGACCTCGCAAAGCCCGAAGCAGGTGGGCAGGGCCGGAAGCTCCGTCTCGTCCTCGTCCTTGGGCTCGACCACCTCGGTGTCCAGAGGGACCTCTTCCCCTAGCGCTATCAGATCGTGCAGCGCACGGCCCTCCTTGCTTTTGAGCGGAGCACCGAGCCACACGTTCATCTCGCGATGGCGGCGGGCGTTGGACAGACCCAGGCCCGCCTTTGTGTGGTTGGAACTGCCCACAAGGGCGGCCACCCACTCATCGCTTTCGATGAGGAGGCACTTCGCATGAAGCGTGCGAACTTCGCTGTCTAGCGTTTTCAGCTGTCTGACCGCATCGACCTGCTCAGCAAGTCGCTTCGAGAAGGCAGACTGGCCGCGCGGAGCCAGCACGACGGCGACTTCTTGATTGCGTCTGTGCGCCGGACGGCCGGTGAGCAGCTTTCGGACGGTGGCCAGCGCCTTGGGATCGTTTGAATCCCAGTAAGGTGACAGGTGCGTCGCGCGAAGCGGCTTTGGCCCGCTCCATGCTTGGTCCAACGAGTCCAGCGGCACTTTCCTCGCGTTCGTTGGCGCGAAAGCGACCCGCAGGCTGGTCGGCCTGATGGACTGCGCGGCAATCCGCTGACGAAGCAGGCCTAGCGTGCTTGTTGCACGAGCAAACGCTGCGGTTCGCAGGTCGTAGCCGGGAACTAGTGCAAGGTAGGCCTGGAGTTCATCGACCAGGTCCTTCAATACCTCTTGCGGGAACAGGCACTGCGGGCCAAGGTCCGCGGCAAGCCCCAACTCGATCTGGCGGCGATAGCCAGCCGCCGTGAGGTTCGCGGAGCCAAGGATGATCCTCGTCGCTCGCTCCCAAAGCAGCACGGCGACCTTGGCGTGCAGCAGACCACCTTCGACCTTGCAAGACAGAAGATCCCAATGCAACGTGGAGCGATGCACCGGTGCACTCCGGTCGGCCAGGACGGTCACGCTGGCTTTCTGCAGCGATTCATGAAGCTCCACGGCGGCGACGATGTCGTCGACGGATTTCGTCTCCTCGTTCACGCTGGAGACTTCGAGAAACCGGGCCAGACAGTTCTGTTCGAAGAAGTCTGGTTCCAGTGCGTACGTCGTGGCCAGAAGCGCCACCGGTTCACCCGCGTCCGCAGGCTTTTGCCAGAAATCGAGTAGGGGCGTTGGCTTCATGCGGTCTTCGCGAGCAGGCTGGCCAGAGTCACAAGACGCATGGGGTGTGCCCAGATCTCGTCGTCCAGCTCCTCCGTCTGATTGCGGTATGGACTACGAACGGTCCAGTCCCCGTCGATCTGGTCAAGCCACGACAGCTTGCCCTTCGTGGTCTGTACCTGCTCATGGCGTGCAATGAGTGCATCGAAAAACGTCTGGGCGGACAGCTTGTCCTGAAAGACGCCAAGTCCGTGTTCTGCGTCGTGGGCGAGCATGTCATCGCCTAGCTCAGCCACGGAATCGATGGCCTTGCGCACGAGGCCCCCGATCTTCGGCGCCAGGGTGGCCAGGCCCGGAGTAGCCAGGGCTTGGGCCTGCGTGATGACCGCACCATGTTGCTGCACCGTATGGGCGAGAAAGCGCCGGAAGGTGTTGTCAAGCGTGGTTGCCGCCTCCTCGTAGTCGATCGCGGCCTGAAGGGCTTTGCGTGTGGGCGTGCTGGCTTTAGCGAGCAGCGATTGGGCCAGGTCGTGCTGACTGGCTTGCGCGGCCGAGGGCGTCTCTTCCAACTGCGCCGCGAGCTCGTTTCGGATCTCGTGGTCGCTGACAAGAAGAAGATCTCGCAGCACCCGACGCTCGTTGGATCTGGCTTCGCGCGGGGCGAGGCACTCCGAAAGATTACGCAGGAGCTGCCCAGTGGGCGGGCAGGTGCACTCGGCCTTTTCCAGTGAACGCGCACAGGCATCGGCGATGTCCTTGCGAAGGCGGCCACCAGCGGATCCGGGGACTCCGTCCACGTACCCGTCGAACTTGAAGTCGCGCTCCCAGGCCTTGACTAGGCGCAGCGCGTTCTGGGCGGGCATGTCGTCCAAGCTTAGCACCCGTGTATCGCGGGACAGGGGACGGTAGACGCCGGTGAAGCCAAAGACCCGCGGACCGCTCAGGTACGTGCGACGGCTCAGACGCATGCCCGCGGCCTTGGCTCTCGAGGCCTTCTGGTTGCCCGGTAGGCCTTCAGGGCGGCCGTTGCCAGGGTACCGAACGATGGCCTCGACAACCATCCATTCGAAGACGATGTCGACCGTCGTCTTTCCTTCGTCGGCCGTCAGGTCGTGCAACGCCTGGTAGGCAATTGCGCCGATCGCTGACACAGTCACGAACCGTGGGTGGGACATCCGGGCGCGTACACCGGGCGCCAGCTTGTCGGCAATGCGGTCGGCCACGGCCGCAAGACCAAGCGGGTCGAGCCCGCCCTCGCCTACTGCTCCGGGGTCGTATGCCGACAGGCGCGGTAGCTGGTCAAGCAGTGCCATACGTGATGTGCATCATGATTCGTAGGATAGAGAACGAACGACGGGATCTGCCTCCCAACAGCGTACGGTTAAGAAGCCACAAAGCGCAGGCCATCAGCGAACTCGCGTCAGAGCTTGCAACGCTCGGCCTCGACTTGCGCGAAGGCCTGGCTTGTTTGTCTAATCGCCAGGTTGGGGCGCGGATGGCTGCAGGTCTCTGGGCGCTCACCTATCAGCAACTCCCTCACAGAGAGCGTCGCAGATCGTCTTGCCGCCAATCAGTCCTGCCGCCAAGAGTGCAGCCTCAACGACCATCCACGGCAGCCTCTCTTGCTCGATCCTTGGCTGCAATCCCCAGCGCCCCGACCTGAGCCCCTCGAGGAGTTCTGTCTCCTCTGTTGTCAAGTGCTCAAGCCCCGACTCCACCGCCTGAATGGCCTCATGCACGGCCAGCTCTTTGAACTCAAACAAGGTCGCCACGTCCATGAGCACCGACTGCAATCCTGGCAGCGCCGCCCTGGCTGAGTTCAGAATGACTAAGCCGTGGGTGTCGATGTCGCCCCAGTAGAGCGCTGGCACATCTTGCAGCCAACCCACACGGCCAAGCACCCCCACGGCCTTCCCGAGACCCGCGAAGACAACACACCCCGGCATGTCGCCAAGCGCCGTAGCGCAGGCGTGGTTCTCGACCACCAAGACGCGCTTCGGCGTTAAGCCAAGCTGCACGACGTCCTCGATGGGGGCCTCGAAGTCGCGCAGGCCGCCGACCGAGCGTCTGAGCTCAGGACACAGCACGATCACGCGCAAGCGATGCGGCAGCCTTCTTAGCCCTGTGACATCGAAGAAGTCTCCGGCCTTCTCGGAGCCCGTGACCAAGCACAGGAGCTCTGCGACCAAGCTCTGGCGCTTCTCAAGCCACTTGGTATCTACCCCTATGACTGGCAGTTGCCGGATGTAGAGGTTTGAGTCCGCATTGGCCTCAAGCCATTGCACGACAGCCACGAGCCGATCGAAATCGGTGTCTGCATAGTCTGCAAGCACATCGAAGTAGCGCCCCAGCCTCAAGTTGATTCCTAGGTCCGGCCAGACCCCGAGCAGAACTTCGCGCCTGGCTACAGCTCTCGCCCAGCGCTTGTCCTGGCCGCAAAGCGCCGCCACTTCGCCAGGATTGCTCAGCACAAGCCTTGCAGGCAGGTCTTGGCTGCCAAGGCGTGCCCACTTCCTGGGCTCAAACTCCACCGCTCCTGGCCCAGCCCACTGCCGCCAAGCTTGCGCCCAGATTTGCACTGCAGGCAAGTCAGCAATGACCTCGGCCTCAGTAGGTGCCCCCAAGCTGAAGGCCAGTGGCCAGTCGCCACTCCTGACCAACCAGTCACGGTGCGCGCCGTTGTAACGGCGCACGGCGGCGTCCTTGACGTGCTCAGGCAGCAGTAGCTTCTTTGCCATCTTCTGCCTGGGAGTCGTAGCGAAGCTTGCCGGCTTCGTGGTCGTATTCGATGGACAACACAGAGGAGACCTTGCGATCGCGGATCTGTACGAAGCCAGCACCGCCAATGAAGGGCTCAAGCGTCATCACAGACTTCAGCGGAGTGGCCACCACCATCTGAAACCCGAAGGTCTTGAAGATGTTCATCGCCATGGTCGTGAAATCAGCGTCAGCCTTGTCGAAGGCCTCGTCGAGGAACACGGTGCAGAACCTAGGCCACGAGCGCTCCTGACCGGCAAGCTGGTACCGCAACGCTGCCGCAAGGCATGTGGACGCGAGCTTCTGGCGCTGGCCGCCGGACTTGCCGGCACCGCTCCTATAGACCTCGACCTGAACACCGTCCTTGTCGAGCTCGATGGCGATGAACTCCACGTGCTGGCGCACATCCAGCACCAGCTGCTTCCAGTTCTTGTCAGCAGGGTTGGCGCCGGCCAGACGGCCCACGAGCCCGCTGATGACAACAAAGCGCGCTTCGGCGTCCGCGGCGTCGAGACTGAGCATGTTGCTCAGCGCCTGGCGAAGCTGCTGTTTGAAGGCAACTACGTCCGGCAACACCTTGTCCTTGTGCTCGAGCTTGAGGTGCGTACCGGGGCCAAAGGGCGCGGTCGCCAGGCCTTCATTGACGAGGTGGATGCGATCGATGATGGCCTTGCGCTCCAGCTCGAGCTGCGCCGAGAGCGCCGTGAGGTTCTGTTCGCTTTGCTTCCTCAAGAGCGTGTGGAAGCGCTCTTGGAACTCCGGCAGCCCTTCGCGCTCCAGCCGCTCGAGCTTGGCCATGAAGTCGGGAGCACTGGCCATGGCGGCGTCCAGCCCACTGGCTTCGGCAGGCCAGGCGCGCACGAAGTCCTTGAAGCAGCCAGTGATGTTGTACTCAAGGGTCAGCGCCTGCTCATCCAAGTGCTTGAGCTCCGCTGACAGCGCCTTGTCGATGGCGCTGCTGGCACGATCGAGGTTCTCGTGCGTCAGTCCGTCGCGATACCGCTCGAAGCGCTCATCAAGGCCCGCACGCTGATGCGGGGTAATGTCGACCTCGGTGAGTTCGGGCCGGAGCTCACTCATTCGGCGCGCGAGGTTGCCCAGCAAGATTCTCTTGGCCTTTATGGCACCCGCGAGGTCCTCCACGGCCTTCCGCGCGGCCTCAACTTTGCGCTCTTGCCGTTCGATGTCGTCCTGTAGCACGCCGAGGTCGGGCCGCTCGGCGGTCTCCCTGTCGATACGGTTCCGCAACGACTGGATCTCAGCCACCGCTGCATTGACATCGACTTCCGACCACTCGATATTCGAAAGCTCTGCGCAGGCCCTGACCTTGGCGTCATGCTTGCCCGCCGCATCCTGGAGTTCGGAGATGCGCACCCGGGCTGCTTCGATGGCGTCGGCAAGCTCCTGCGCCCGGCGCTTGAAGAGAGCGAGCTTGGCTGCGTTGTTGAAGCCCAGCACATACTCTTGGTCGTCGCCCAGGCGCGTACGGTCGTCCTTCTCGTGGCGGCTGGCGCTGTGCTTGACCTGGCCCTCGCGGGTGATGGCGCGCTTGGCCGAGCGGAACGCCGCCAAGGTCTCTGCGCACTCGTAGTCAAAGCGCTCTTTGAGTTCGTCTCGAACCCAGTCTGCCTCGGGGCGCCTGGCGAAGTTGAGCTTCTTGACCAGTGAGCCAGGCGAGACGCTGCGGTTGCTTGAGTCGTGGGGCAGCATGCGCAGGTAGACCACCCGCATGCCGGTGTGCGTGTCGTTGAGGTAGCTCGCCACCCCGGCGTAATGCGCCTCGTTGACCAAGAGCGAGAGCGCAAAGCCGTGCAGCACTCGCTCGATGGCCCCCTCCCACTGCTTGTACTCGGCGCCGACTTCGATGAGTTCCCCAGCAAAGGGCAGTCGCTCCGTGGGAACGCCCAGGCGCTCACAGATGCGTTCTCGCAAGGCGAGCATCTTTGAGGGGATGTTGGACGTTTGGCGCTCCAGCGCCTTGACCTCGGCCACGGCCGCACCGAACTCGCGCTCATCGGCCTCCTTCTTGCTGCGAAGGGTGAACCGCGCTTCACTAAGCTGCTCTGCGACCTTGCTCGATTGCTCGACGAAGTCCCTCGCTGCATCGCGTCGCTCAGTGAACCATTGCGCCGTGTCTGGTGGTGCCCAGCTCATCTCCTCGCAGTTAATCGCAACTCGGCTGCGCTTGGCAGCTCGTTCGCCCCGGGCGGCTTCGGCACTTGCGAGCTTGGCTTTGAAGTCCTCGATGAGACCGCCCCCAAGTTCGTCGCGGCGGCGCTCGAGGGACCTGAGCTCATCGCGCACCAGCCGCTCGGTGTTTTGCTTGGCAGCCAGGGCCTGCTCTTCGCCATCAATCTCAGTCTGCAGCTCCTTGATGGACGCCTGCAGCAAGTCGCGTCGTAGCTGCTCTCGGTAGCGCTCCAGGCCCGCTTGGATTTCATCGCGCTCGTTGCGCCTCAGCCGTTCCATGTCGAGTTCCAAGCTCCACTCCCTCGCGGGCTTGAGCGTCTCGATTTGCCGGCGAGCGTCCACCACCAGTCGGTGGGCCTCGTTGAGCTCAACGAACTGCTGCACGAGGTCCTCAGCCAGCTCGAAGGTCTCGGGCGGGTCGAGCATGAAGTCGCGCATGAAGTCGTTGATGTCGCCCAGGTTCTTGGAAACCTGGGTGCGGTGCAGGAGCTTCAGAGCGCGCTCGCTCTTGATGCCAAGCAACCGCCGAAAGCGCTCTTGGTAGGCGCTGAACTCCTCCCGCACGAACGCGTCCTTCAAGTCGAACTTGAAGCGCCGCACGTCGTAGTCGTTTTCAGCAAAGAACTTGAGCTCCCGCAGGTCGAACTCACGCTCGAGTACGAGGTAGACCTTCTTGACGTCAGCGCTACCACTGCCCTTGCCCCGAATCCACAGCACTTGCGCAATGACGACCACACTGCCAGCGGAGTTGCGGTACGTCTCCGCGATGGCTGACCAGGTGGTGTCTGGGCGCAGGAACTGCGCAGCATGCTCGCCCGACTCGTTCGTTTGCTGCGCCCAGGCGCCCCGGATGTAAGTGGCGAAGTTCCGGTCACGCCCCTTGCGCTCTCCTTCCCGCGCAGCGGCGTTAAAGGCGACGCCCCCAGGCGGATTCGTGAGTGCAGCGTGCGCATCCAAGATGGTCGACTTGCCTGAGCCCGATGGCCCAACAAGCAGGTAGCCCTCGGCGGCGACCGGTATGCGGTGATAGCCGCTGAACGTGCCCCAATTGAAGACCTGGATTTCGCGCAGGCGCATCTGTTCGTGCGCGCCCTCTGGCGACTGGGCGGCTTCGGCACCGTCGTGCGTGGACTCCTCCGTGAACAGGTCGAAGGTCTCAGGTGCGTTCATCGGGCTGCTCCTGTTCGAGGGTCGCGACGCCTACTCCAGCTGGCAGCGGGGTGCCTTCTGAGGCAGCTTCTGTCTTCGTGACGAGCCCCTTGTAGGCGCGTACCAACGCCGAGACGTCTTCTGCGGTGAAGAGAATCCGCAGCGTCGGGGACACCTCGTAGCGGTCTTCGGTGCCGCGAAGCTTCCGCAGCAGGCTCAGCTTCTTTGCCTTCTCGACCGCGCCCTCCACCTGGCGTTCAAAGCGCGAGTGGTCCACGTTCTTGTCGCGCTCGTAGACCGAGAGGTGCTCGACCATCTCTTGATGCGAGATGACGGCACGCTCGCCCTGAGCCTCTGACTGCGTCAGGCGCTGACGCAGGAAGAGGACCAAGGCCGACTCGAGGTAAGTAAGGTTTTGCTTTCGCAGCAGCGTGGGCAGTTCCAGACCCTCTGCCACCACCTTGCGCGTAAACGCGACCTTGTGGTCGTGGTCGAGCACGAGGTCCAGGAAGAGGTTGTGGAGTTGGCTGCGCAGTGCAGCTTCGTCCTTGAGGACCGTCTCCCAGAGCTTTGCCTGGCGGCTACCGTCAATCGAGGGGCCCGCAAGAAGCTGCACGAGCGCTCGGCGCGTAGGCATGGCGAGCGTCCCGCGGTCGCCTGGGAACGTCGCATCAGAGTTCTCGTCGAGGTCCTCGTCGGCAGGCTCCTCGAAGTCGTCGTCAAAGTCCTCGTCGCCCGAGCTCATGGGCTCTCTCCCTGGTGAAGTAGATGGCCGGTACTCGGGCTGAGCGGTCTACGCCGTCCTTCCCCGTCCAGCTGACTCTCTGAGTGCTCTCCAGCACCTCAGCATGTTTGGCGCCCAGCGCCACATAGCCCACGACTGAGCCAAAGCCCTGCGAAGCGGGGAAGCGCTCGAGGATCTCGGCGACGCTCACCTGCGAGTGCTTAGCGAGCAGCGTCAGGATGTTGTCCTTCAAGGCTCGGAAGTCGATTTCCGAGTCGCGAACGAGCGACTGCACCATGTCTACCGTCAACACCGAGGCGTCGCCTTCAGGCATTTCGCTGCTGGGTGCTTGGAGCTGCGGGTCGTGCAGCGTCCACTGCGCCACTGAGCGGATACGAGAGCTCGTTTGTACGAACTCGAAACCCACCGGCTCGTTGGGGCGTACCACCTCGCGGGCAGCCATGGCCGCTGCGTGGGCCTCGCGCATGAGGGTGGTGATGCGTCGCTGCTCTCGGAACTCTCGGCTCTTCACGAAGGTCTTGAGCCCCCGGGCGAACTGCTGCAGCACCCCATGCACGTTGTTGCCCTCGCGCAAGAGCAGCACCGTCAAGGTCTGCAGGAACTGGCGCTCCCTTGGCTCCAAACCTCGGCTGAAGTCGCGCGATGTGATGGCGCTGGTGGCCTCGCCCAGGAGGTGCGACTGCTCGATATCCGTCAGCAGCAGCCAAAACGCCGCGAACGCCCGACCCGGCTCGCTTTGCTCGATGACGTCCACACCGTCGAAGAGCTGCTGGAGCACCGCGTTGCGCTCATTGGCACCCTCCACGAGGCTTTGCCTCAGATTCTTGTTAAGGCGGTCGAAGGCATCCCGAACGTTGCGGAAGTCGGCCGTGAGCTCCTCGGCCTGGCTGATGATCTCGCGAGCTCGCTCGAGGGCCCGGTCTTGAGGGAGCGTCTGCACCCCACCTCGCTGGACCTGGGCAATCTCAGCGTCGATACGCTCGCGCTCGGCCTGCAGCCGCGCCAGACGGGTGGCCGGGTTGGCATCGGTCTCTTCGGCCAAACGCAGCACCTGCTGCATGACGCTGGCAAGCCGGCTCTCGGTGGCGGCGGCTCTGGGGCGCTGCAGAGAGGCCAGCCAGCGCAGCGCGGCCGTTGCCTCAGCGGTGAGCTCGAGCACCTCTTCATGCGCGCCGGAGGGCAGCCGGCGGGTCAGCCACCCCTGAGCGAGCCAGTCCGCGATGTAAGCCTGGGCGGTTTGCTCCATCCCGTGGCCCTGCGCGCGCAGGGCTTCGAGGTCGCGGGTGATGCGTTCGGTGGCCACCGACACGGTCAGAACGGCCTCATCCTCGGTGAACACCGACTCGAGCACCGCGAGCACGAGCGGCGCGTGGTGGATGGCAAGCAGCTTCCATAGCCGCCCCTCGCGAAGCCGTGCGTTGGCAGCCGCCAGCCTCTCAACGCTCATGCCACATCCTCCGCACGCCGTGGCGGCACATCTGGTCGAGGGATGAAACGGTCGGGTCGCATGTGGCTTTCTCGAATAACCAGTATACGCATTATTTTTATACGCGAATAGTAGTTGGATGCGTGTAATACTTGTATGTATGATGCCCAACGAACCGCAGAGCGGCAAGACAGAGCCGAGAGTTGTATCGAAGTGGGGGCATGAGAGGCGCTTAGAGTTCATTGACTGGCGGCTTCGCTGGGAAGGCCGCATCAACCGCGGCGACCTCACCGCCTTCTTTGGCATCTCCGTCCCTCAGGCGTCGCTCGACATCGCGCGCTACATCGAGCTCGCGCCCGACAACGCCCGGTACGACCGTAGCAATAAGGTCTACGTGGCGTCTGAGACCTTCGAGGCGCTCTACCCCGGCACGACCCCAGAGCGTTACCTCAACGAGCTCCTGGCGCGCTGTGCAGGCGTGCTGCAGCCAGAGCTGGGGTTTTCTGGCTGGACGCCGCCCATGGACATGCCCGCCAACCTGGCACGAGGAGTGGACTCGAGGACGCTCCTGACCTTGCTCTTCGCCATCCGCAACGCGAAGCGCGTGGATGTGAGCTACCAGTCGATGTCTGCGGCCAAGCCAGAAGAGCGACAGATATCTCCTCATGCGCTTGGATATGACGGGTTTCGATGGCACGTGCGCGCCTACTGCCACTCTAGGGGCTCCTATCGCGATTTCGTCATCGCTAGAGTGCTGCACGCTTCACCCACGCAAGTGAATGCCCTGAGCGCTGACGCCGATGCTGCGTGGCATCGCAGGGTCGACTTGGTGATTGGCCCCAACCCAGTACTGAGCCCAGGCGCAAAACGCGTGATCGAGTTGGACTACGCCATGCAGGCCGGCCGGGTGACCATCTCTTGCAGGCAAGCGCTGCTCTTCTACACGCTCAAGCGACTGGGGCTGTTGCCTGGGCAAGAGGCGCCGCCAGAGGTTCAACAGCTCGCTCTCATCAATCGAGATGACGTGCAGGCCTTCTTGCCGCATGCCACTTGAACATGTCGCCCATGAGGCTGTGGTGCCAGTGGCCTTGTGACGAGGAGCTTGGAGCGGTGAGTTGCCGCGACACCGCTCGCCCGGGTGCTGTCGCGCTGGTTGAACCGAATTTATGCTCAGTGCCAGTCAGCGCGGGTTCACCTCGGTCTTGCGGCCGGCGGCATCCGCTGCCAAGCACGCGATCGTCCCTCGCGTACCTGTCAGGGCTGATCGTTGCGTTCGGGCAGCCTGGCTCGGAGAAACTTCCCGCCGCCGCCCGTCAACTCATCCCGATCGAACAGCTTGCCGGTGAACTCGAAGTTCTCGTCGATGCGCACGACCAGTAGCTTCTCGAAGTCGCCTTGACTCTTGACGATCACTTGGGCGCTGGCCTTTTCAGGAGAGATGGTCTTCACCTCGACGAGCTTGCCGTCGATGGTTCCGTCGGAACCCGCCTGGTGTGTGCCATGTCGGCACAAGCCGAACTTGACTTCCGCGTAGATCTCGCCAAGTTCTCCCCATACTTGGAGGTACCTGCCCGTGTTTTTGAAGTGGCGCTCGGCGCAGCCGACCAGATCCTCGAGGATCTCGGCCTGTTCCAAGACGGAGAACGGAAAGCCATTCCTGCTCTTGAACGTCTCCTTGGGGTTCAGCGAATCGGCTGAGTCCGGTGACTGATTCACCAGCTCTTGGTCGACCCATTCCCTGCTGATGAATACCTCTTCCCAAGGCGCGTAGCCGACGCCGGCTGCCAGTGCGATGTCGTCGGCGCTGTAGCCGCGGTCGCGCATCTCGTGCAGAAGGTCCCAGTCGCTCATTGTTCTACCCGTTTGTGCAAACTCGACAGGGCACAACCGTCCTGGCTGTTGGCTGTACCTAATCCTTTATTGATGAGTGTGATTCAAACCGGAGGTCGTGTCAGTCCTCAAGTGCCATTAAGCAGGCACCCCCGTTGGGGGGGGCGAACCAGACTTCAATTAAGTCCACGCATCAGCGACGATGGCATGACGCATCTGGTGCGCCGCTCGCGCACCGATGCAATGTCAGAAGGAGCGTCCAGCGAATGGGCAGCGCATTCAGGGCGCTGATGGGCCGACGTTGCACAGCAAGGCGGCCAGCGGCCGTTTCATCGGATCCATGTGATCAGCCAAGGCGAGCGCTTCGGTACGCCACGCCTCATACATGGCGGGCCGGTCCGTAAGCTCCCCTGTCAAGCAGTCAGTTTGGGTTCTCGCCCGCGGCGGTGTGCAAGAAGTAGGAGTGCGTCGCAGGGTTCCGCGGGGGCGCTGTTTTTGACTGTATTTGTCGAAGATGGCGCTGTGGCGAGACACCTGCGTGTCCGCGTTTTCGACTTCTCAGTTCTCATGATTGGCAGCGGCGCTTCGAGCAGTCAGGCCTGCCGCAGGGGGCCGTTTTCGACTCTATTGGGCCAGAACACTGTTCTGACCAATTAATGTCGAAAACAGGGTGTTCTGACCAATTAATGTCGAAAACAGGGCATTAAAGTCGAAAACTCGGAAATAGAGTCGAAAACAGCAAGCGGGTCGGCTTGCAAGACTGACTGCGACTGGTCTGTCGTCGTTTGAAGCGAGCGCCCAGAGGGCTCACCACGCCTCTTGGGCAGGGAGAGGGCTGGGGATGGTGCGTTCCTGCCGTCGCTCGATCGTCAGCTTGAGACTGTGTCCGGTCACTCGCGGGTCGATTCCGGCCGGCCGCTATCGACCCGTTGCGGTCCTTCGACTCACTACTCGGAACGCCCGAATGCGGTCGCTCGGCGCGTGACCGGCCGCGTGGAGCAATTATGCGAAATCGATGCCGTAGAACTGCCTCAGCGGAAGGCCAACGCTCCACATGTTCTCTCTGTCGCCGTTGCCAAGAGTTCCTTGATAAAAGCCCTGCCCAAGAAGACTGCTTGGAAACTCGGGACGCCGGCCGACGATTGCTCTTTCGAAGTCTCTCGCGACGCAATAGCTGATGAAATCAGCAATCTCTAGCAAAAAGTTCGATCCCGGAATCACGAACTGCGGTTCGAGAACAGTTGCTCCAGCAGAAAGCCAAGTGAAAAGCCGGGTGTACTGCAAGCCAAGAAAGCACTCAGATGCCCAGCCCTCGGTCTTGCTTCCTGTCGTCGTGTCTTGAACGTTGTCGAACGTCCAGTTCACGCTCTTCTCTCGACTTCTGAACTCCTTGAGCGTCGTCAGTATCGATTCTGCGAAGACGTGCTCCTTCTGCTGCTTCAAGACCTTCTTGCGATCCTTTGAATCAGAGGGCACAAACACGCATCCAGACACGTTGAATGAAGACAGTTCTGGCCGGGCCTCACGAATGACCTTGGCAAACTTCTTGGCATGTTCAATCTTCGCGGCCTTGTTCGACAGGAGATACGTTCCCGCCTCAGCCTTGCTGTCCCATATCTCCGAGAAGTGGTGCACCCATGTGTCCGGATCCTCCGAAGGTCGAATGGATTTTTTGAGATTGAAAACCTGTTTCTTGAGACGGTCATGCCGACGCTGATGGAGCGAGACCAACGTGATACAGAAGAAGCTTAGTGGTTGCTCAGCATGGTGCGCGGGTGGCTCCGCGATGTAACGTGCCGCCTCGTCCCCGAAAAGGCCCCAACGGTTCTTGTCCGGCAATATCGGGACGTTCACGATGAAGTCGTGCGCGCACTGCTCGGATGAGCAATGCATGGGAATGCCGACGGGCACCCAGTGTGCAACCCCATGATCCGACTTGATGGGATGCTGAGGGAACTTCATCTTCTCAAGCCAAGGTATCTCCGTCTGCAAGCCACATACGGGGCAAGCAGCCACCATACCGAGTAAATCCTCCGGTATCAGACCCGGCGCCTCTCTGTATGGGCGCTTGCGGATGTCCTTCATGTGATTCCTTGGTCATCCAACCGAAACGCGATTGCTTGCGAACGACGGCACCTGACCGGTGACGACTGCCTAGCGCGGCGGAGTGGACGCCTCCTACGCTTGGCTCGTCCGCCTCGCAATCTTGTCCGTTACCTTCACCTGGACCTGCAGTTTCTGAAGTGCGTTGATTGAGAGCGAATGCAAGTTCGTCTTGGTGTCCTTCCGACCTTTGATCAGTTCTCTCACGATAGATCCAGGGCCGTTGAAGATCTCCTCGATACGCCCGTCAGAGTGGATCTTCACGGCGAGATAGTAGTCGGGGGTGTGGTCCACCGGAAACGTCACATTGGCCTTCATCGTCGCCTTGATTTGAACGTTCTTACCGTCGGACGTCTTGGCGTCGTAATGCTTCTGCAGACCTTCCAGTAGCGTCAGCTCGTACATCTGCTCTACAAGTACCTCGCCCAAATCGCCAACGAGTCGACCGTCGAGGGTAAAGGCTTTGTGTGGGAAGGCCAGATGTAGACGCCGTACGATGCCAAGCAGTTGATTGACTGCCTCTGGAACTGTGATCGGCTCGGAGGACATACTTTGCATAGGGCTGCAGCCTACTCGAAAGCGGACGTAGGCGAACAACAGCTAGCGCTGCACAGCAGCCCTCGGGATACTTGGGCGACTCGCTGCAAGAAACCGATCAGGGCCAATCCGGAGAGAGCGGCCTCCACTCGTAAGCTCCCCCACCAAGTAGACAGCTGAAACCAGAGAATGCGGCCCAAGCCGAAAGGAACAGGCCGATGAGGAAGAGTAAGTTCACAGAGGAACAGATCATCGGGTTCCTCAAGCAGGCCGAGGCCGGCAGGGCGATCAGTTGAGCTGACCGCCGGCTTCGCACAGGTCCACGGGCGTGCGGACGCTCACCGTGACCGCGATGCGCAAGCCCCTGACGATCAGATTCAGGTCCATGCTGGCCGCAGATCGCATTCGCACGGCTTGCTCGGGCAAGTAGGGCGTATGAATGAACCCGGCGCGGACCTTTTGTCCCGTGGATCGTGCGTGATGCAGGGCAGCAAAGAAGACGTGGTTGCAGACGAACGATCCCGCACTCAATGAGAGCGTGGCCGGGATACCGCCCGCCCGAAGCTCATGAACGATGGTCTTCACGGGCAGCGTCGACAGGTAGGCCATGGGGCCATCCGACGCGATGATCTGATCCACGGGCTGCAGGCCGGCGTTGTCCGGGATGGGCGCGTCGTCCAGGTTCAAGGCAACCCGCTCCACGCGGACTTCAGTCGTCCCTCCGGCCTGTCCAACAGCGATGACGCACTCTGGACGGATCTCATCCATGTGCCGTTGCAGCGCAACGGCGGCGGCGCCGAACTCACATGGCAGGCAGCGAGTCACGACACGGAAGTCCGTCTCGGTCCAGCCGTCGAGGCGACTCACGGCCTCCCACGAAGGGTTGATCGATTCACCACCGAACGGCTCGAAGCCGGTCAACAAAACGGTATGAGTCACAGGGTCCACCTGGGGAGGCGTTGAGAAGCTGGGTTGATGGCCATACGTAAGCGCTCCTCCCGCATGTCGCCTCGCTGCCTCAACAGCTTGCCCTGTGGCGTCACAGCGCTCCATCTTGCCGCCGAGCACCACGGGGTGCGAGTTGCGCAGACCTTCCTCAGTCGATCGAGGCTTCAGTGTCCCTCAAACCAAGACGGCGTAGCAAAGCCCCGACCGAGGGATCTCGCCCCATGAGAGCGCGGAAGCTGTCGGCCATCGGGCGGCTCCCACCGCGTTCCAGGACTTCCGTTCTGTACCGATGAGCAGCCTTCCGTCTCGCATCGCCGTCCTCCTGGAAGATCGACCAGACATCGGCGGCGAGCACATCTGCCCACAGGTAGCTGTAGTAGCCCGCAGCATATCCGCCGGCGAAGACATGGGTGAAACCCGCCTGGAAGCGATTCTCGGCGATCGCCGGCATGACGCTGACCTCTCGGCGCACTGCGTCAAGGATCGTCTGCGCGCCGTCCCGCACGAGTGCGATGGACGGTTGCGAATGCAGGCACATGTCGAAGAGGGCAATCTCGACGTGGCGCGTCAACGTGAGGGCGCACAGGAAGTTGCGTGCCTGCAGCATCTTGTCGACGAGTGCGGCGGGAATCGATTCCCCTGTGTTCACATGCGCAGACATGCGTTTCAGCGCGGCGCCGTCCCAGGCGAAGTTCTCCATCAACTGGCTCGGCAGCTCAATGGCGTCCCACTCGACGCCACCGAAGCCTGCCACGCTCAGTACGTCAACGCGCGACAGCAGGAAGTGCAAAGCGTGCCCGAACTCGTGGAACAGGGTCACGACGTCGCGGTGTGTCAGCAGCGTTGGCTTGTCCTGGGCCGGCTCGTTGAAATTGGTGACCATGAACGCATGCGCTGGCCGGACGCTGCCATCGTCCTGAACCCAGCGTGCTCGGGCGCCGGAGACCCAGGCCCCGCCTCGCTTTCCTGGGCGAGCGTGAGGATCATATTGAACGCGCCCCAGCAATTCACCCTCTCGCTCGACGCGCCAGCATCGGACGCTTGGATGCCAGGCGGGCGCCTCCTCAGGCCTGACCGCAATGTCAAAGAGCGCGCCGGCGATGTCGAACATCGAGGCCAGCACGCGGTCCAACTGGAAAAATTGACGAACCTCGTCATCGCTGAAGTCGAACAGGCGCTGCCGCAGCTGTTCCCCTGCGTAAGCCACATCCCAGGGCTGGAGCTCGTGAATGCCCAGCGCATGGCTCGCGAAATTGGACAGCTCGGAAAGCTCGCTCAGAGCTTGAGCGCGCGCCCGCTGTCCAAGATCACGCAGGAAGCGGATGACCTGGGTCGAACTCGCGGCCATCTTGGGCACGAGGGAGACTTCCGCAAAATTCGCGTACCCCAGGAAAGACGCCCGCTCCTGGCGAAGCTCCAGGAGTTTGGCGATCACCGGCCCGTTGTCTTCTTCGGCGGGACCAAATTCGCTGGCTCGCGTGACGTTGGCCCGATAGACCGTCTCGCGGACGCTGCGTGAGTGTGCGAATTGCAGCACTGGAACGACGAAGGTCGCTTGCAGACCGCAGCGATAGTCGGCCGGCCGGCCGGCGGTCGCCGCGGCTTGCCGCATCGCCTGCTGGATGTCGTCCGGCAGGCCCGCCACGTTGTCCTCGGTCAGCCACAGCTCGAATCGATCGGTGGCATCCAGCACATGCATGGCGAACTGGTGCGACAACTCGGCGGACTGGAGGTCGATGGCTGCCAGAGCGGCCTTGCCTGCGTCATCGAGTTCGGCGCCCGACATCTCGAAGTCGCGGACCTCGTTCTCCAGCGCCCTTCGTTGCGTGGGCGTCAACGCGTCGCCCTCATGCGTCAGTACATCGCGATAGCGTCGGTAGAGCCGCAAGTCGGACCCGATGCGCGAGAAGAGGGACGTGACCTTCGCTTGAGCGGGTGCGAACTCCGCCCGCAGGGCAGGGGTGTCGCACACGGCGTTCAAGTGCGCTATGGTGCTCCATGCGTCCTGGAGGGCCTGCATCGGGCGCTCCAGCGCGTGACGCAAGGACGCGTATTTCACCGGCGTGGCAGCGTCGACGGCCACGGCAACGGCTTCGTCGCAGCGAGACACCAGGACGTTGATGGCTTGCCCAATGTGCTCCGGCCTGATGAGATCGAAGGCCGGCAACGCCGTGCCTGCCAGGAGCGGGTTATCGACGGACGGGTCGCGCGCGTTCATTGAGCGTTGATCTCGAGGAATCGTTGAGCGTCGAGCGCAGCCATGCAGCCTGTGGCCGCCGAGGTGATCGCCTGGCGATAGACGTGATCCTGCACATCACCCGCCGCAAAGATGCCTTCGATGTTCGTCTGGGTGGCGAATCCCTGGTGGCCGGATCGGGTGAGGATGTAGCCATCCTTCATCGCCAGCTGCCCCTCGAAAATGGCCGTGTTCGGATGGTGGCCGATGGCGATGAAGCAGCCCTTGACCTCGATGTGGGTGCAGGTCTCCCCCTCAACCGACTTGGTGCGCACGGCAGTGACGCCAGCATGGTCGCCAATGATTTCAT